>JBDUEE010000138.1:0-31796 GCA_040002615.1 Chloroflexota bacterium | reverse complement strand
GCGGGAAGATGTACTCCTTCTGGGCGATGAACTCCTTGAGGATGTCGTTCTGCAGGGTGCCGGTCAGCTCGGCGCGCGGCACGCCCATCTTCTCGGCCGCCGCGATGTACATGGCCCAGATCATTGGCGCCGGCGAGTTGATGGTCATGGAGGTGCTGATCTCGCCGACCGGCAGATCGGCCAGCAGAATCTCCATGTCGGCCAGGCTGGAGACGGCCACGCCGCAGGTTCCGAACTCGCCCTCGGCCAGCGGCTCGTCGTGGTCGTAGCCGTACAGGGTCGGCATGTCGTAGGCGATGCTGAGGCCTGTGCCGCCAGCCGCGATCAGCTTCTTGAAGCGGTCGTTGGTGTCCTCGGCAGTGCCGAAACCGGCAAACATGCGCATCGTCCACAGGCGTCCACGGTGGCCAGTGGGGTGGATGCCACGTGTGAAGGGTGGCTCGCCCGGCAGGCCCAGGTCATCGACCTCGTCCCAGCCGACATCGTGGGCGGCGCCTGAGCCGGACCGATACCGGGGTCGCCCCCGGTCGGGGTGGTTGGCCGGGTCGTGCAGGTCGGCGGGGGTGTAGACACGGTCGATCTCGACGCCGGATTGCGTGATGAAGCGCGGACGGCGCTCCGAGCTTCGCTCCAACGCCGGCCCGAGCCGATCGGCCTCCCATCGCTCCTGGTGCTGCTGCCAGCGCGTTCGATCGGTCACGACGCCGATGATGCGGCCAAGACCGATGCCGCCGCAACTGCGGCCGAGCGGGTCAGGGGTAGAGGCCGCGCAGCGTGGTGGCGCCGGCAACGCGGTCGACGGCGACCATCATGGCTGCGCCGCGCAGGTCCACCGACTTGGCGTGGCTCATGGCCAGCACGTCGGCGAAGGCGTCATCCATGATCCGTTCCAGCTCGCCGGCCACCTCGTCTTCCGCCCAGAAGAAGGCCTGCATGTCCTGGACCCACTCGAAGTAGGCGAGCACCATCGCCCCGGCGGTGCACAGGATGTCGGGTACGACGAAGACGCCGCGATCACGTAGCTGGATGTCCGCCTCGGGAGTCGTGGGTGAGTTGCCGGCCTCGACCAGGATGCGGGCCTTGATCTGCTCGGCCTCGGCCTGGTCGATCTGGTATTGCACACCGGCGGAGACGAGGATGTCGCAATCGAGGCCAAAAAGCGCCTGGCGATCGATCGGCTGTGCATTGGGCAGTCCTCTGATCGAATCGTGCTTGCGCATCCACTCGACGGCCGCCGATACCTCGATGCCCTCGGCGTTGGTCACCGCATGACGGTCGTCGGCCAGGGCCACGATTCGCGCGCCGGCATCCGACAGCATCGGGGCCAACACCATTCCCACACGGCCGAATCCCTGGATGGCGACGCGCGCACCGTCGACCTCCATATCGCGGCACCTGGCGGCGGACAGGATGCAACGAAACGCGCCGCGGCTGGTCGCCTCGCGTCGACCGCGCGTGCCGCCGATGGCAATCGGCTTGCCCGTGACCACGCCGGGCACCGTGTGGCCGCGATGCATGCTGAACGTGTCCATGATCCAGGCCATGGTCTGCGAGCCGGTGTTGACATCCGGGGTCGGAATGTCACGGTCGGGGCCGATGAGGATGCCGATCTCGGTGGTATAGCGCCGCGTCAGCGCCTTGCGCTCTGAGGTGGAGAGGCGGCGCGGGTTGACGACAACCCCGCCCATCGCTCCGCCATATGGAATCTGGACGAGGGCCGCCTTCCAGGTATTCAGCATGGCGTTGGCTCGTACGAGGTCCAGTGAAAGGTCCTCGGTGAAGCGCACGCCGCCCGTGGCCGGGCCTCGATTCAGGTTGTGGTGGACCCGGTAGCCGGTGAACGCCTCGACGCTACCGTCGTCCATGCGCACCGGGAAGTGGACCGTCAGCTCGCGCTTCGGAAGGCGCAGGACGCGGTGCATGCCCTCGTCCAGCTCCAGGCGTTCCGCGGCCAGGTCAAGTGCGCGCTGCGCAGCTCCCCAGACGTCGCCCGCTGCCACGTTGGCCGGCGCGGTCACGCGTGGGGCCCGGCGCGGTCGAGGGAGATGGTGAGCACGGGCGCGGTCCTATCCTCTGTTGCGGCCGCTGCGCGGCACGGGCGAGGAGCATACCGTCGGGCGACGATGGCCGACAAGGATTCTCATGCTGCCCCGAGTGATGGCACACTGGCGCGGCATTTTTCATCCCGAGCACCGGCGGCCCACACCAACCGACCGGCGCCCCAATCGAACACCGGAGGCATCCCATGGCTCCCCGGGTCATGACCGTCAGCGGACCGATCCCACCTGAGCGCATCGGCTTCACCCTCCCGCACGAGCACACCGGCATCTACCTCTGGCACATCCAGAACCGATGGGACTACTGGGAGCTCACGCCTGACGAGGACGCGATCGCCGACGAGCTGCGTGACTTCCGCCGTCGCGGCGGCTCCACACTGGTTGACCTTACTCTGCCGGGCGTCGGCCGCGACCCCGAGCGGCTGCGTCGGCTGGCCAGCCGCTCCGGCACCCAGCTGGTGATGGGCTGCGGCTGGTACCGGGAGGCGTATTACCCGCCGGAGGCGCTGATCGATCGGCGCAGCGTCGATGACCTGGCCGATGAGCTGGTGCGCGAGTTCTCGGAAGGCGTCGGCGGTACCGGCGTGCGGCCCGGCGTCATCGGCGAGATCGGAACTGACAAGCCGTGGGTCAGCGGGCTCGAGGAACGCGTGCACCGTGCGGCGGCCCGCGCCTCACGCCAGACGGGGATGACGATCAGCACGCACAGCGTCCGCTCACCAGTCGGCCTGGCGCAGCTACGCATTTTCGAGGAGGAGGGCGTGGAGCCGGGACGCGTGGTCATCGGTCATGCCGATTCGTACCCGGTGCTCGACCATTACCTGGCCATCGTGGAGCGAGGCGCAAACCTGGAGTTCGACTTCCTTGGCCACCGCTTCGGCACGGAGGAAGCCGCCGAGCCCCGCCTGGTGGAGCTGATCGTGGAGCTGCTGGAGCGCGGCTACGGGCCGCAGCTGCTGCTCAGCCAGGACGTGTGCCATAACAGCCAGCTGAAGGCCAACGGTGGGCTTGGCTTCACCTTCCTGCAGCAGCACTTCCTGCCCACCCTGCGCACCGCGGCCGTGGGGGAGGGCGAGATCCACCAGCTGACCGTCGAGAATCCACGGCGCATGCTCACCCTCCCGTAGGTGCGGTAGTGCCGTGCCTGGGCGTGTCTGGGCCTATCGCGTTGACAACTGGTGCGTGTACATACCAGCCAAGCAGCGTCCACCGGCACTGGCTCACAACTGTCAGTAGTCACTCGGGAGGTTTTGACAACTGGTGATGGTGAGGAGATGCGCCCGGACGTGAAGTCGCTACCTTGTACGCCTCCTGGTTGTCGGCGCCTGTGAATGACCCGGCCCACGGCTGATGGAACCGCGTGACCCCATCGCCGACCTGCGGCGCATTGCGTTCCTGCTGGAGATGGCGAACGAGCCCTCCTTCCGCGTACGCGCCTTCCGCAACGCGGCCACCACGATTCAGCGCCTGGAGCCCGGCGAGCTTGAGGATCGGGTCAGGACCGGAACGCTTCGCTCGCTCGCCGGGGTGGGCGAGGTCACCGAGCGTACGGTCGGCGAGAGCCTGCGCGGCGAGGAGCCGGTGTATCTCCGTCGGCTGGAGGCGACCGGCGGGCGGATGGTGGCCGAGTTGGGCGCGGAGCTGTGCGACGCACTGCGCGGTGACTGCCATGTGCACTCCGACTGGAGCGACGGCGGATCCCCGATCCGCGAGATGGCCGAGGCGGCACGTGACATGGGCCACGAGTACATGGTCCTGACCGATCACTCGCCAAGCCTCACGGTCGCCAACGGCCTCAGCGCCGAGCGGCTGGAGCGTCAGCTAAGCGACGTGGCGGCGCTCAACGTTGAGCTGGCTCCGTTCCGGATCCTGACCGGCATCGAGGTGGACATCCTGTCCGACGGATCACTGGACCAGTCGGACGAGCTGCTCTCGCGGCTGGACGTGGTGGTCGGCAGCGTGCACTCGGAGCTGCGCATGGCGCAGGGACCGATGACGCGGCGCCTGGTGACTGCAGTGGCCGATCCGCAGCTCGACATCCTTGGCCATTGCACCGGGCGCATGAAGACGCGCAAGCGCAACCGGCCGCCGTCCACCTTCGACGCCGAGATCGTGTTCGCTGCCGCTGCCCATTTCGACAAGGCGATCGAGGTCAACGCCCGTCCGGAGCGGTTGGATCCACCGAAGCGCCTGTTGCGCCTTGCGGTGGAGGCCCGCTGCGTGGTGTCGATCGACTCCGACGCGCACGCGCCCGGGCAGCTCGACTGGCAGCCGTACGGGTGCGATCGGGCCGCGGCATGTGGCGTGCAGATCGGGTCGGTGGTCAACGCCCTCGACGCGGACGCGCTGCTGAGCTGGGCAGTCGCCCACGAAGGCTGATGGCCAGTCCATCGGTTCATACTGAAAGCCCACAGATTGAAGGAGATCGACCATGTCCGTCGCACGGGTCACCGAGCTGAGCTGCACTTCCCCTGAGTCGTTTGAAGAGGCCATTCGACAGGGCATCGAGCGCACCAACCGTACCCTGCGCCAGGTGCGCAGCGCCTGGGTCAAGGAGCAGCGTGTGAACATCGGGCGCGACGGTGCGATCGAGTTCCAGGCCAATATCCTGGTGACCTTCGTCCTCGAGGACTGACGCGACGTGGGCCGAACGCTAGGTGGCAGTCGCCAGGCTGATGCGGCCCTTGTTGCGGACGAAGCGTGGCCGGTAGATGGGGTTCGAGACGCGCGCACTGACGGTTGCCGCGTCCAGCGGCTTGGCCGAACGCGGTGCGCTGTAGCGCCCACGCTCGACGATCGCTGCGGCCAGCTCACCGGCAGTCAGCGGGCCGCGTTCCGCGATGACGGCCGTGATCTCGTCGTGCAGCGCGATTCGCGGCCCGGCGGACCTGGACGCGTTCACGGCGCTCTTGGCCTTCGGCGGACGGCCTCGGCGCTTGGCAGGCTGAGCCGCGCTAGCCGGTTGGGCATCGTCAGCTCGCCCTGCAGTAGGGACTGTCGCAGCGGCGGCCGTTGGCTGGGCGTGGCTCAGCCTATCGACGCGCCTGCTGAGTTCGTCGACCCGGGCGCTCAGCTCGGCGAGCGCGGCAGGGGACGGCTGCGCGCCAGCTGACTGGGGGAGGGGCGAAGGGATGCCCGCACGCGCGGCGTCGAGCCGCTCCTCCACCCATTTCGTGACCAGCTCGCCCGGCCGTTGGCCACCTTCCGCGGCGAGCAGCTTGAGGGCGGCCAGCCGCCGCGGATCGAGGCGGATCGACATGCCGCCCTCGTCACGGTTGCGCGGCGCGAATCCGGGGCGGTCCTGCGGCGGCCGGTCGAAGGCGGGACGATCCTGGGGTGGGCGCTCGTAGCCGCCGCGAGGCGGCGGACGCTGGCCGTAGCCACCGCGATCGCGCGGAGGGCCGGAGAAGGCTTCGCGATCACGCGCGGGCCGGTCCGGGCGTCCTCCACCGGGGCGGCCGCCAGGCGGGCGCCCGCCACCAGGTCTGCGATCGGGTCGTCGGTCGTGGCTCATCGGGCCGAACGATAGACGGTCCGGCGCAACGGCGCAGATCAGAACCCGCTGCTGCCTCCGCCACCTCCGCCGCCGCCCCCACCACCGAAGCCGCCGCCCGAGCTCGAGCTGGAGGCCGGGCTCGAGCCGATGCTGCCCAGCGAGCTGAACATGCCGCCGATGTCCGGAGTGCCGGAGCCGGAGAAGAGGCCACCCAGGCCACCCTCAGAGCCGATCGAGCCGCCGGACAATGACGACGAGGAACCTGAGCCGAGCCAGATCGGATAGTAGCCGGCGGCCCCGCTCACGCCCTCGCGGCGGTCCGCAAGGCTGCGCTCCAGCACCTCGGCGACCTCCCGGTGCAGCCCCAGCGCGAAACCCCATATCACCGCCTTGTCGGGCGTATCGGCCAAGGTGCGGATCTCCGGGTTCTGCACCACCTGGTTCATGTCGCGCGCCTGCTGGAGCGTCTTCTGCAGGGTGCGCCGATAGGCCTTGAGCATGGCGTCGACATAGGCGCCCTGCGTCGTCCGCTGCGACATGGCGTTGCCAAAGGCAATCGTGCCGATGCCTCCCACCGACAGCGCGAAACCCAGCAGCGTGAGGCCGGACATCGGGATCGAGAAGCCGATCGAGACGATGATGCCGGCGAGCACCAGCTCGCCCACGCCGATCACCGTCCAGCGGGTGATCAGCGGCGATGGCCGGCGGCTCAGCCAGCCGAGGCGGACCGCGTCATGCTCCATCGTCTCCTTGGCCGATCCAAGCTCGTCGTTGAGTCGCCACAGCCTCTCGCGGCTCACGACATCGCCGATGGCCGCCCGCCGGACTATCTCGTACATCTCGGCCTGGGCTGCGGACATGCGGTGCCGGTCGCTTGCGTGCGTTGGAAGGACGTCGATGGCCGGGTCGATCAGCGGGTCTGGATCGTCGTCGCTCTTGACCTTGCGCACCTGGTCGAGGTTGCGGAAGGCGATGTAGCCCGACCCGGCGAGGTCAACCAGGGCGGTGTTGATGCTCTCCTGGGTGGCGCGTCCAGCGCGGACCACCGTCGCCAGCGCCGGAGTCATGCCCGCCGGCGGTCCGGCCATCAGGATCGATTGGGAGTCGGTCAGCTGCGGGTCGTCGCCGTACCGGCGCCAATTAGCGAACGCAATACCCAGCGTCAGCACCAGCACCAGCATGCCTCCGGGCAGACCGACCAATCCGTTCACGGTCCGGTACAGCTCCAGGCGATTGGTGGCGTCGGGGGTGATCGCAGCGCCGACCTGGTCCACCGCATCCAGCAGCCCGTTGTCGAGCGCCCCCTGGCGCAGTGCCGGAATGATGATCCCGTCGCGCAGGGTGGCCTGCGGCTCCTCGGACAGGTAGACGGCCTTGAAGCCGCTGCCGGCGTAGGTGCTCAAAGAGCCGTGCTCGAACGTGACGTCGAAGAAGCTGAGCAGGATGACGAAGCCGTCGTCAAAGCCGCGGCGACCGATGCCCCATTCGTCCATCAGGCGTCGCGCGTCCACCAGATTGCTGTCGTCGGTCACGTCCGGGCCAATGCGGACGTAGATGACCAGCTCGGCGCCGGAGCGCTGCTCGATGCTGTCGATCCTCTGTTCAAGTGCGGCTTCCGTCTCTGGCGACACTGCGCCGGCGGGGTCGTAGACCGAGCGGTCGACCGTCGGCGCCGGAAAGGCAGCCCCGCTGCCACCAAAGGCGCTGAGCACCCACGGAACGATGAATTGGGCGCCGATCAGGAGTGCGATGCCCACGATCGGCCAGGAGAAACGACGCAGCATGGGCGGCAGCATAACCCGCTCCTGGCCGATCTCCTGTAAGGTGGCACGCAGCCTGCTTCCTTGAGAAGCAAGCGATTCGTGAGGCCAGCCGCCGCCTTGGGCGCCGGCAACCATATCGCGTCATCGGGACCGCCACGCGGGCCCAGGCCTCGCAAGAACCCACACGGAGCGACTTATCGTGCATCGACACGTCGCGGCGCAGCGCGCCGCGCTGATCGCCGTGGCCGTCCTGGTCGCGACGAGCAGCCTGAACTGGGCGATTCCAGCCGGAGCGTCGGATTTTCGCCCCAATACCGCATCTCAGCACGCCGGCCAGCCACCGGATCGCAGCGCATCCGCAGAAGAGGTGCGGCCGCCGCGCACGGCGCCGTCGCCAGATCCCAAGCCGGCGGTGAGGGGCGCGGCGAGCAACTACGACGGCACGGCCGGCTACGTCGGCCAGCCGGCGGTGGCCCTGCCCGGTCCGTTGGGGGGCCGCTACACCGGCGAGGTTGCCGGGTACGTGACCGTGTGCGCCGACCGCTGTGCGCGGCTGGCGGTAGTTGACTGGTGCGACTGCTACTGGGGCAGCGACGATCAGCGGGTAGCTGATCTGTCCTATGCCGCCTGGGCGATGGTCACCGACAAGCCTCGGTCCGCCGGGCTGGTGCAGGTCCGCATCATCCTCAGCGATCCGGAGCTGGCCGCGGTCTGGCGGCACGCGGACGGCCGGGCGTAGCGACTCCGGCCCGGAGGCTGCGTCTCAACAGCTCCGGCCTAGCGACAGCTGGCGACGACCGAGGCGGGCAGCTGCGTCAGGCCTGGGATCCGGCCGGTGAAGGTTGCGCTCTTTCCGCCTTCGAGTGGCCCGGTCAGGATGCTGGCGCTGCGCAGCGGCCGGCCCTGGGAGTCCCGCGCCTCCAGCCGGCACGTTGCCGACCCGCGCGAAGTTCCCTGGTTCACAACGCTGATCGTGACCATGGCGCCTTCCGGCGGCGCCTGGGCGACGGAAACGACCTGTGCCTGATACGGACCCATGCCCCGCATCGAGAGGCTGGCCCATACCGCGAGCAGCACGACGCCGGCGATGATGGCCACCGCCATGGTGCCGTGATACTGGCTGGCGGAGGGCGTGGCCATGCCGGCCCGATTGCAGACGGCACAGATGGACTCGTCCGGCCCGATTTCGCGGCCGCACTTGTAGCAGTGGCGCGGAGGACGGGTATCAGCGAGTGAGGGTGCGTCCATCAGGGTGTCGGGGTAAGGCGCTCGCCGGCCGGGATCGGCACTGACAGCCAATTCTCCTGCGGCGCAAGCGGGCAGCTCCAGCGTTGGTCATAGACGCACGATGGGTGATAGGCGTAATTGAAGTCGACGACCAGCTCGTCGTCGATCGAACCCAGGTCGGCGCCTTTCGCAGAGTCCCACAGGTAGCGGCCACCACCGTACGTCTCGACACCGGAAGTCCCGTCGCGAAACGGGATGAAAAGGCCGCCCGAATATTCGTCCAGCCAGTAGACGGCCAGCCGACACGGGGCGCCGGCGACTTCGAAGCTGACCCAACCGATACGGGTAAAGGGCATCGCCGGCCCCTCGCCGGAGCGCGGAACGTCCGGCGCCGGGGCATCCGGGTCGGGCTCGAGCCGGGCGCTCAAGCGGAGCGACGCGTCGTGACGCCAGTAGGCCAGCCCCGGAAACGAGCGGCGCGCATCCGCGTGGACCGGAGAAGAAGGGTGATCTGTGAAGAGGCGATCCTTGCCCGCGCGGAAGGCCACCAGCCGCAGCTGCGGCGCCCGCCGGTCGCGGCGCATGGTGGCGTACAGGCCAGAGACCTGGCGCCGCCAGTCGGCGAGGTCGAGGTGTTCGGACATGATCGCGAACAAGGATACGGGCGGAGCGCTGGAGGCGCCGCCGCCCGTATCTGCCCAGCCTGAGGTGATAGCGCCTAGATCAGGCCGTTGTCCTGCAGGAAGGCAGTCGCCGCATCTTCCTTCGACGTCTGGTTGACCACGATCTCGACGCCGAGCTGGGTGAGAGCCTCGGTGGTCAGCGTCGCGTTGATCGCGTTCAGCGTGGCAGCGAAGTCATCGGGCGCCGCGTCGGCCAGTTCCTTGGTGGCGATGGCCACCATGTTCTGCGCCGGCTGAAGGGACTTATCGTCCTCCAGCAGGGTGAGGTTGGAGGCGATGATGTCCGGCTGCGTGGTGCACACCTGCGCGACGTCGATGACGTTGTTCGTCAGCGCGGTGACCATGTCGGCGCTGCACGGGTCGTTTGTGGCATCCAGGTCCTTGACCTGGTCGAGGTCTATGCCGTAGACGTCCTTGAGGCCGGGTCCGCACACCGCGTTCTTGGTGCAGCCGGGCGCGACGCCCCAGATGAGCTGATCGGCCACAGCTGCGAGGTCGCTCATGGTCGTCAACCCGAACTCCTGGGCGGTCTCGGCGCGGACAGCGAAGCCGTCGGCATCGGTACCCGGCGAGAAGTCGAATGCGACCCAGCCCTTTTCGGCGAGCGGCTCCTGCAGGTTGTCCCACGCTTCCTGGGGATCGGACGGCAGATCTGTCGACCCAGTCACCTCGGCCGCCAGGCCGCCAAGGTACTCCGGGATCAGGTTGATGTCGCCGGCATCCATGGCGGCGTGCACTGCCGGCCGCTCGCCGATCTCGAGGTTGCGCTCGACGGTATAGCCCTTCGCCTCCAGGGCCTGGGCATACATCTCGGCGACCACCGCCGCCTCGTAGAAGCCGGCGGAGCCCACTTTCACCGTGGGCTTTGTGGCGGACTGGCTGCTCCCACCCGGCGTGCAGGCGCTCACGATGAGCACCAGCGCCGCCGCCCCGAGAGCGAGCGTGCGGTTACTCCGCATTGGGTCCTCCTTTGTCTGCGTGGAATGGGGATCGCGAGCCATGCGCCTGGCGCGGTCGGTCGCCGGGCCAGTCTAGCAGCGCACACCTTGCGCCAGATGTACTGCCCTTTGGAGGCCGATGGTTCAGATCAGCCCTCGTCGGCGGGCCTCTGCGTCACAGGCAACTGCCCGGTCTCGCCGAGCAGCCGACGGCCCGAGCGGTCCAGGCCGGGCGACGTCGCCCGTCGCTCCAGCCAGGCGAATCCGAACTCGGTCAGCAGCGCGGCCAGGACCACGAGCAGGGCAGCGGCGAAGACCTGCACCTCGTCGCTGAGGCGGAGCCCGGCCAGAATGTAAGAGCCGAGCGTGTCGGCGCCGACCAGGCTCATCAATGGCGCCGTGGCGACGACGGCCACGGCGGAGGAACGAATGCCCGCCATGATCACCGGCAGCGCCACTGGGACCTCAACCTTGCGCAACAGCTGCAGCTCGCCCATGCCCACCCCACGACCGGCTTCTTGCAGGTCCGCGTCCACCTCCCGCAGGCCGGTGTAGGTGTTCGTCACGATGGGGGGAATCGCCAGCAGAGTGAGGGCGATCAGCCCGGGCAGGAATCCTGATCCAGCTCGCTGGAAGAGGCCCGTGGTGATCGGGTAGGCGATTCCCATCCAGCCGAGCGACGGGACGGCCCGCCCGATGTTGCTGATCGCGACGGCCGCCTGAGCGCCGCGCCCGGTATGGCCGATGTACAGGCCGATCGGCATTGCCAGGAGCAGGGCCAGCGCAAGTGACGCGGCGGAAAGCGCCACGTGGCCGGCGGCCAGCTGCAGCAGTGTGTCCCGTCCGGTCCACTGGGCCGGGTCCGTGTACCAGCCGAGCACCTCTCCCAAGAAATCCATAACGGCTCAGCGTGTCGCAGCCGCGGCCCAGGGCGTGAGGCGCCGCTGAGCGAGGAGCAGCAGCCAGTCGACGAGGGCGGAAAGCGCCACCACCAGCCCCACGCCGACGATGGTCGCGGTGGGGAAACGCTGGCTGATGCCGATGTTCACGATCAGGTAGCCCAATCCGCCTCGTCCGATCAGGGTTGCGATCGTGACCAGGCCCATGGTGGTCACCGTGGCGATACGAAGCCCGGCGATGATGATCGGGGTGGCAATCGGCAGCTCCACCCGCCAGAGGCGCTGGTTTCGGGTGTAGCCCATCCCGTCCGCGGCTTCGAGGACCTCAGCCGGCACCGTCTGCAGCCCGGCGATCATGTTCCGTACCAGGATCACCAGGGTGTAGCTGACCAGCACGATCTCGGCGGTGAGAAGGGTGAGGTGGGTGATTGGGATCAGCAGCACAAAGGCTGCGATGCTGGGGATGGCGTAGAGTACGCCGCTGATGCCGAGCAGCGGAGCGGCGAGGCGTGGGTAGCGACGCACCAACAGGGCGAGCGCGAACGAGATCACGAACCCCGCCACGATCGCGATGGCCGTGATGTAGAGCTGCTCACCGACGCGGCGTGTGATCTGGTCGAGGTTGTCGACGACCCAGTCCACCCTGAAAAACGGCTGCCCTTGCCTCATGGAACCGATCCCGACGCCCGCGCCTCTGCCGGCGGAGCAGTCGCTGGACCTCGGAGAGCGTCGCTTATGGCGTCGACGCTGATGACGCCCAGCACGCGTTCGTGCTCGTCCACGACCACGCCCAGCTGCACGCTGGACAGCAGCATCGCCGACAGCGCGTCGCGCAGCGTCGTCTCCGGCTGGACGGTTGGTGCGCCCGGCGCGGCGGTTGCCGGGTCGATCGGCCCCTCGCCGTCCAGGTCATGGGCGTGGACCCAACCCAGCGGACGGTCCGCGCCGTCGACCAGGAGCGCGAAGCCGTCGATGCCTTCAGGGCTGCCCTCCAGGCGCCGGCGCGCATCGGCCCGCGAGTCGCCCGGCCGCACGACGACCGGTTGTGCCAGCTGCAGGTCACGGACGCGCGCCAGCGAGAGGCGCTTCAGCCCGCGATCGGCGCCAACGAAACGCTCCACGAATTCGCTGGCAGGGTGCGCCAGGATGGCGTCCGGCGTATCGAACTGGGCCAGCACCCCGCCGCGCTGCAGGATGGCAATGCGATCGGCCATCTTGATCGCCTCGTCCACGTCATGGGTCACGAAGACGACCGTCTTGCGCACCTTGTGCTGCAGGCGCAGGAACTCGTTCTGCAGACGCTCGCGGCGAATCGGGTCGACCGCGCCGAACGGCTCGTCCATCAGCATCACCGGTGGATCAGCCGCCAGGGCGCGCGCCACGCCCACGCGCTGGCGCTCGCCGCCGGAAAGCGCCGCCGGGTAGCGGCCGAGGTACCCGACAGGATCCAGCCCGACCAGATCCAGAAGCTCCTCAACCCGCGCACTGATACGGGCTGCCGGCCAGTGCAGGAGCTGGGGCACCACCGCCACGTTCTCGGCGACGGTCATGTGCGGGAAGAGGCCGACCTGCTGGATGACATATCCGATGCGTCGCCTCAGCTCGACCGCCGGCAGGCTCATCACGTCCTGCCCGTCGATCGTGATGCGGCCGGAGGTCGGCTCGATCAGCCGGTTGATCATCTTCATAGTGGTCGTCTTGCCGCAGCCGGACGGTCCCACCAGCACACAGATTTCTCCGGCGTTGATGGTCAGCGACAGGTCATTGACCGCCGGGGGAGTGCCCGCGCCGCCGTAGCGCTTGCTGACGTGCTCCAGGGACACCACCGCACCACCACCGGGCGCGGCGTCGACAGGCGGGGTACCGGGGGTACGTCGGGCGGGAGCGGTCACCCTGAAATGATACGGAGCGGAGCATCACCCACCTGCTGCCGGCTCCCGCTCATGGGTCGCGGACCGCCTGCGGGTCGCTGGCCGCCGCCGGAATGACCACCTGCCAGATGCGCAGGGCGTCGTTCTCGTACACCTTGTGCAGGTCCGGACCCTCGACGAATTCGGTCGGCGTGGCGCAGTCGCCGGGGCGGCCCCCATCCAGCAGGTAGGTGGCGCCCAGCTGGCGCATCACTGCCACCGTCCGGCCCACATCGCCGGCACAGTAGATCTCACGGACCTGTTCCGCGCGCTCACTCGGGTCGAACCCAAGGTTGGCGACGTAGGGCGGGTAGGTCAGCAGCCGGAGGCGGCCGGCCGGGTCGGTGGGGGAGTTCAGCCAACCATCGGTCGCGAATACCGAGCGCTCCGGCGTGTTGGCCGCCATCCAGTTCGCCGCCGCGACGTCATTCCAATCCAGCACTTGTTGGCGATCGAAGGCCGTATAGGCTGCGATCAGGAGCGGTGACGGGACGGACAGGAGCAGCACCGCGGCGATTGCGGGCCACGCCCAGCGTCGGATCAGCCCTGCCGCCAACAGGGCTACCGCGATCCACATGGCCTGGAAGAACTTGTTCATGTCGAAGGCCACCTCGCTGACCTGCACCAGGTTCGGGACGAGGAACAGGGCCAGCGCCCAGGCACCCAGGAAGGCCCGCGCCCTCAGGTCGCGCACGAAGAGCGCGGCCAGGCCAAGCACGAACGGCACCCCCAGGTTGGTGACATAGAAGAAGGCGACTGCCCATGGCCCATTGGCCAGCGGGGCGGACTCCCAGCCCAACGCCACCTTCAACGCGCCCGATCCACTTGCATTGAACAAGGGTGCCAGGACGAACGGCGCGGCCAGCACGTAAGGAGCGAGCAGCAGCGCGGCATTGCGTGGAGCATCCCGGTCGAGCAGCCGGCCGCCGATCAGGACGTACAGCAGGGCCACCAGCCCGAAGGCCGGGAAGAAGAAGAAGTGAAACGGCGCGAGCAGGGCGCCGAGCACGCCGGCCATCAAGATCAGCAGCGGCCGGTCTCGCCAGCCGGCGCGGCGAGCGCGCCGAGTCGGCAGGCCCGCCACCAGCAGCAGCACGGCGCCGACCAGGATCGGCAGCCCCAGCGTGGTGGCCCGATGCACCAGCAGGCCGGTGCCCATCACCGACGGGATGCGGAAGAAGGGCCACATCGGTGCTCCGTTCCCCGCTGCGTCATACCAGGAGTTGTCGTACGAGTTGGCGGTCACGAGCGCGATCGGATCGCCGACCCCGGTGGACACGTCGCCAACCAGCCGCACCCAACCGAGGCCGCCGCCGAAGACGACCAGGATCATCGCCAGGACCGCTGCCCGTCGAGCGCCCCGACCGCGCAGAAGCGTCCGCGCCAGGCCATGGACCAGCAGGGCCAGCGCGCCGGTCAGGATGGCGGACGACGTCACGAAGACAGGGACCGCGAACAGGCCGGCCACCTTGGCGGCGATGGCGGCATGGAAATCGGCGAACCAGTGGTATACCAGCGGCGCTCCGGCGAAGTACGGCACCTGCGGCGGGAAGTTCCCCGCGTTCATTGACTGGGCAATCGACAGGTGCACGCCAAGGTCGCTCCAGTTCGAGCCACCGGCCGACACGCCTGTGGAGGTCGGGTGCCACAGGCTGCTGTCGAGCACCAGGCCCACGAAGGCGGCGGACAGGGCGGCCACCGCGATGGCCACTGCATTCCGTCGTACAGCACGCATGGTGCTGCCCAGCTGGGCCTGGAACGGCTGAATCCCACTTCGCCACGCGACGACGACCAGCGGCGCCGCGAGCAGGCCGGCCGCCACGAAGATGGTCCCCCGCGTATAGCCGCCAAGCAGCAGCGAAAGCCAGTAGACGAGGTGGGCCGACAGGGCGACGGACAGGACGACCGCCAGTCCGATCCGCCCCGTGGTCGCGATGCGCGGCCGCATCACCGCGACCAGCACCCAACCCGGCACCACGAAGAGCAGCGGCCAGATGACGACGAGCGACACGAGCGGGACCAGCCATGCCGCCAGCAGGCCCGCCATGACCAGGATCAGCGCCGCCCCGGCGGCAGCCGGATCGCCTCGCAGCAGGAGGGCGGCGACGGTGGGGGCGCGCTCGGAGGCCGTCATCGGGGCCGGATCATAAGGCAGCCCCGCCGGGGAAGAGCGGCGCTCAGCCGGGCGGGCTGGAGGTGGCCAACCGCGGCAGCGGCTGGCGCGGATCGAGCAGGGCCACGATCCGGTCGACCTGAGCGGGAGTCAGGACCTCGTCGCGCGAAATGCGCGCAGCGAGCCGATCGACATCCGGCTCGACCAGGATGCCCGGCTGCTGGTCTCGCTCCCACGTGACCTCGGTGCCGCCTTCCGGCAGCAGGCAGGCCTCCACCACCGCCGGCAGGCTGGCGCGCTCGAGATGGAGCTCCAGGCGGTGACCCGCCAGTCGGGCTTCGTGCACCGGCCTCGCGTCCCATGGGATCCACGATTCGGTGGAGCGGTTCCAGCGGTACCAGTGGCCGTTCCGCTTCCGGTACCTGCCACCCACGCTGGAGCGCAGCATGGCCCAGGTGCCGCCCGGGCCGACCACCACCGCTTCGATGGGCGCCATTGCGGCGGGCGCCACGTTGCGGAAGTAGTGATAGCCGTCGTCCAGCCGCCGGCCCAGCGCGGTGGCCAGGCGATCGCCGGAAAGCGGCGGCAGTCGCAGGCTGAAGCGACCTGATCGGTTGACGATTGGGTGCGGGATCATGACAACGGTGCACCGGGACAACGGATGAAGGCCGAAATTCTAGCGCCACCCACCTCGGCCGCCTAGGGGCCCGATCGGGTCAACGGCTGATAGGATGCCAGTCATGGATGAAGCGCGGGTCAAGGCAGCCGAAGGGCCCATGCCGCCGGGGGCCGAGCTGGAGCGGGCTGTGCGCACCCTGCTGGAGGAGATCGGCGAAGACGCCACGCGTGACGGGCTGGTGGGCACCCCGGTGCGGGTGCGGCGCATGTACGGCGAGCTGACCGATGGCTATCGGACCGACCCCGAGGCGCTCATCAACGGGGCCTGCTTCGAGGTCGACTATGACGAGATGGTCGTAGTCCGCGACATCGAGTTCTATTCATTGTGCGAGCACCACCTCCTGCCGTTCTATGGCCACGCTCATGTCGGCTACCTGCCGCGCGGCCGGGTCATCGGCCTTTCGAAGATCCCGCGCATCGTGGACATGTATGCGCATCGGCTGCAGGTGCAGGAGCGCCTGACCCAGCAGGTGGCCAGCTTCCTGATGCAGCGGCTGGATCCCAAGGGCGTGGCCTGCGTGGTGGAGGCCACGCACCTGTGCACGATGATGCGTGGGGTGAAGAAGCAGCAGGCGACCATGGTGACCAGCTCCATGCTTGGCACCTTCCGGCGCGACGCGAGGACCCGTGGTGAGTTCCTGACCCTGATCGGCAGGACCGTCGCAAGCTAGCGGGCCTGGACGCCTCCATTCCCGCCGTTGCGGCATCGCTCTCGCCCTCCCGTTGCCACCTACCAATCACGCGCGGCTAAGGCGCATGGCAGCGGCCGCAAGCGTCTAGGTACCAATCACCGGCGGTTTGAGGCGGATTCGCGGCTGATCCGGCGTCCTGCCAGGCACGAGCAGGAACGGAGCCCGATTTGGCGGGTGCGGGGCTCCGGTCCGCACTCACCCAAGCCGATCCTCATTGGTACCTGGCAGGCACGAAGGCCACAACGGGCCGCAGGAATCACGCGGCCGGTGGTGCTGGCTAGAATCGGACCGATGCCATACGCCCCGCTCCTCTCCCAGGAAGAGATCGACGAGCGACTGCGCGACCTGCCCGAGTGGCGTCGCGAGGGTGAATGGCTCATCCGCACCGTGCGCTGCCCGACCTTTCGAGCCGCAATCGAACTGGTCGACCGCGTGGCTGACGCCGCCGAAGCCGCCGATCACCATCCGGACATCGAGATCGTGTGGCGCCGTGTCACGTTTCGGCTGACGACGAAGGCCTCGGGCGGCCTCACCTTCCGAGACATGGACATGGCTGCTTCGATCGAGAAGCTCAGTGCGGATGTCGCTGCATGAAGGTTGGCCTGATGCTCCCGCTCGGCCAGAACGACGCGCGTGGCCGGCCGCTCGACTGGACGGAACTGCGCGACATGGCGGTGGCTGCCGACGAGGGCGGCCTTGACTCGGTATGGGGCGCGGATCACCTGATCTTTCGCTCGGACGGCAGCTCGGCGGGCATCCATGAGTGTTGGACGATCCTCAGTGCCGTGGCGTCGGTCACGCAGCACGTCGAGATCGGGCCGCTGGTGCTGGCGTTGCCGTTCCGTAACCCGGCGCTCGTCGCCAAGATGGCCACCGCCCTCGACGAGGTCAGCGGTGGCCGCCTGGTCCTGGGCCTCGGATGCGGCTGGCACGAGCCCGAGTTCACCGCCTTCGACTACCCATTCGATCACCGCGTCGGCCGCTTCGAGGAGGCGCTGCAGGTCCTCCTGCCGCTGCTCCGCGAGGGGAGTGTCACGTTCAAGGGCCGATGGCACCGCGCCGACGCCGAGCTCCTTCCGCCCGGTCCGCGTCCCGGAGGCCCGCCGATCCTGATTGCCGGGAAGGGGCCGCGCATGATGCAGCTGGTGGCACGCCATGCCGACCAATGGAACGCGGCGTGGTACGGCATGCCTGACCAGGCGACCGAGCTGGCGGAGCGCATCGCACGACAACACGATGCGTGTGTGGCCGAGGGCCGGGACCCCACCACCCTGCAGCTGACGGCTGGCATCTTCGTGGCCTTCCCGCACCTGCGGGCCGGTGGCGACGGCGAAGAGCCGCCGGAGGACGCCATCTCCGGTGACGTCGAGCACGTGGCTGCCGCCCTCGCCGGCTACGCGACACATGGTGTGGAGCACCTGATGGTGCACCTCTGGCCGCGGACCGCTACGGCAGTGTCCGAGCTCGGACGCGCCGTCGGCCTGCAGCGCGGCGACTAGAATCGGTGGTCGAATGACCGATGAAGCCCGTTCGCGACCGATCCGCGTCCTGATCGCCAAGCCCGGCCTCGATGGCCACGATCGGGGAGCCAAGGTGCTGGCCCGCGGCCTGCGCGACGAGGGATTCGAGGTCATCTACACCGGCCTGCGCCAGACCCCGGAGATGATCGCCGACGCGGCCGAACAGGAGGACGTGGACGTCATCGGCCTGTCGATCCTGTCCGGCGCGCACATGGCGCTACTGCCTCGCACCGTGACGCTGGTGCGTGAGCGCGGCATGGACGACGTCCTGATCGCGGCCGGCGGGATCATTCCCGATGCCGACGTCGCGAAACTGAAGGACGCCGGCGTGGCCGAGATCTTTGGGCCGGGGACCAGCATCGGGCAGATCGGGCGCTACTTCCGCGAGAACGCCCGCCCGCCGCGTGACTGACGCAGGGTCGCTGCTCGAGGAGCTGGCGACCGGCGAACGGCGGCCGCTGGCCCGCCTGCTGACCCGCATCGAGGCGGGGGATCCCAGCCTGCGCGCGCTGCTTCCCGCCCTCTTCCAGGCGGGGCGTGGCGGCCACCTTATTGGCATCACCGGTCCGCCGGGCAGCGGCAAGTCGACGCTGGTCAACGCGTTGACCGCCGCATGGCGGCGCGAGGGCAAGCGGGTCGGCATCCTGGCGGTCGACCCCTCCTCGCCGTACACCGGCGGCGCGATCATGGGCGACCGCATCCGGATGATGGAGCATGCCGCCGACCGAGGGGTGTTCATGCGCTCCATGGCATCGCGCGGCGAGCTGGGCGGGCTGGCGGCCACCACCTGGCTCGCGGCGGCGGCACTGGATGCCGCCGGCTACGACCCGATCGTGATCGAGACGGTCGGCGCCGGGCAGAGCGAGGTCGAGATCGCTCGGCTGGCGGAAACGACCGTGGTCGTGGAAATGCCCGACATGGGCGACGAGGTGCAGGCCATCAAGGCGGGCCTGCTGGAGGTGGCCGACGTGATCGCCGTCAACAAGGGCGACCGCCCCGGCGCCGATCGCGCCGCGCGCCAGCTGAGGGCCATGCTGTCGACTGCCGGCGGGCGGGTGGAGCGCAAGCCGCCACCCGTGCTGCTCACCACGGCGACCAGCGGCGATGGGGTGGCGGCCCTGGTCGCGGCCATCGAGAAGCATCGGTCCGATGCACGCCAGCCCGAGCAGGCAAGGATTCGTGCCGGAAACCAGGTGCGTCGGGCGCTGGGCGACCTGGCTGTTCGTCGCGCCACTGGCCATGAGGCCTGGGATGCCACCATCCAATCCGTGGCCGATCGCGAGCTGGACCCGATCAGCGCCGCCGAGCAGCTGCTCGTCGACGGCGGTGGCGCCGGGGGAGACGGGGCCTAGTCCAGGTCCTTGGCCATCTGGACCGAGGATTCAAGGTACCCGAGCGAGCGATACAGCTCCCGCGCCGCGTCGTTGCCGCCGAATACGTTCAGGGCTATGCGCGAGATGCCTCGCGCCCGCGCCTGCTCCTCGGCCAGCAGCATCGCCGCGCGGCCCAGGCCGCGTCCGCGGAATGCGGGATCGATTTCGATGTCGTAGATGTACAGGACCTGCCGCGCACCCATCTCGCGCTCGGCGATCCACAGTCGACCGACCGGTTCACCCTCGGCTTCGACCACGAAGATCGCGTGGCCCGGCGTCTCGAGCCCGGCCGGCAGCACCGTGAAGAAGTCCTCCTCGGCCCTATGGCGAGCGTACTCGGCGGAGAATCCGGCCTGCTCCTCGATGCCCTGCGCGTAGCCGGCCTTCGAGGCCGCGACGAAGGCCTCGTACTCGTCCTCGCGCAACGGTCGCAGGCGGATGGTGGGTCCAGAGTCAGTCACGGTGCGGCGATTATGCGACCCGCCATCCCGCTGCACGTCGCCTGCTAGGCTAGCCGCCCATGAGCATCGACCGCGTCTACGTCATCGGCGCCGGCCTGATGGGCCACGGCATCGCCCAGGTGAGCGCGGCCGCCGGCAAGCAGGTGACCCTCGCGGACCGCACCGCCGAGCTGGCGGACAAGGGTCGACAACGCATCGCCGGCAACCTGGCGAGGCAGGTGGAGAAGGCCAAGATCGAGCAGCGCCAGGCGGACGAGATCCTGGCCAGGATCGCCACGGCCCTCGGCAGCGAAGCGGTGGCCGGTCACGAGCTGATCGTGGAGGCAGTGTTCGAGGACGAGCCGCTCAAGCGTCAGACCTGGGCGGAGATCAGCGCTGCCGCCGACCCGGACGCCATCTTCGCCTCGAACACCAGCAGCATCAGCATCACCGGCCTGGCGACCGCCACGGATCGGCCAAAGAAGTTCATCGGCCTCCATTTCTTCTCACCGGTGCCGGTCATGGGCCTGATCGAGATTATCCGCGGCCTGGAGACCGATGAGGCCACGCACGCCGCTGCCCGAGCCTTCGCGCAGGAGCTGGGCAAGACGGTGATCGAGTCGAAGGACATGCCCGGATTCCTGGTCAACCGGATGCTGGGGCCTTTCATCAACGAGGCGATCTTCGCGCTGATGGAGGGCACAGGCAGCGCCCAGGACATCGATACGGGCGCAAAGCTGGGCCTCAACCATCCGATGGGCCCGCTGGAGCTCTCCGACTTCGTCGGCAACGACGTCATGCTGGGCGTCATGGACGTGCTCCACCGCGGCATAGGCGATCCGAAGTTCCGACCCGCTCCGCTCCTGCGACAGATGGTTGCCGCCGGGCACCTTGGCCGCAAGACGGGTCGCGGCTTCTATCGGTACGACGAGAAGGGGAAGAGGCTCGACTGATGGCCGCCACCGCGCTGCGGCGTCCGGATCCGTTTGCGCTCACCGAAGAGGAGCGCGCGGTGCGCGCCACCGCGGCGCAGTTCGCCCAGCGCGAGCTGGCGCCCACCGTCGCGCAGCGCGACGAGGAGGAGCGATACGATCGCGCGCTGTTCGAGCGGATGGGCGAGCTGGGCCTGACCGGTCTGCCGTATGCGGAGGAATACGGGGGAGCGGGCATGGGCTCGTTCCCATGGGTCCTTGCGTGCGAGGAGATCGCGGTGGCCGACATGGGCATGGCGGTCAGCCTCTCCGTTCACGTCCTGGCCCAGCTCTGCATTCTCTCCTTCGGTACCGATGCTCAGAAGACCCGTCTCCTGCCTCCCATGACCGCCGGCACGCATCTCGGAGCGTTCGCGCTCACCGAACCGCAGGCAGGCTCGGACGCGTCGGCCATCGGGCTGCGCGCCGACCGCGACGGCGATGACTACCTGCTGACCGGCACGAAGGTGTGGATCACCAACGGCGCCGATGCGGACGTGATCGTGGTCTTCGCCACCGTCGACCGCTCGCTTGGCCGCGAGGGGATCACTGCCTTTGTCGTGGAGCGCGATACACCGGGCTTCCGGGTCGGCAGCCACGAGCGGAAGATGGGCATCCGCGACGCAGTGTCGGTGGAGCTCATCTTCGACGGCGCCCGCGTAGCGGCCGCCAACCGCCTGGGCGACGAGGGACAGGGTCTAAAGCTTGCCCTGTCGGCGCTGGGTGTGGGGCGCATCAGCATCGCAGCGGCGTGCGTTGGGCTGGGCCGCGCTGCGTTGGAGCACGCCACCCGCTACGCGACGCAGCGCAGCCAGTTCGGCCGCAGCATCGCCGAGCAGGAGATGGTGCAGGCCATGCTGGCCGACGCAGCCGTTTCCGTGGAAGCGGCGCGTCTGCTCACCTGGCGGGCCGCTCACCTGCGGGATGCTGGGCAGCCGATCAACACGGCCAGCAGCATGGCCAAGCTGTACGCCTCGGACACGGCCATGCGAGTAGCCACCGACGCGGTGCAGATCTACGGTGGTGCCGGCTACAGCCGCGACAACCCCGTCGAGCGCTTCATGCGCGACGCCAAGGGAGCCCAGATCTACGAGGGCACGAACCAGATTCAACGGCTCATCGTGGCGCAGCACCTGATCGAAGAGGTGCGTCGCACCGGCTAGCCCTTGGCGGACCGCGGTCAGACCGCGGTCTGACGGCAGTCCAACGCATCGTCATCGGTCCATCAACGCAAACGCACGGAGGCCATCGGCGAATGTCGACCAGCGGCGCGGCAGGCGAGGCGGCCATGGCATCGGCCACGCCCGCCGTGCGCAGGATGGAGACCGACCTCGAGCCGCTGACGATCCCCGACGAGCTGCGGGCCAACTCGCTGGTCGACTTGGTGCACCGCACCGTCCAGCGGAACCCGGACAAGGACGCGCTGCGCTGGAAGCTGCCGCGCAGCCGCCGCCAGATGGAGGGCGCCCCGTCGGAGGACGACGACGCGGTCGAGTGGCGCAGCACGAGCTACCGCGACACGTGGCGTTGGATCACCCAGGTGGCGATGGGCCTCAAGCACCTGGGCATCGGCGATGGCGATCCGGTGGCGATCATGAGCCGCACGCGCCCGGCCTGGCTGACCGCGGACCTCGGCGCCATGTCCCTTGGCGCCGTGACCTGCCCGATATACCCCTCCTCCGAGCCCGGCCAAGCTGCGTACGTGATCAACAACGTGGGGGCCAGGCTGATCTTCGTCGAGAACCTGCAGCAGTACGCCAAGCTCGAGAGAGTCCGCGCCGATTGCCCGACCCTGGAGCACGTGGTGGTCATCGACGATCGGGGCAAGCTGCCACCCATGGCGGTGAGCTTCGACGATATATTCGACCTGTCGGAGGCCGAGCCCGGCGAGATCCGCGAGTGGGAGCAGGCCTGGGGCGAGTATCGGCGCAACAAGGTCGCCACCATCGTGCATACCTCGGGTACCACCGGTAACCCGAAGGGCGTGGTGCTGACCCACGGCAACATCCTGCATAACTTCGAGGCCGGCATCCAGGCGGTCGACTTTAATGAGAACGACCTTTTCCTGTCCTTCCTGCCGCTCTCCCACATGACCGAGCGGGCCGCTGGCCAGGTTGTGCCGCTCGGCCGGGGCTGCACCATCGCCTACGCGGAGCCCGCCATCGAGCGCCTCGCGGCAAACATGGTCGAAGCACGCCCGACGGTGATGGTCGCGGTGCCGCGGCTGTACGAGCGCCTCTACGCGCGCGTGATCTCGACGGTCGAGGCCGGGCCTGGCCTGCGACGACGGATCTTCTACTGGGCCACGCGGCTGGGCAGGCAGCACTACCAGAACCACCTCGACGGACGTGACGACTCGCCCTGGCTGCGACTGAGGATGAAGGTCGCCGATCGGCTCGTCTTCCACAAGATCCGGGCCCGTACCGGCGGCCGCGTGCGCTACTTCGTCTCGGGCGGCGCGCCGCTGTCGCGGGAGATCGGCGAGTTCTTCTACGCCATGGGCATGCTCATCCTGGAGGGTTACGGCCTGACGGAGACGGCGCCGCTGCTCACGCTGAACACGCCGCAGGACTTCAAGTTCGGCACGGTCGGCAGGCCGGTGGCCGAGACCCAGATCCGTATCGACCCGACCACCGGCGAGATCCTCGCGCGCGGACCGCAGGTCATGAAGGGCTACCACAACCAGCCGGAGGAGACGGCGAAGGTCATCGACGCCGATGGCTGGTTCCATACCGGCGACATCGGTGAGCTGGACGAGATCGGGCGGGTCATCATCACCGACCGCCTGAAGAACATCATTGTGCTGGCCAACGGCAAGAACGTGGCGCCGGCGCCGATGGAGATCGCCCTGCTGACCAGCAGGTACATCGCCCAGGCCGTGGTCCTGGGCGATGAGCAGCCATACACCGGGGTGCTGATCGCCCCCGACTTCGAGGAGGTCGGCCGCTGGGCGGCGGCCCACGGCCTGGCCGAGGCTTCGCCGCAGCAGCTGGTCGAAGAGACCGGCGTGCTCAAGCTGATCCAGGGCGAGGTGCGTGCCAAGCTCGACGGCTTTGCCGTCTATGAGCGGCCACGTCGCATTGCACTGCTGTCCCGACTGCTGACCGAGGAAGAGGGAGAGCTGACGCCCTCACTGAAGGTCAAGCTGCGGGTCGTCAAGCAGAAGTGGGCCGGCAAGGTGTCCCACCTCTTCGACGAGGACGAGGAGGACTAGCGTTACCATTCCCGCATGAACGACGTCTACATCCTGTCCGCTGCCAGGACGCCCATCGGCAAGTTCGGCGGCGGCCTTTCCACCGTCCCTGCCACGGAGCTGGGAGCCACCGCCATCCGCGCCGCGGTCGAGCGCTCGGGGATCGCTCCGGAGCGCGTCGACGAGGCGATCATGGGCCAGGTCATCCAGGCCGGGGCCGGCCAGGCGCCCGCTCGCCAGGCGGCGCTGAAGGGCGGGCTGCCGGAAGGCGTCAGCGCCACCACCATCAACAAGGTCTGCGGCTCCGGTCTCAAGGCAGTGATGCTGGGCGCGGCCTCGATCCGCGCCGGCGACGCGAACGTGATCGTGGCAGGCGGCATGGAGAACATGAACCTGGGCCCGTACCTGCTGCCCGGCGCGCGCGCCGGATACCGGCTGGGCAACCAGACCGTGGTTGACAGCACCGTGCACGACGGATTGTGGTGCGCGACTTGCGACGTGCACATGGGCGTGCATGCCGAGCGGGTTGCCAAGAAGCACGACGTGACGCGCCAGGAGCAGGATGAGTTCGCCCTGCGCTCCCACCAGCGCGCCCTGGCGGCCATTGAGGAGGGGCGCTTCCGCGACGAGATCGTGGCGGTCCAGGTGGAGGGCAAGAAGGGTCCCAGCACGATTGATACGGACGAGAATCCACGGGCCGATACCTCCCTGGACGCGCTCGGCCGGCTGAAGCCGGCCTTCCAGCCGGACGGCGGCACGGTCACCGCGGGCAATGCGCCGGGGATCACCGACGGGGCGGCCGCGCTGGTGCTTGCCTCCGAGGAGTTCGTCGATGCCGGTGGCCTGCGGCCGATGGCCCGCATCATCGGCTACGCCCAGGCCGATGTCGCTCCTGAGTGGCTGTTCGAGGCGCCGATCCAGGGAGTCCAGCGACTGATCGAGCGCGTCGGCGGCTCGCTCGACGATTTCGACCTGATCGAGATCAACGAGGCGTTTGCCGCCCAGGTCCTGGCCGATGGCAACGCGCTGGGCTTCGACTGGGACCGTGTCAACGTCAATGGCGGGGCGATCGCGCTGGGCCATCCCATCGGCGCGTCCGGGGCCCGCGTGCTGACCACCCTGCTCTACGAGCTGCGCCGTCGCGGTGGCCGGAAGGGCCTGGCGACCCTGTGCCTGGGCGGCGGGGGAGCAGTGGCAATGGCGATTGAGCTCGTCTAGCGCCTGCTCGGGCACTGAATCAATGACTCCCCGGTCTTACCGATGACGCGATCGGCTGGGAATCCGTGCTCGGCATGACTTTGCTGTCATGAAGAACGCCTGATTCAAATGGATTGCGTCATCCCTACGACATGCGGGTCATGACGCGGGGGGTCCTGGACTGAGGCTGGCCGGTCACACATCGGCTTGCCCGCCCGCCTCGGGTGAGGCCTTCCGACAGACCGCGCCCGTATAATCGGCACCGCTCGTGCGCAGGCCTGCTTCCGCACCTCAACCCCGCGGAGGCGCCGGCGCACGCTCAGATCTGGAGGCGACCCACCAGCCGATGGCCAGTACACATCACGTCGCGGAAGCGCCGAACATCTGGGCCGTCGCCCAGAGCCAGTTCGACCACGCGGCTGACCAGCTCGATCTGGACCCCGGCCTGCGCAAGGTGCTGCGCGTTCCCAAACGCGAGCTTACGGTCAACTTTCCGGTCACCATGGACGACGGGCACGTTGAGGTCTTCACCGGCTACCGCGTGCAGCACAACCTGAGCCGCGGGCCGGCCAAGGGCGGCATCCGCTACCACCAGGACGTCACGCTCGACGAGGTTCGCGCGCTGGCGATGTGGATGACCTGGAAATGCGCGGTCGTCAACATTCCCTACGGCGGCGGGAAGGGCGGCGTGATCGTCGATCCCAAGAAGCTGTCGATCAAGGAGGTCGAGGGCCTGACGCGCCGCTTCACCACCGAGCTCAGCCCGCTGATCGGTCCAGACCGCGATATCCCGGCCCCGGACGTCAACACCAACGCGCAGACGATGGCCTGGATCATGGACACGTTCTCGATGCATAGCGGCTACACCATCAGCGGCGTGGTGACCGGCAAGCCGATCGCGGTCGGTGGCTCGCTGGGTCGCAACGAGGCGACGGCACGCGGCGCGGTGTTCACCCTCCTGCAGGCCAGCAGGAGCCTCGACATTCCGCTCACGGGCGCACGAGTGGCGATCCAGGGCTATGGCAACGCAGGCTCCATCGCCGCCGACCTGCTTGCGGCCGAGGGCTCGACCGTCATTGCTGTCAGCGACAGCACTGGCGGCATCTACAACCCCCAGGGCCTGGACCCGGCGAGGGTCAGCGCCTGGAAGCGCGAGCATGGCACGGTGGTCGGCTTTCCCGGATCCGAGGAGATCAGCAACGAGGCCATCCTCGAGGTCGAATGCGAGATCCTGGTGCCGGCGGCGCTGGAGAACCAGATCACCCACGTCAATGCGGCGCACATCAATGCGCGCATCGTGGCCGAAGCCGCCAACGGACCGACCACCCCCGAGGCCGATGCGATCCTGTACGACCGCGGGATCTTCGTGATCCCGGACATCCTGTGCAATGCCGGCGGCGTGACGGTCAGCTACTTCGAGTGGGTCCAGGACATGCAGTCCTTCTTCTGGACCGAGGAGCGCATCAACCAGAGCCTGAAGGAGATCATGGACCGCGCCTTCGAGGCGGTGCACGGAATGAGCCACCGGCACAGCGTGGACATGCGAACCGCGGCCTACATGGTTGCCGTCGCCCGCGTGGCGGAGGCCACTACCCTGCGAGGGCTCTACCCGTAACGGAGGCGCCCATGCTCGACCACGAGGAACGATTCCTTTTCCGCGAGGAGATCCTGAACCTCGCCAACGCCCTCAACGAGCCCGGAGCGCTGGACAACGTCGAGGACCTGTTGGCCGAGGTGACGACCTCGCCCCGCTTCGACTCGGACGTCTTCACCCTGGAGCGGTCCCTGCAGGTCATGCTCGGCAATCGCGCCGGCTCCACGCTGGTGGGGCTGCTGACCGTGACCCGCGAGGTGTTCGAGGAGGTTGGCGAGATCGGCCTGCCGCCGGAGGTCCATGAGCGGGTGGTCAGCTGGCGGGCCCGATTCGGGCTGGCCGTTGACAACGCGCTGAACTTCCTGAACAACCCGGACGGCATCCAGGGCCACAACTTCGGCACGCAGGTCTCGCACGGTGAGGGCGGCACGACGTTGCAGGGCCGGCTGACGTTGGTGCGTTACAACAATGAGCCGCAGTTCTTCATCGCGGACGCCGACATCCTGCTTGCCGTCGCGGCCGACATGATGGAGCGCCTGGGCGAGCACCTTGACCCGGATATGCTCGACCTTGACCTTGTGCAGCGCCTGCGCGAGGCGGTGGAGCGGATCGAACGGCGGTCCAAGGCCCGCGAGTGAGCGGGCCACGTCGCATCTTTCTGGCCGCCACTGGCCAGAACCGGGGCAAGACGACGGTCTCGCTGGGCCTGGCGGCCAGCATCCGGGCCAACGGACATCGGCTGGGCTTTCTGAAGCCGGTTGGCCAGCGCTACCTGGTCATCGACGGCACCCGCGCGGACGAGGATGCGGTCCTGATGAAGGAAGTCTTCGACCTGCCCGATGCGCTCAACGACATGAGCCCGGTCACGCTGCCGCGCCATTTCACCACCGATTACGTGATGGGTCGCGTGACCGATGACCTGGCTGCGGCCGTCGTCGACGCCGACGCGGCGGTGGCACGCGGCAAGGACATCGTGCTCATCGAGGGGACCGGTCACGCCGGGGTTGGCGCCGTCATCGGTCTCTCGAACGCCGCCGTTGCGGCCCTGCTGGAAGCACCCGTGATCATCGTCAGTGAGGGCGGGGTCGGCCGGCCGATCGACGAAATCGTGCTCAACCACGCACTGTTCGAGCGGCATGGGGTGCGGGTGTTGGGCGCCGTGGTCAACAAGGTCAATGTCGACACCAACCCGGATCTGCCGGAGGTGCTGCGCCAGGGATTGGCGCAACACGGCATCGAGCTGATCGGCTGCATCCCGTTCAGCGAGCTTCTGGCAAACCCGTCGCTGGAGCTGATCGCCACACACCTGGATGGCGAGCTGCTGGCCGGCGAGGCCACGTCCGCCGCCGTTATCGGCCAGGTGGCGATCGGCGCCATGCGCGCCGACCACGCGGTGCCGTTCCTGCGCGACCGGACGCTGGTGATCACGCCCGGCGACCGAGACGACATGCTGGAGGTGACGCTGGAGGCGTACCGTGCCGGCCTCGAGCGGCAGCGGCCGCTGGTCACCGGGCTGGTGCTGACAGGAGGCTTCCGACCGTCTGCAGGCCGACTCGACCAGCTTCGGGGCGCGGGATTGTTCACCTACCTGGTGGGGACCGATACCTATCGCACCGCCCAGGATGTGCACGACATCCTGGTCAAGACGCACCCTACCGACAGCGAGAAGATCGCCACCATCATCGACCTGGTGGGAGGCTCCCTGGACTCGGAGCCGCTGCTGGCTCGCCTGTGACCCGCGGCGTACCATGCGCCGCATGACCGCCACCCTCGCCCCACCCGAACGCCTGTATTTCACGGGCGACGACGCCGCCGATCGGCTGCTGGCCAGCGACCCATTGGCGCTGCTGATCGGCTTCGCACTCGACCAGCAGGTCCCGGTCCAGAAGGCCTTCAGTGGACCGATCGAGCTGCGCCGGCGAATCGGTCATCTCGACCCCGCGCGGATCGCTGCCATGAATCCGGAGGCGTTGGGTGACGTCTTCAGGCAGCGCCCGGCGCTGCACCGCTTTCCCGGCGCCATGGCCACGCGCGTACAGGCGCTGTGCGCCTACATCGCCAGCGAGTACGACGGCGATGCCGCTCGAGTGTGGACCGCTTCCGTGGACGGGCATGACCTGCAGAAGCGGCTCATGGCGCTGCCGTCATTCGGCGAGATGAAGGTGCGGTCGATGACTGCCATCCTCGCCAAGCGCTTCGGCCTGCAGCTGCCCGGTTTGCGCGAGGTCACGCCCAAGCATCCCACGCTGGGCGACGTGGATTCGGCTGAGGCGCTGGCCAGCTACCAGGCGGCCAAACGCGCACACAAGGCGGAGATGCGGGCGGCCGAGACGGCAGCAGGCAAGTCTTCCGGGCGCTGAGCCCTTAACACGGCCACCGGCCGAGGTGCTCAGCGGCCTTCGTACCAGCGCAGCACGCGCATCGCGCGCAAGGTGTTCCATCGGCTCGGCTCACCCTCGCGTTCGCTCATGTCGATCTCGAGCAGGTCCGGATGCGGGTTCTCGAGGGGCCATCGGCCATCACCGTCGCGCTTGGACCTGACGATGCCGATCGCCTCGTCCATCCGCGTATCTGGCTGAATAGCGGCGGCGCGCAGGTAGTCGAGCGCGCGCAGCACGTCATAGTGGTAGCTGGTCGGGAACGACATCCGGGTGATGTCTGGATCCACGATCTCGCCGCTGGATAGCCGGCGGAGCAATCGTCGCTCGAGCAGGTACTCCCGCCCGCGCTCCCGGGCGGCTGTCAGCTCCGCGCTCGTGCCGTTCGCCCGTTCGTGCTCCAGCAGGCCCTCCAGCACGTTGATGGTGGTGTGGAACGAGGCCCGCGTGGAGCCGTTCTCCTGCTCGCAGTTCCAGCCGCCATCGGCCATCTGCTCGCCCAGGAGGCGGTCGACGACGGGCTGGGAGTCCTGGCCGAAGTACGCGCCGATGGCTGCCACTCTGCCGTTGATGCAGGGCTCGACCTCGCCGACGAAGAAGGGGTTGTCGTCCCACCAGTGCCACGTCACGTTGTCACGCACCAGCGCAACCGCACGACGTGCCTCCGCGCTCTGCGGATCCAGGCCCATGTCACGCAGCCAGGTCAGTGTCATGAGGCAGTGCCACTCACGGCTGGACGTCCACTTGGGGATGGCCGTATCGCCGCCAAATCGGCCATCCGCTGTCTGACGCGCGAGCAGCTCCGCTCCCCATCCATCGGTCGCGACCCTGGAACGCTCGCGCGCGACGTCCGGGGCGGGCGCGTCGGCCAGGTCCTGCAGCACCTGCCAGCGCACGGACGGGTCGGAGTCAAGCAGCCAATCGATGACGTTCACGGCATCCAAAAGGATGACGTCACGCGCGTCGTGTTGCACGCGAGACGGGTCCGCTCGGTGCGGTAGGGCGCGGTGGCGGCGGCAGGCTCACCCGGGGCCTGTCGCGTCGCTTGCCTGGGTCCGATGTTTCATCTGGAGCGACTAACGGGGAAGAAAGGCCTGTTTGGGGCCGATTGCGGCAGCGTTCAGGCCGATTTCTCCCCGGTTTCCTCGGCAGCCGGCAACTTCCGGGGACGTCCCGCCCGCTTCTTCCCCGTTAGATGCTCAGCTCGCAACAACGGGGCTGTCCTTCCTCCGACTCCCAGCCTGTGGGAGTGACGACGAAGAAAGGCCCGTCCGACCCCGAATAGGCCCGTTACTTGGTTGAAATTCCCACGACCCGGAATCCACGGCAGGAATCGGACGCTTCTTGTTTGTCGCTCCCCTCTCGTGGGAATCCGCGAAGAGAGAGCGGCGTCGACGGCGACGGACGGAAGGAAACGAAAGGAGGCCGGACGTGGGCACTCGCCGGCCTCCCGTGCTCCGCAGCAAGTTCCGGTCGCGTAACCGGAAGCCGCGGCGCCAGAGCGCATCATACGAACTGGTGGGGGGAGGTCACTAGTACTTTGAGTACGTTTCCCGGACGTGTCAGGCAACGTCCCAGGCCAGCGGCAAGTTGTCCGCCAGCCGTGTCCGGCCGACCCAGCCCGCCACCAGCGCCAGTGCCGGGCCGGAGACGCGCTGCAGCTCCGCCAGCGAGTGCGCGTCGGCGACGCTGACGTAGTCCGGCCGCGCCATCGGCTCGGCGGCGATGATCTCGCCCATCCGCGCGCGCAGCACTTCGGCGGAGCGTTCACCGGCGTCATACGCATCGCGTGCAGCGGTCAGCGCGTTGAACAGGCAGGTCGCCGCCACGCGCTCCTCGATCGAAAGGCGCGCGTTGGCGCTGGACATGGCCAGCCCATCCGCCTCGCGCACGGTGGGGCAGATCACCATCTCGACGTTCATGAACAGGTCACGCAGCATGCGGCGCAGGATGACGACCTGCTGAGCATGCTTCTGGCCCAGGTACACGCGCGCCGGTCCGACCAGGTTGATCAGCTTCAGCATCACCGTGGTCAACCCGTCCAGGTGGCCGGGCCGAGAGGCTCCCTCGAGCTGGCGCGTCAGACCCTCCACCGAGACGCGGGTCAGATCGTCATGCGGGTAGAGGACATCAACCTCGGGCCGGAAGACGATGTCGACGTTCTCCTGTTGCAGCAGGGCTAAGTCGCGTCCCACGTCGCGCTGGCCGTGATCGCCCTCGTCCAGCGTGACGAACTCATGCGGGTTGGCGAAGCAGCTGACGACCACGCACCCGTTGTCATTGCGCGCCCGCTTGACCAGTGACAGCTGTCCGGCGTGCAACATGCCCATGGTCGGTACGAAGCCGACCGAGTCGCCATTCAGCCGGCGCTCGAGGATGGCGACGCGCAGATCAAGGGCGCTCTCGACGACACGCAACGTCAGCGCCGGCGAGACCTGGCCGGGGGCGTCTCGGTCGGTTCCGGTCGCGCCTTCCGATAGCGGTCAACGATCAGGTCCCATAGCCGCTCAGCCACCTGTCGCTTGGGCAGCATCGGCCAGTCGGTCAGGGCGCCTTCGGCGCCGAAGACAGTGACCTTGTTGTCGTCGGAGCCGATGGCGTCGAATGGCCCGCCCACCGTGTTGCCCACGATCAGGTCCAGGCCCTTGTCGCGCAGCTTGCTGCGGGCGTTGGC
>JBDUEE010000137.1:0-2935 GCA_040002615.1 Chloroflexota bacterium | reverse complement strand
GCCAGCCGAGCCTCCACCATGGCGACAAAGTCGCGGAAGTCGAACGGCTTGCGAAGAACCGGCGCCAAATCCCTGAGCCGATCGGCCTCGTCGCGCCCGACCGCGGTCAAAAACAGGATCGGGATGTCGCGGTACTCGATGCGCTCGCGGAGCGAGCGCACGATCAGCGATCCGCTCTCATCGGGCAGCATGTGGTCGAGGATCAGCAGGTCCGGCGGCTCCTCATGGATGAGGGCGGTATACAGCTGCTCCGCGCGCCCGAAGCCGCGCGGCTGGTAGCCCGCCTCTTCGAGCACTGCCACGATGGCCGCCCGGAAGAGCGGTTCGTCATCGACTACCCAGATGGTGCGCGCCACCGCTTACCTCCTGTGCGCACCGATTGCGTGCACCGACAGACTACCCTGCTGCCTTCGGCAGCGCGGCCAGTGACTCGCTGATGGCGGTGATCGCCGAGTCGATCTCGGTGTCGGTGGTGACCAGCGGCGGGATGATGCGGACCACCTGCCCGTAGGTCCCACAGGAGAGCAGCAGGAGCTTGCGCTCGAAGGCCGCCTGGATCAGCGACTTTGCCAGGTCCGGACGCGGTTGCAGGGTGTCGCCGTCCGCGAACTCGATGCCCACCATCAGCCCGCGCCCACGCACCTCGGCCACGCCCGGATGCCCCGCCGCTGCTCGACGCAGGCCGGACAGCAGGCGATCACCCTGACGGCGCGTGTTCTCTAGCAGCCCTTCCGCAGCAATGACATCGAGCGTCGCCAGCGCAGCGGCACAAGCGATGGCGTTGCCGCCGTAGGTGCCCCCGTGCGCGCCGGGACCGAACTTCTCGAGAAGATCACGCCGGGCCATGATGCCGGACAGCGGCAGCCCGGAGGCGATCCCCTTGGCCGTGACCAGGATGTCCGGCCGGACGCCGCTCCACTCGCTCGCCCACATGTGACCCGTGCGGCCGATCCCGGTCTGCACCTCGTCGGCGATCAGCAGGATCCCGTGCCGATCGGCGATCTCGCGCAGCGAGGGCAGGAAGCCATCGGGCGGGACCACGTAGCCGCCTTCGCCAAGGATCGGCTCGACGATGAACGCGGCCACGTCATCGGGATAGATGACGGTCGCGAAGAGCTCCTCGAGGCCGGCCAGGCTGAAGGCAAGCGCGGCCTCGTCCGAGCGGCCGGTCGGATTGCGCAGCGCGTACGGGAACGGTGCGAAATGCACCCCGGCCAGCAGAGGCTCGTAGTGGCCGCGGTACTTCACCCCCGAGCTCGTCAACGACATCGCGGCGTGGGTGCGGCCGTGGAACCCGCCACGGAAGGCGATGATGCCCGGCCGCCGAGTGGCGTACTTGGCCAGCTTCACCGAGGCCTCGATCGCCTCGGCGCCCGAGTTCGATAGGAATAGCGCCGCCTCGTCGCCGTGCTCCAGGCCCGGGAACGTTCGTGGCAACCGCTCGTGCAGCTCGAGCCCGGGCTGGTGGTAGAGGATGTTCTGCTGGGCGTGGATGATCTTGCGAGCCTGCTCGGCGATCGCGGCCACCACGCGCGGATGGGAGTGGCCGGTGTTCGTCACCGCGATGCCGCACGTGTAGTCGAGATACCGCTCTCCGTCGATCGTCTCGATCCAGGAGCCCTCACCGCGCTCGACGACCAGGTCCGTGTACCGCGTCCAGACGGGGGGAACCCGATCGCGCAGCGCCAGCCAGCGCTCCGTCTCGGTCGTCGTCGCGGGCTCGGCGGTCAGAAGGTCGGAGGCGTGTTGATCCATAGCAGGCGGGTCTCTCCATCGGCGCGGTTGCGCCAGCGGTGTGGAAGGGTGGATGGGAAGGTCATGGAGTCGCCGATTGTGAGCCGGTAGCGCTCGCGCGGTCCCAGCCAGACCGTGAGGGCACCGTCCAGGACGAACATGAATTCTTCGCCAGCGTGCGTGTACGCACCGTCAGAGGAAGCGCCTGCGGCCAGCACGAAGAGCTGGGGCTCCAGCAGCGACGCCTCGTGCGCCAGCTGCTCAATGCGGACGCCTGAGCCGAGCGTCAGCACCTGCCGCTCATTGCGACGCACCCTTCGCCCGACCGGCGCCATCTGCCGGAAGAGGTCCAGCGTTGTGACGCCGTACGCCCGGGTCAGACGCAACAGGGTGGCGACGCTGGCACCCGTTGCCCTTCGTTCCAGCGCCGAAAGAAAGCTTGCGCTGAGACCAGCCTTTGCTGCGGCCGATCGAAGGGAGTGGCCACGCTCCTTGCGCAGGGCGCGCAAGCGGTTGCCGTCCAGGCGGCCGTCTTCGCCCGCCTCGACGGGTCGGCGTTCGGACGAAAGGAATCGGAGGATGCCGGGTGCGTTGAGTCGCTCGTCGCGCATGCGCCGAATGCGAAGAAGACGGGTCATGTCGGCATCGCTGTAGAGGCGGTATCCAGCGTGACTGCGAAGGGGCGTGACGAGTCCCTGCCGCTCCCACAGGCGCAGGGCGGATGCGGACACCCCGGCCTGCTGGGCTGCCGCACCGATCCGATGGCGCGGCTCTGTGGACTTCGCGGTCGGGCTCGCGTGGCCGGCGTGCGCGAGCGTGGTCACGGATTCACCCCGGGGGTCGTTGCGCCCATGCTTCGGCGCATCAGCAGGATCCAGCCGGTGATCCCGACCAGGGCAATGCCGAAGATGAGGCTGCCCATGACATTGACCTGCGGAGGAATGCCGATGCGCGATGCGCCATAGACCCACAGCGGGAAGGTGCTGGTACGGCCCGCCGTGAATTGGGTGATCACGAAGTCATCGATGGAGAGGGCGAAGGCCAGCAGCGCGGCGGCAAGGATGCCCGGAAAGATGAGAAGGGTAATTTTCTGGTCGCCATTACGGTTAACAGCTCGCTAAAACTATTGCTCTTTAGTGCAGATGGAACATTTTTGAAAGAAGCTGAAATGAAATTTGGCCATGTCCCTGGTGATTCGACT
>JBDUEE010000136.1:0-22775 GCA_040002615.1 Chloroflexota bacterium | reverse complement strand
GCCATCGACTGGAGCCACTCACTGCTGACCGATGCGGAGCAGCGCCTGTTCCGCCGGCTGGCGGTGTTCCCCGCCGGCGCCACATTCGAAGCCATCGATGCCATTTGTGCCGAGCCGCCCGGTTCGGTTCTCGACGAGCTGGAGTCGCTGGTGGACAAGGCCCTGGTCGCCATCCTGGCCACCCGCTTCGTCATGCTGCAGACCATCCGCGAATTCGCCACCGAGCAGCTTCAGGCCAGCGGCGAGGCCGACGACATCGCCGGCCGGCACTCCGCGTTCTACGCCGCGCTGGCCAGCAGGGTGGGAGCCGGTATCGAGAGCGACGAGCAGCTGGCGTGGATGGAGCGCGGGATCGCCGACGAGCCCAATCTGCAAGCGGCCTTCGACGACGTGGTGGCGCGAGCGGCAGCGGGAGACGGAACGGCTGCCGAGCGGGCCATGGCCTCGTTCGGCGACCTGTGGATGTATTGGCACATCAGGGGTAAGCACCTCAGCGCCCGCGACACGGCCGCTCGGATCCTGGCCGCGTCGCCCACGGACGGCACCAGGGGACGCGCACGGCTGCTGCTGACGGCCGGCCTGGCGGACTGGACGCTGCGCCACTACGAGCGCGCCAACGAGCTTTGGGGCGAGTCTCAGCGCATCGCCAGCGAGCTCGACGACCGCCCCACCATGGCCAATGCCGCCACCTGCCTCGCCGTTGGGTACCTCGGCTTCGACCTGGATGAGGCCCTCGCCTGGTCAGCCCGCGCCATTGTGCTGGGCCGGGAGCTGGACTATCCGTTCGCGCTGTCCCAGATACTCGGTTTCGATGGCATTCTCCATACGGTCGCCGGCGACCCCGACGCCGCCCGCGCCAGCTACCAGGAGGCCCTTGCTATCCAGGAGCCGCGGGGCGATCAGGAGGGAGCCGGCATCTCGTTCGGGGGCCTCGCCCAGCTGGCCGGCATGCGTGGGGAGGCGGCGACGGCGATCGATCTGTATGAGCGCTCCCGGGCCGCGTTCGAGGCGGTGGGGGACCGAGCTGAAGAGGCTCGGGTGCTCGGCGAGTCGGCATGGATCTACCTGGCACAGGGGGACTCTGACATGGCTCGCCAGCGCTTCAGGCATTCAGCTCAAGCCTACGACGACGTGGGCAGTGTTCCCGGCGTGGGCATGTCAGTCTTGGGTCTGGCTGCCGTGGAAGCGGAGGACGGTAAGCCCAAGCTTGCACTGACGATTGCATCTGCGGCCGAGGTCCTCGCCGAGCAGGAGGGCATCGTCAACGTTTACTCGGTTGACAGCCCCAGCCACCCCTACCTGGAAGCCGCAAAGGCAACGCTGTCGGCGGAAGAGCTGGCCGAGGCGGACGTGGTCGGCCGCCAACTCTCCGCTGCGGAGGCGCTCGCACTGGGTGGGCGGTGAGCCGCTTCCTGAGCGCCGCACCTGGTCCATCTTTGGTGGCCGGGATGACTGGCGCGATCGGCCGTTCCGCGATCTCGCACATCGTCCGTCATGGCTGGCAAAGCGGTGACCGCATAACTGAGGCCTCTTCGCTCGCTTCGGCCACTCCGCCAAGCGTCAGATCGGATCCTTCAGCAAGAGCGCCGATTCCGCCGGGTATTCCGTCCGGAATTGGTTGACCCTGCTGACGGCCAGGCGATGCCAGCGCCAAACCTCGGCCGCAAGGAGAGCAGCCCCGGTCCCGGTGATGATGGCCAAGGCTCCCGCAACGCTGGCGCCATCGGACCCGCCGATATCGAGCACCACGGCGATCAGCGCCATGATCGGGGCGACCAGGGCCAGCAGCAATTGCGGGATGCGCCACTGGTCTTCTCGGCGTCGGGCATCGTGGTAATCCCGCAGCAAGACATCAGCATCGCCGCGAGACATCTGTTCGCGAATGTCAGTCATGATCCTCAGTTCCTTGCGGTAATGGACTGCCTGGTCGTCCTGCAAGTGCGAGACCATCCGTCGGCCAAGCGGTGCGCGGCAGCAATGCACCCCTGGGCGGCAGCTACCGCGGCCAGGGACGGCTATGCCAGAACCCGGGTGGTGAGCGGCTGGCGGCGACCAGCCGAAGCCGCCATTCGCGAGGCCGACATCTGAAGCCGGATCCGTCGCTAACGCATCGCCACGACGTTGCTCGCCAGGACGGGTCGGGTGATGCCCTTGAGGGTCAGCTCGCCAACGGATTCGGACTCGATGAGCTCCTGCAGCAAGGTCTGCGCCCGAGGGCTGAGCAGGATCTGGTCGGATTGGGCCTGGCTGGAGAGCCGCGATGCAAGGATTGTCACGTTGCCAATGGCGCCGTAGTCGTGGCGTCCATCGAAGCCGATGCGCCCGAGGGTCGCGTAGCCAACCGCGATACCGACCCCGAAACCCAGTTCGTACCCGCGCTCCCGCCATGCTGCAGCCAGCGCGGCAAACTGCTCGCGCATGGCGACCGCCATGCGTACCCCGCGCTCGACGTGGTCCTCCTGGGGGATCGGGTCGTTGAAGAACACCATCACGCCGTCGCCCGCGAAGTGCTCGAGGGTCCCGCCATGCTGGGTGATCGCCTCGCCCATCATGCGGTGATACTGGCTCAAGAGTGTCATGAGCTCCTCCGGATCGGCCCGCTCGGCGAATGCGGTGAAGCCGCGCAGGTCGCAGAAGGCGACGGTGATCTCTCGCCGATGGCCTGCCAGCAGCTGTTCTCCGTCCGGCGACGACACCAGGGCGGCGATCTGCGGCGATAGGAAGCGGCTGAGCTCTTCCTTCTGGCGCTGGATCGTGCGGTTGAGGGCCGTTTGGCGCTCGAAGGACTCCTGCTCGAGGTCGTGCAGGCGCTTGGCGGCAAGCGAGGCGTTGATGCGTGCGGCAAGGATTGAGGCGTTGATCGGCTTCGTCAGGTAATCGGTCGCACCCAGCTCGATGCACCGAACGACGCTCTCAAGCTCCTCGACTCCCGAGACGATGAGGACGGGGATGTGGCGCGTCGCCTCATCCGCCTTCATGGCAGCGAGTGTCTGGTAGCCGTCGAGCTCGGGCATGAGGACGTCCAGCAGCACGACGTCAACCGCGCCGGGCTCCGCGGCCAAGAGGTCGAGGGCCTTTATGCCGTTCTCCGCCTGGATCACCTGCAGACCCAGCGTCTCGAGCCGGCGCACGAGGATGAGGCGGTTGACGGAGCTGTCGTCGACGACCAGCGCCTTCCCGGTGGTGGTCATTCGACGGATGCTCGCTTGAGCCACGCGGCGAAGGCATCGGCGGCCGCCTGCCACTCGGCGCGGGCCCCGTCGAGGCTTGCGCGAGCAGCGTGGTCCAGCGTGCCGCTCCGTCCGGCCATCTCCAGGTCGCGCGCCGCGGACGAGAGACGCAGTGCGCCAACTGTCGCGCTGGACGACTTGAGCGTGTGCGCCGGTCGGATGAGGGCATCCGCGTCATCGGCCTCGACCGCAGCGGTCATCGCCTCGAGCTGGCCGGGCGTATCGGCCAGGTAGGTCTCGACCAGCTCCTGTACGAAGCCGATGTCGTCCCCGGTAGTCTCCCGGACCTCCGCCAGGATCCGCTCGTCGACGACGGGCACGTCAGGCTCCCGCATGTGACTTTGCCTTCGCCTTCGAGCCCTTTCGAGGCCGACGCCCGCCGCGTTTACCCGCCGCCATCGGCACGCGCTCTAGCGCAGCCGCCAGTTCGGCGGGTCGAATTGGCTTGCTGATGTAGTCGTCCATACCGGCTGCCAGGCACGCCTCGCGGTCGCCGGCCAAGGCATTCGCGGTCATGGCCACGATCTTGAGCTGCCGATCCGGCCATTGGGCGCGGATGCGGCGCGTGGCCTCGAGCCCGTCGAGCTCGGGCATCTGGACGTCCATCAGCACCACGTCGAACTCGTTGCGCTCGAGCGCATCGATGGCCTGCTGGCCGTCGCCGGCGACCTCGGCGCCATAGCTCATCTGGCTCAGCAGTCGTAGCGCCAGCTTCTGGTTCACCGCGTTGTCCTCGGCCAGGAGGATGCGCAGCGGATGCCGCTCGCCGAGCGGCTTGCCGTCCGCGCCGCTTGCCGCAGTCGGGGATGCCGGCAGTGGTTGCGCCGTCACGGCGCCGAGCAGGATCGTCGCGATCGTGTCGTGGAGCGCCGACGGCTTGACCGGCTTTGCAAGCCAGCCGGCCACCTTCGCCTCGTCGCGATCCCGCACACCGACCGATGAGAGGATAACGACGGGCGGTCGAGCGACTGCGCCATCGGCCTGCGATGCGCGTGACGCGAACTCGACGCCGTCCATTTCGGGCATGAGCAGGTCCGAGAGGATGATGTCGTACCGCTCGCCTGCGTCCAGCCAACGAAGCGCCTCGGTCGGAGAGCCGGTCTCGCGCGGGACCATGCCCCACTTGGCCGTCTGTGCGACGAGGATCCTTCGATTTGTCGCGTTGTCGTCCACGATCAGCACGCGACGTCCCGAGAGATCAGCGTCAACCCGTTGCGGGCGGCTGGACGTTACGGTGCCCGGAGCAGCGACTGGCATCCGGACAACAAGGTGGAAGGTGCTGCCTTCGCCGGCGACCCCGGTGCTATCCGCGGTGAGCGAGCCATCCATCAGCTCTCCCAGGCGGCGTGAGATCGCGAGGCCCAGGCCCGTGCCGCCGTACCGGCGCGCGATCGACGCATCGAGCTGGCTGAATGACTGGAAGAGACGGTCGAGGGCCGAGGCTGGGATCCCGATGCCCGTGTCACGCACATCGACCCTGACCTCCCACCGCGCAGCGCCGCGACGAGATGCCGCGAGCTGGGCGCCGCCGACCGTGACAAGCACCTCGCCGGATTCCGTGAACTTCACAGCGTTCGAGAGGAGGTTCAGGACGATCTGCCGCAAGCGTCCCGCATCGCCAACAAGCGCCACTGGCAGATCCTCATCGATGGCGTAGACCAGCTCCAGGTCCTTTTTGGCGGCGGTCGGTGCAAGGATGTCCAGGGCGGCCTCAACGGCCTCGCGGAGGACGAAGGGCCGGGCTTCCAGCTCGACGCGCCCGGCCTCGATCTTGGAGAAGTCCAGGACGTCGTTGATGATCGTCAGCAGCGCGTCGCCCGATGTGCGGATCGTCTCCGCAAAGTCGCGCTGCTCATCACTTAGGGGAGTGTCGATCAAGATGCCGCTCATGCCGATCACCGCGTTGAGCGGTGTGCGGATCTCGTGGCTCATGGCGGCCAGGAACGAGCTCTTCGCCTCGTTTGCCTGCTCGGCCGCCTGGCGAGCGTCCTGCGCTTCTTCAAACAGGCGGGCGTTCTGAACCGCGACGCCGATATTGGCGGCCACGGTCGCAAGCAGCCGCGCATCGGCCTCTGCAAAGCGGTTCTCTTCAGTCGTGCTCTGGACGCTGATGGCGCCGATGGCCTTGTCCCCGGCGATGATCGGGACGCCCAGGAATGATCGGGCTCGGGTGCCGATCACCACCTCTTGGTCGTACTCGTCATCGTGATTCAGGAGCAGTGTCTTCCCGCTTTCGATGATCTGAGAGGTCAGCCCTTCGCCAAGCTGCAGTGGTTCTTGAGGTTCGTGGCGGCCATCCTCCACGTGATAGGGGAATAGGATCAGCCCACGCTCGTCGTCAAGGAGCGCGATGTACGCAATGTCGGCATTGAACGCTGCCCGCAGCTTGTCGCCGACGATTGCCAGGAGCGGCGCGAGCTCGACCTCCGTGGTGAGCGCCTCGCCGACGCTGTTGATGGTCGCCAGCTCATCAACGCGCTTCTGTGTCTCGTCCATGAGCCGGGCGGTTCGGAGGGCCACGCTGAGGCTCGCGGCGAGCGTGACGAGCAGCGAGATATCACTCTCGTCGAAGGCGTGCTCGCGGTCGAGGTTCTGGAGCGAGATCACGCCTTGGACTTCGTTGCCAACGAGCATCGGCACGAAGATGGCGGACAGGGCTGGCTCGCCCTTGATCTGGGCGGTCTGCCCGAACTCCGCCGCTCTGGCCCGCAGGTCTTCTGCGATGAGCACCGGTTGACCGGTCTCAATGATGTGCTTGCGGACGCCCATGATCGGGCGCGTCTCCTCCGGGAATCGGACGCCGCGTTCGATTGAGTACGGCGACCACATGGTCCCTCGTTCGTGGTCGAACACGGAGATGTCCACCACGTTGGTGTCGAACACGTCGCCCGCGCGCTCGCCGACCAGCTCGTACATGGCCTGCGGATCCAGCTGCGCCGCGAGGCCACGCTGCACGTCGTTGACGATCGCCAGCTCCGCAGCACGGCGGTCCGTCTCGCCCAGCAGGCGTTTCGTCTCGTCGAACAGGCGCGCGTTCTCAAGGGCGACGCTAAGGCTGGCGGCGAGTGTCGTGAGCAGGCGCACGTCCGTTTCAGAGAAAGCGTCCGTGCGGTCTAGGTTCTGGAGCGAAATCACGCCTCGAGCCTGCTCGCCGACGACGAGCGGCGCCCACAGCGCGGATTTGGCCGGTTCGCCGCTGAGTGGGGTTGAATCGCCGAACGGTGCGAGGTCGTCCGGAGCATTCGAGAGGAATGGACGGCGGGTTTCCATGACGTGAAGGCGGATGCCGACCGTTGACGAGCCGACCACGGGCCCGCTCCGCAGTTGGATCGGCTCATCCGGGAACCGGACGCCGCGTTCGATCGTGTACGCGAAATGGAAGAGGTCGGCCTCGCGGTCATAGATCCCGATGTCGACGACCTGCGCATCGAAGATCTCCTGGATCTTGTCGCCGATGAGGTCGTACATCGCCTGCATGTCGAGATTTGCTGCCAGGCCTTCCTGGACGCTGTTGATGATGGCCAGTTCGGCTGCCCGCTCATCGGTCTCCGTCAGCAGGCGCTTCGTCTCGTCAAAGAGGCGTGCGTTCTCCAGGGCCACGCTCAGGCTGCCGGCCAGTGTCATCAGGAGTCGGACATCGGACTCGGAAAAGGCGTTCTCCCGGTCCAGGTTCTGGAGGGAGATAACCCCGCGCGATTCGCCACCGCTCACCAGCGGGGCGTAGACGCACGACTGCGGCACTTCACCAGAGACCACGCCCTCCTGGCCGTATCCCCGCACGGCGGCGAGAGCGTCCTGGTTGAAGACAAGAGGCTCGCGCGATTCGAGCACAGCCCGTCGCGGTCCGATGTTCGGCATTGAGTCGTTTGGGAAGCGGACGCCGCGCTCGATCGTGTACGGGAAACGAATTTGGTCGGCTTCCCTATCGAGGAATCCAATGTCCACGACCTGGGCGTCGAAGATCTCCTGGATCTTGTCGCCGACTAGGTCGTACATCGCCTGCATTTCCAGGTTTTCTGCCAGCCCCTCCTGGACACTGGTGATGATCGCCAGCTCGGCGGCGCGCTCATCCGTCTCAGCAAGCAGGCGCTTCGTCTCGTCGAAAAGGCGCGCGTTCTCGAGCGCAACGCCCATGCTCGACGAAACGGTGCCGACAAGACGCTCGTCGCTCTCCGTGAAGAAATTGGGTCCGTCGTCGCCGAGAACGACCACGCCCATGGGCTTGTCGCCCGCAATGATCGGGACGCCGAGCCATGATTCGCCGGCGCGTGTCTGGAAGCCCTCCTCCTCGTACTTCCTCCCGAATAAGGCGCCATGAGCCTGCTGTTCGGCGAACGATCCCAGTCTGAGGGGCTTGGCAGATTGAATGACGACCGACGTCAAGCCTCGGCCGAGCTCGATCTGCTCACCGTGCACGCGCTTGCCGTGATCGAGCTCGTACGGGAAGCTGACGAGGTTCGTCGATCGGTCGTACAACGCGATGATGATGTCCTGCGAGCGAAACGTCTTCGCCAAACGCTCGCCGACGAGCTCAACGATCGCACCGAAGTCCAGCTGCTTGGCCAGCGCCGAGCCGATCTCGTTCACGACCGCCAGCTCTGCGTTGCGCTGCTCGGTCTCAGTGAGCAGCCGCTTCGTCTCGCCAAAGAGACGCGCGTTCTCGAGCGCAACGCCCATGCTCGCCGCGAGGGTCGCCTGCAGCCGTTCGTCGGACGCTGTGTAGGCGTTCGGCTCGTCTGCATAGACCGAGATGACCCCAAGCACGCGGTCGCCTGCCAGGATTGGCACACCGAGATATGACTCTGTCTTCCGGCCGACCCAGCGCTTTACGCCGAGCTCCTCTGCCTCCGCGAGGGTCCCAAGGCGCAACGGCAGCCGGCTGCGGATCATGTGCCTGGCAAAGGACTCGTTGAGGGGGACAGGCTCGACCGCGAGCGGCTGCCCCTCCTCGGTCATATACGGGTACGTCACCAGGTCGCTGACCGGATCGTAAATCGCGACCGAGACGATCGTGGCATTCAGGATCTGGCTGACCCGATGACCCACCAAATCGACGATCCCCTCGAAATCCAACTGCTTCGCGAGGGCCGATCCGATCTCGTTGAGGATCGCCAGCTCGGCCGCCCGGGCGTCGGTCTCGGCAAGCAGCCGCTTCGTCTCGCTGAAGAGGCGCGCGTTCTCGAGGGCGACGCCCATGCTCGACGCCACGGTCGCGACCAGGCGCTCGTCGGCCTCCGTGTAGGCGTTGGGCTGGTGGCTGCTGACGTTCACCACGCCGATGGCTTCCTTGCCGGCCATGATCGGCACGCCAAGCCAGGACTCGTGGACGTCGACCTCGGGCGAGAAGTGCGGCTTGAAGGGCAGCTGCTCGTCGAGAGAGCCGAACCGAAGCGGTTTCTTGGCCGCTAGAACCTGCGACGTCAGGCCCTCGCCCATGTCGATCTCGGAACCGGAGCGTCGTTCGCCGCCCTGAACGAGGTACGGGAAGCCGATTCGCGTGCGTGACGGGTCAACGAGCGCGATATACAGATCCTCGGCGTCGAGGATCTCCTGGAGCTGCACTCCGACGAGGTCGATGATCGCGTCGAAGTCCAGCTGCTTGGCGAGGGCGGACCCGATCTCGTTGATTACCGCCAGCTCGGCGGCCCGTTCATCGGTCTCCTTGAGCAGGCGCTTGGTCTCGTCGAACAGCCGCGCGTTTTCGAGCGCCACGCCCATGCTGGACGAGAGCGTTGAGAGGAGGCGCTCATCGGCCTCGCTGAAGGCATTCGGGTCGGACGAATAGACCGAAACGACGCCGAGGACCCGATCGCCGGCCGGGATTGGGACACCCAGGTAGGACTCGGATCGTTCGCCCTGCCAGACGACGCCCAGCGCTTCCTGCTCTTCTGCGGATGCCAATCGAAGCGGCCTTCGCTCGCGAATGACGCGCGATGTCAGGCCCTCTCCCATCGGAAGCGGAGTCTGCGGGAGTCGCTGGCCGTGCTCCGTCGAATATGGAAAGGCAATCTCATCGCTATCGGGCTGTTGGATGGCGATCGACACGTCGCCGGAGTTGAGGATCTGACTGACCCGATCCCCCAGAAGCTCAACGATCGCCTGGAAATCGAGTTGCTTTGCAAGCGCCGAGCCGATCTCGTTGATGATGGTGAGCTCGGCGGCGCGGGCATCGGTCTCCGTCAGCAGGCGCTTCGTCTCGTCGAAGAGCCGCGCGTTTTCGAGGGCAACACTGAGGCTCGACGCCAGCGTGGAGAGGAGCCGCACCTCCGCATCGGTGAATGCATCCTCGCGATCAAGGTTCTCGAGCATGAGGAAGCCGCGGACGTCGCCTCCGGTAGCGAGCGGCACGAAGACCGCTGACTTCGCCAACTCGCCGGAGAGGATTGCCGGCTGACCGTGTTTGGCCGCTTCCTGCTCGAGGTCTCGGTTGATGAGCAGGGGCGCCTTGGACTCGTAGACATGCCGGCGGAAGCCGAAGAGCTCCATCGGCTCGTCAAACAGGCGCTTGCCCCGCTCCAGCGAGTACGGGAAGTGGATCAGCCCGGTGACCTTGTCGTAGACCTCGATGTCCACGCCCTGCGCGTCGAAGATCTCCTGGATCTTGTCGCCCACGAGGTCGTACATGGCCTGCATGTCGAGCTTCTCCGCAAGACCGCGCTGCACCTCGTTGATGAGAGATAACTCGGCTGCGCGAGCATCGGTCTCGGAAAGCAGGCGCTTCGTCTCATCGAAGAGGCGCGCATTTTCAAGGGCGACGCCCATGCTGGCGGCCAGGGTCGAGAGCAGACGCTGATCGGCCTCCGAAAAGGCGTTCGCGGCGATCGCGTAGACGGAGAGCACGCCCAGCACGCGGTCGCCGGCCGGAATCGGCACGCCGAGCCAGGAATGCTTGGCATCGGCGTGGGCGAGCCCACCAGTTACTGCGCCCAGAGCGGACTGCTCTTCCAGCGTCGCCAAGCGGAGCGGCTGTCCAGACTGGAGGATCTTCGTCGTGAGCCCCGCGCCGAACGGCATCGGCTCGTTCGGGAGCCGCTGACCGTCCTCGGTTGCGTACGGGAACGAGATGACCTCGCTGTCGGGTTCATGGATGGCGATGGCCATGTCGGCGGTGTTGAGGATCTGGCTGACCCGATTCCCCACGAGATCGATGATCGCCTGGAAGTCGAGCTGCTTGGCCAGGGCTGCGCCGATCTCATTGACGATCGCCAGCTCCGAGACGCGCGCATCGGTCTCGGCCAGCAGGCGCTTCGTTTCATCGAACAGGCGCGCGTTCTCGAGCGCCACGCCCATGCTCGAGGCGATGGTGCTGACCAGACGCTCGTCGCTCTCCGTGAAGACATCGGGTCGGTCGTCTCCGAGAACGACGACGCCAATCGGCTCTTTGCCAGCCACGATCGGGACGCCGAGCCAGGACTCACCAGCCGTGATTGCATCGGCGTCGGTGTACGTCCCAACGAAACCGCCGTGCGTCGTCTGGTCGGCAACGGAACCAAACCGCAACGGACGAGCCGATTCGATGACACGCGAGGCAAGGCCTTTCCCGAGCTCGATCGGGTCGCCATGCACGCGCTTCCCGTGATCGAGCTCGTACGGGAAGCTGATCATGTTCGTCGCCCGGTCGTACAGACCGATGTAGATGTCCTCCGTCCGAAGGGTGTTGGCCAACCGGTCACCCACCAGGTCGATGATCGCCTGGAAATCGAGCTGCTTGGCCAGCGCGGCGCCGATCTCGTCGACGATCGCGAGCTCGGCGTTGCGCTGCCTCGTCTCCTCGATGGCGCGCGCGCGGACGAGCGCAGACCCTACATGCTGCGCAACGAACACCAGCAGTTCCAGGTCGTCGCGCGCGTAGCGCCGATCCTCCCGATAGGTCTGCACGGCGATGACTCCGACGGTGCGGCCGTCGGCCTTCAGGGGCGCACCCATCCATTCGACTGCCACTTCGCCCAGGATCTCGAGCTCGCCCTTTTTGGAGAGCGCCGTGAAGTCCGCACTCGTCCAGTGTTCCGGCCGACCGTGACGAAGCACATAAGCCGTCGACCCGCGAGCGTCGCCCACGCCGAATGGGTCCCAATTGTTGGGGTCCGGCAGATCGGTATCGACCTCGTCGCGATAGAACGGGAAGTTGATCTGCTGGCGCCCGTCGTCGTACAGCGCGATGTAGAAGTTGTCGGCATACATCAGCTCGCCGACGATCTCGTGAATCTTGGCGTAGAAGGTGGGCATGTCCTGCGCCGCGCTCGCGGTCTCGGCGATGCGGTACAGGGCGGACTGCACCTGCTCGGCGCGTTGGTGGGCGGCCTCACGGTCCTCAAGCTCCGCGATCCGTTTCTGCGCGGCCGCGAGCTTGTCGGATGGGAATTGCTTCTTCACGCGCTTGCGCGCGGGAGGATGCTGGTCAGGGGGCACTCGGGATCGCCTCGGGCGTCGTTCGGTACCGCCAGCGGCGGCGTGCGGCACATTCTGCCCGGATTCGCCGCTCCCGTCGACTTGAGAGCCGCGCTCCGTTTGTCCCGCAGGACCCGGAGTTAGGCACGCGGCCTGCACCTACCATTAGCTGCTTATCACTGCACGAGGTGGGACATGGCCGGCGAGGATCAAGAGATGGACGGTGGCACCGAGAAGGTCATGGTCGCTAAGGACGAGGCGGGCCCGCCGGCGTGGGAGCTTCGATACGACGATCCCGACAAGACGACGATTCTCCATCACCACGGCACCGCCGGCGTACCGACAACCTTCACCGACCGCGGCGATGGCGTCTGGGTGGCCCAGTGCACCGAATGCGAGGACAGCCTGGAGATACGCGGAACGTCAGGTCCACATGGAGACGGCCGAGGCGCGGACGCGGCTGGCTAGGGCGACTTCACTGCAGGCAAAGGACCGATGAGCGGGACCTCGTCAGCGGATCGGACTACTCGAAGCGGATCGAATCAACGATGGCGGCGAGCGCCAGCTGGGTACCGTGACGGGCAGCGTCGACGCAGCCTACGTGGTGAAGCTGGCATTCCCGGTCAACGCTGGCTGAGCGGACTCAGGAGAGAGGCAGCCGCAGAACCATCTTGTCCCGAGGGCTGCTGGCGGCTGCCTCCTATGGTGCTACCCGAGGCGGGCAGCAATAGGCCGGGGACCCGGAGGAACCCCCGCGTCAGCTCCAGTGGATGGCCCGGTGCGCAGTCCCGTGAGCGGTCCCGTGCCTCCTCCCGCGCTCGGGACGTTTCCGCCGCCGAGTCGAGTGAGAGGTCGAGTGTCGCGCCGAGTGTTGCGTCCGGTGTCACCTCCGGTGGCTGATCGGGTCGCACCTCCGAGGCGCCCGGCCTGCACACAAGGTATCGGCATGCCGCCGGTCGGCATAGGGGGTTTGTCCACGAGTTTCGAAGGCCAACCCGAAACTATCCCCAGTCGGTCCACATCCGGGCACCGACCGCTGACCGCTATCGTAGACCGATGCCCACCGATCCACGCCTGTTGGCCGCCCCGAAGGCCGTCATCTTCGACCTGGACGGCACGCTGGTCGACACGGTTGAGACTCGCATCCGCGCATGGCTGGAAGTGTTCGATGAGTTCGGTATTCCGGCTTTTCGGCCTCAGATCGCACCGCTTATCGGCATCGATGGGCGGCAGCTTGCCCGCGACGTTGCGACCGCGCCCGGGCATCAGCTGCCGCCGGGCGGGGACGAGGCAATTGACCGTCGCTGCGGCGAGATCTACAGCGAATTGAATCGCGATCCACGACCGCTGGCCGGCGCCCGCGATCTCCTCATGTGGCTGGATGAGGCCCGCGTGTCGTGGGCGATCGCCACGTCGTCGCGCCGGGAGCAGCTGGGCGCGTCGCTGGCCGCCCTGGACCTTCCGCGTTCGCCAACCGTTGTGGATGGCAGCCACGTGGAGCACGCCAAGCCAGCGCCGGGCCTGCTGCTGCTTGCCTCGGAGGAGCTGAACCAGCAGCCCGCGGCTTGCTGGTGCATCGGCGATTCGACCTGGGACATGCAAGCCGCGATGGCGGCCGGGATGCTGCCGATCGGCGTGACCGCGGGTGCTGCGGTGTCGGCGGCGGACCTTCTCGCCGCGGGTGCGGCCAAGGTGACCGCGGCACTGTCGGAGCTCGACGCCGAGCTGCATCGGGTGATGGGCGCGGACTGATGCCACTCGAGAAATATCGGGCCAAGCGAAATTTCACCCGCACGCCCGAGCCCGAGCCGGGCTCGGTTGGTGATGGTGCGGGGCGCTTCGTGGTGCAGCGCCATCGGGCCACCGCACTGCATTACGACACCAGGCTCGAAATTGACGGGGTGCTGGTCAGCTGGGCGGTGCCCAAGGGCCCAACCCTCGACCCCAGCGAGAAGCGGCTGGCGATGCGCACCGAGGACCACCCGATCGAGTACTTCGACTTCGAAGGCGCCATCCCCGAAGGCGAATACGGCGCCGGCGACGTCATCATCTGGGACTGGGGCACCTTCGAGCCCGAAGAGACCGATGACCCCGCGCGTGTCATCCGGGAGGGCGAGCTCAAGTTCAGGCTCTTCGGCGAGCGTCTCCGCGGGCGGTACACGATCGTCCGCACCAGCGGCCGCGGCGGCCGCCGCGACGAACGGGAGCAGTGGCTGCTCATCAAGAAGCGGGACGAAGTGGCGGTCGAGGGCTGGGACGCCCAGGACTTCCCGACCAGCGTCAAGACCGGCCGCACCAACGACGAGGTGAAGGCGGGCAAGCCGCCGCGAGTCGAGAAGCCGCCGCCCAGCGCGAATGTCGCCCCGGACCTGTCGCTCGCACGAAAAGCGGCGCAGCCCGAGTTCGTACCGCCGATGCTGGCCACCCTGACCGATGGCGCCTTCGACGACGATGAGTGGCTGTTCGAGGTCAAGTGGGACGGGTATCGGGTCGAGGCCGTCGTCAAGGGCGGGAAGGCGCGCATCTGGACCCGAAACCGGGTGGACGCGGCGACCTACTTCCCGGACCTGGCCGGCCTGGCCGATTGGATCGACGCGACCGATGCGATCGTGGATGGCGAGGTGGTGGCCTTCGATGAGGAAGGCCGTCCCTCGTTCAGCCGGCTCCAGGACCGGACGGGGCTCCGCGCCCTGGAAGCCGCTACCCGACGTGCAGATCCGGACGCGCCGAAGCTCAGCCGGGAGGAGCGCGAGGCGATTCCGCTGGCCTACATGGCTTTCGACCTGCTGCACCTCGAGGGGCGCTCGCTGCTGGACCTGCCGCTTGAGGACCGCAAGCGGCTGCTGCGACGGGTCCTCAAGACCGACGGCATGGTGCGCTACGCGTCGCACGTGGTGGGGGAGGGACGTGACTTCACCCAGGCAGCGGCCGAGAAGGGGCTGGAGGGCGTGGTGGCCAAGCGCCGCCAGAGCACGTACCAACCCGGAAAGCGGACGCGCGACTGGCTGAAGGTGAAGCTACGTCGCGAGCAGGAGATCGTGGTGGTCGGCTGGCTGCCCGGGCAGGGCACCCACAAGGACATCGGCTCGCTGATCGTGGCGGTCAACGAGGACGGCAAGCTGCGGCACGCCGGCCAGGTCGGCAGCGGGATAACCGGCAAGATGCGCATGGAGCTGCTGGAAGCCATGCAGCCGATCCAGCGGCGGGACGCTCCGTTGGTCAAGACGCCGCGCCTGCCCACGGCCCACTGGGTCGAGCCGAAGATCGTCATCCGCGCCGAGTTCGCCGAGTGGACGCGCGACGGCCTGCTGCGGCAGGCGGCGTTCAAGGGAGTCGAGCTCGACCGTGACCCCGCCAAAGTCGTTCGCGAGGAGGCTGTCCCCGCTTCGCGCGTCGCGATGCGAGCGCCGCCTGCCGCGCGCCGGCCCGCCAGCCGCAAGACCGCAGCCAAGCCGGCCAAGACGGCAGCCAAGACGGCAGCCAAGACGGCTGCCCGTCGGGCTAAGGCGGTCACAGACGCATGGCCGCCAACCGAGATGGACCTCACGCCGGCCAGCCGGGCAGAGCTGGGTGCCCTGGATGCGATGGACGGCGAGGGTCACTGGCAGGTCGCCGGGCACGAGGTGCGCCTGACGAACCTTGATAAGGTCCTCTTTCCGGGTGGGGACGGCCACGCCGCCTACACGAAGCGCGATCTGGTGCGCTACTACGTGAGCGTGGGCCCCACCGTCATCCCGCACCTGGCCGGCCGTGGCCTGAATCTGCAGCGCTTTCCCGACGGCATCACCAGGAAGGGCTTCTGGCAGAAGGACGTGCCGGGACACGCCCCGAAATGGATCAGCCGATGGGGTTACACCGGCCACGAGGGCGCGAAGGACTACGTCGTCGTCGACCGGGTGGCGACCATGGCGTGGCTGGCCCAGGAGGCCGCGCTGGAGATCCACCCCTGGACGTCACGCACCCTGGCTCCCCACGAGCCGACCTTTGCGCTGATCGACGTGGATCCCGGCGAGAAGACGACCTGGGATGAGGTCCTTACCCTGACCAGGCTGTACCGCACCGCGCTGCAGCACCTGGACGTCATCGGCCTGCCAAAGACCACCGGCAAGCGCGGGATCCAAGTCTGGGTGCCGGTGCGGCGCGGCTACACCTTTGAGGACACTCGGGTCTGGGTTGAGCAGCTGTCGCTGGCGATTGGGCGATTGGTGCCGGACCTGGTGAGCTGGGAGTGGACCAAGCGCGACCGCCAGGGACGAGCCCGTCTGGACTTCACCCAGAACGCGATCAACAAGACGCTGGTGGCTCCCTACTCTGTCCGGCCGGCGGCTGGTGCCCCGGTGTCGGCGCCGATTGCCTGGGATGAGCTTGATGATCCCAAGCTGCGCTCAGATCGCTGGACGATCGTCACCCTGCCGGCTCGCCTGCGCAAGGTGGCGGACCTGTTTGCGCCGGCACAGGAGCTGGCCCAGACGCTGCCGGAGATCTAACGCGTCGGTTTGAGCACGGCCCGGATGGTACGACGGGCATGCGAACGCGCCGCGGTTGCTCCTGCGCGAATCCCGTGGCGCGTGTTCCCCCGATGAAACGGTTCCCCCGTTGAGTGGGCTTGCCCCGGTTAGAGGGGCCAGCCGCCGCCGGTGCTGGCGCTGCGCATCGAACTCTCCCTGGTGATGACGGCGCAATCGGCTCCGATCGCGTCCGTGCGTTCACGTTCGGCGAGAGAGGTCCGGCGGACAATGACCCATGGGTACGAGGCTCCCGCGACAGGGGTGGTACTTTCGATCCACCTCGCGGTCAAGTAACGCTTGCCAGGGCATGTAGACTGCGCGCATGCCACGAACAAAGACAGCGGCCAGGCCGACAGAGCACGATGCTGCTTTAGCGCGCCAGATCGGAGCCCGCATCCGCGAGGCACGGCGCCGGGCGGGCCTGACGCAGCAGCAGCTCGCCGCTGATCGTTACACCAAGGCGTACGTCAGCGCGCTGGAGACAGGGATCGCGCGCCCATCCATGGTGGCACTCAGCTTCCTGTCGGAGCGGCTCGGCTTGCCGCCAAGCCATTTCCTTGACGAGCAGACGCCTGCCTGGACGCGCCTCGAAGTCGACATGCAGCTCGCCTCGGGCGACTGGCAGGCGGCCGCCGACGGGTACCAGACACTTCTCGCCGACAGCCTGGATGACCAGGCGCGGGCCGAGGTCCTGCGCGGCCTCGCGGAAGCGTTGGTGCGACTGGATCGCGGGCGCGAGGCGGTGGCCGCCGGCGCCGAGGCGGCGCGCATCTTTTCTTCTCTGGGCCGAGTCTCCGAGGAGGCTCTGAGCCGCTACTGGCTGGCCTACGGCCTCTATCTGTCGGACGCGGAGGCGGATGCGCGCAGCATGCTGCAAGGTCTGCTGGAGCGTGTTCGGGCGGGGCTCAAGGTCGAGCCGGAGTTCGAGATGCGGCTGCTCATGGCGCTGGCTGCGGTCGAGTCTCGGACCGGCAACTTCGCCGAGTCGCTGGCGCACCTGGAAGCGGCGCGCGGCATGGCCGACGACCTCGACGATCGCCGGCGCGCCATGTACCTGTTCAACCTGGCGATCAACTACCGCGAGACCGGCGACGTGGAGGCAGCGATCCGCTCAGGCACACAGGGCCTGGCGCTGCTGCGCGCGGCTGGATCGTCGTTCGAGTCGGCGCAGATCGAGAACGACCTGGCCATGGCCTACCTGGCCACGGGCAATGTGGGGCGCGCCCGTGAGCTGGCCGCGGAGGCACGCCGTGAGTTCGAAGGGGCTGGCGACGACCGATATCTCTCTGCGGTGCTCGACACGGAGGCGCGGGTTGCGCTGGCATCGGGCGACGGCGAGCAGGCGCTGGAACTGGCGCGTCGCGCCGTTGCCCTGGCCAAGCAGTCCGGCAACCAGGGCGTCCAGCTGGCCGCCATGCTGACGGAGGCGCGAGCGCTACGCTCCGCCGGCGATGCTGCCGAGGCAGAGAAGCGCTACGGCGAGGCCGCCGCCATTGCGCGCGACGGTCACGTGGCCTCCCGGCTGCGCGACGTCCTGCGCGAGTGGGCAGGCCTGCGCGCCGACGGTGGCGATCACCGCGGCGCCTATGAGCTGACGAACGAGGCTCTCACAGTCAACTAACCGTTGGACTCTGTCAATTAAGTATTGACAGGGGTGGTCCGGTGCGGATAGGCTGCCGGCAACGAGTTGGTGTGGGCACCCGTTGGCAACGCCGACGGACCGGCTCGAGCATCGGGGGAGACGGGATCGGAGAGCGGGCACATCTCCGATCCCGTTGTGTTACTCGGACGTTGGCGCGGCGATGAGTGTGAACCGCCCGACAGCCAGCGGCACGTCACCGTCCTCCAGGAAGATGCGCATCTCGTAGGTGCCAGGACCCCAGGCGCCGAGCAGGTCATCGGCCGGGACCATGAACGCGAAGGTTCGGACATCGGGCAGGATGTGCTGCACCGATCGAGGCTGGACGACCGTGTCGCGACCTTCCTGCAACCGCGTGATCTTGACCAGGATGTTGGCCGTGCCGGGCGGGCTGGCGAGCGTCACTGAGTAGGCGAACCGATCGCCATTGCGGAAGCGCCGTGTGCGCTGGATCGCGCGGTTGGTGTCCGGGTCCAGCGCCTGACCGAAACGGATCGGCAGCGGGCTCGGCTGGCTTGGCGACGGCGTCCCACCCAGGATGCCCTGCTCGGCTGGCGGTCTGCCGACCACGAATGCCAGCGCCACCAGCACGGCGCCCGCCACGAGCCAGCCCAACAGGGTCGTGTTCCGGGAAGAGCGCGGGGCCGACCGCCGAGCGGCGTGGAGGCGCTGGACCTGCGACCGGCGCGTGGCCATGACGCCGCCCACTGTAACGGGCGCGATCCGGCTACGATGGACCAATGGCGCGGCGACTCTTCATCTTCGACCAGCCGGATCGGTTCGTGCCGGGCACGATCGGTGATCCAGGCGCGCGCACCTTCTTCCTGCAGGCGAAGGAGGGCGACGCCGTCGTCGGCGTGGCGCTGGAGAAGGCACAGGTCACCGCCCTCGCCGCCAGGCTGGCTGATCTGCTGGCCGTGGTCGAGGAAGGCGAGCCCGTCGCCGTCGTTGGACAGTCGGACGAAGGTCCGCTCGACGAGCCGCTGGGCCAGGTCTTCCGGGTTGGCGCCATGGCCCTGTCCTGGGACCCCGCCGGCGAGCGCGTGGTCATCGAGGCGCAGCCGGAGGACGTGGGCGCCGAATACGTCGAGGCGGCGGATGGGGCGGACGAGGGTCCGGACCTGATGCGGGTGCGGATCGTGCCGTCCCAGGCGCACGAATTCATTCGACGCGCGGAGGGGCTCATCGCTGCCGGTCGCCCGCCGTGCCCCTTCTGCGGACAGCCTCTGGAGCCGACGGGACATTTCTGCGTGCGCACCAATGGCCAGCTGAACTGACCCGCGAGCGGATGAGCGAGCCAGCCGCTGACGCTCCCTCGCATGCCGGATTCGACCCGGACATGCGAATCGACTGGATCGCTGCCGAGGAGCTGGACGGATCGAGGCCCGGCCGGCTGGGCCTCACCTTTCTGCCGGGCAAGCGTGGTGCGTCGCAGCGCTATCCCGGTCACGAATATCGGCGGAACACGTCGACGGACCTGGCAACGATGCATGCCGCCGGAGTTGTCAGGCTGGTCCTGCTGGTCGAGGACGAGGAGCTCGACCATTGGGGAGACGCTCGGATCGTGGAGCTGGGGGCAAAGGTGGGAGTCGACGTTCGCCGCCATCCGATTCCCGATGGCGCCGCGCCCAGCTCCGCGCTCGCAATGGATCGCATTCTCGACGACATCGACGAGGGCAGGGCGGCCGGCGATGTGGCCGTTGCCTGCATGGGCGGCGTTGGCCGCAGCGGCATGGTCGCCGCCTGCGCCCTGGCGCGAGCGGGTCGCTCTCCGGCCGCGGCGATTGAGCTGGTCCGCTCCCTCCGTCACCCCACCGCCGTCGAGACGCCAGCGCAGGAGCGCTTCGTGGTCCGCTACGGCTCAACCCGCCAGGCCGCGAACGAAGGCTAGGTGGCGGCGGCGACCCCCGCGACCTCAGGACTCTCGCTGGGCTCGGCATGCCCGTGGGCGTGCGAGAGCTTGCCGGACTGCCGCTCGAATTCGAGCATGAGGCGTCGCAGGAGGCCGTTCAACGCCTCCTTCTCACCCTGATCAAGGGCCGATGCAACCAGCGCCTCCTTCTCAGCCTGGGCGCCCGTCGAATCCTGCCAGGCGCGCCAGCCCGCATCGGTCAGCTCCACCTTGAGGCCGCGGCGATCGTCGGGATCGGGCAGTCGACGAACGAGGCCCGCTTCCTCGAGGCGATCGAGCCGGTTGGTCATCGCTCCGGACGAGAGCCCGATGTCATCGGCCAGCTGCCCTGGCGAGCGTCGGTAGGGGGGACCGGAACGGCGCAGTGCGCCAAGGAGGTGCCACTCCCCACGATCCAGGCCGAATTCGGCGAGGGTCTGATTCATCGCGCGATCCAGGTATCTGTTGAGCTTCTGGATCCGCTCGACGATCCCCTCGGTAGCCAGGTCGAGGTCGGGGAGCTCGTGCTTCCAAACCTCGAGCATGCGATCGACGTTGTCTCGCGTCGCCGGCGCGGTGGCTTGGGCGGATGGCGATTTGTGCTTACCCATGCCGATGATTCTCCACGTCGAATGTCTTGACGTCAAGAGATAAAGTTGCTAGACTGGTCGCAGTTCGTTCGACATGAAGACTCTTACGGTCAAATGACGCGGAGGTGAAATGCTCCAGTTGCACAGGGATCCACTGGCGTTGCGCCTCGACGCTGACGCCCGGCGCACAGCGATCCGCACCAGTGTGCGCGCACGGCGCGCGGGCACGGTTCGTCGACGGCTGGGGGCCTGGCTGGTTAGCGCGGGCGAGAGGCTCGCCCCGTAGACGGCGAGCATGAAATCCGGCGCCGATTGCGGCTAGCGCATTGCGGCCAGCGCTTCGAACACAGCACGAACGGGCGCCCGGCACCACGCCGGGCGCCTTCTTCGTGCCCGAGCCGGGTGCCATAGCTGCGCGCCATGAACTTATTCAGCCGGTGCCATAGCTGCGCGCCATGAACTTATTCAGCCAGGATATGGCATCGAGACGTTGAGGCGGATCCGACCCCAGCAAATGCACAGGCGAGCACTATTCGATGCTGCGGAGGCCCTATTCGGGCACGAGTTGCCGACACCATACCTGTCATGAATAACCAGAGGCGAACCATCGCTCAAGCGCCCGCCTAGACTGCGCCGCATGGCGACCAATCGCTACGACGCCATCGTCATCGGCCTCGGCGGCATGGGCAGCGCAACCGCCTTTCATCTCGCCCGACGGGGCGGGCGCGTGCTCGGCCTGGAGCAGTTCGAGCTGCTCCATGAGCGCGGGTCGTCGCACGGCCTGACGCGCATCATTCGCCTCGCGTATCACGAGCATCCGTCGTATGTGCCGCTGTTGCGTCGCAGCTATGAGCTGTGGCATGAGCTGGAGGCGCTGGCCGACGAGCGGCTGCTGGTCACCACGGGCAGCATCGAGGGTGGGCCGGAGGATGGGTCGACGTTTCGTGGTGCGCTGGAAGCGGCCCGCATCCACGCATTGCCGCACGAGGTGCTGGAACCTGCGGAGCTGCGTCGACGCTACCCGGCCTACGGGGAGCTCGACCCGACGACGCGGGTGATTTATCAACCGCAGGGCGGCTTCCTGCTTGCCGAGCGCACCATCCTTGCCCATGTCAACCAGGCAATGGCCCACGGGGCGGAGCTGCACTACCACGAGCCGGTGCTGGAGTGGCAGGCCACCGCGCAGGGCGGCGTCACCGTCCGGACTGAACGGGCCGAATACGAGGCCGATCGGCTGGTCATCTGCGCCGGCTCGTGGGCGGGTAAGCTGGTCCCATCGCTGGCCCCGTACGCTGTGCCGGAGCGCCAGGTGCTCGCCTGGCTGCAGCCCACGCGCCCGGAGCTTTTTACGCCGGAACGCTTCCCGGTCTTCCTGCTGGACGTCGAGGAAGGCAGCTTCTACGGCTTCCCGGTGCACGACGTGCCGGGCTTCAAGTTTGGTCGCTACCACCACCTGCGCGAGCCGATGGATCCGGATGATCCCGATCGCTCCACGCGACCCGACGACGAGGCGATCCTCCGCGCCTTCGCCATTCGCCATTTCCCCGATGGAGCGGGGCCGACGATCATGCTCAAGGCCTGCCTCTTCACCAACTCTCCCGATGAGCACTTCCTGATCGACCTGCTGCCGGATGCTCCCCAGGTCAGCGTGGCCGCCGGTTTCAGCGGGCACGGCTACAAGTTCTGCAGCGTTGTCGGCGAGGTGATGGCCGACCTGGCCACCGACGGCGCGACTCGCCACGATATCGGTCTATTCAGGTTGAGCAGATTCGCCGATTGACCCTGCCGGGGGCCTGAGCTGCGGCCACCACACTGGTCCTCCGGAAGTACGCCCGGAGTACTGCACCAGAGCGCACCTGGTCGGTTGGGTGGGGTCGCCCGGAAGCGGCGATTAGGCCGGAGGTACCACCTCGTCATAGGCACGTCCGGCTGCGGCAACCATCCTTGCGGCCTTATCCGTACTCATCTGGATGCGCCCACGATGTTCATCAATGACCGAGGCAAGAGAACCAAGTCCAGCCGAAGAGCCATGACGGCCGCCGGCATCGCAACCATCGCCTTCTCGCTGGTGGTCTCGATCGGCCCGGCGATTGGAGCCCGGGGTGGCAACGGCGGCACTGTCAAGATCCATGACGCGACCAGCGGACTCGAGGCCGGCGGCAACGATCCGTGGGTCTGCGAGTTCTGGGTCGGCTTCTACACCACCGAATCGGCGGAGACGGGCACCTGGCAGATCCTCAGCTGGGAACCGACCGGCGACGGAACTGTCGTTGAGTTAGGCAGCTACGACACCGGCGGCGATGGCGTCGACACCACTGCCACCCTGGCGCCGGTTGAGGGTCACTACAAGCTGGAATGGCTGCCGGCCGATGGCAACAGTAAGCACAAGACCTTCTGGGTCGACTGCGAAGACACGGAATCAAACGGCGACCCGAGTGCTTCCGCTGAAGCCTCTTCCAGTGAGGAGGAGTCGAGCCCGAGCCAGGAGTCGAGCCCGAGCCAGGAGTCGAGCCCGAGCCAGGAGTCAAC
>JBDUEE010000135.1:0-3347 GCA_040002615.1 Chloroflexota bacterium | reverse complement strand
CCAGATCTCATCCGGTACCGGGTCGGTCCTGTCGTGCAGCCGGGTGGCGGACTCGGCGAGCGCCAGCGCCGCGCGCTCGGCGTCGGTGAAGCAGCGCGTCTCATGCCAGGCTGCCACCGCGAACAGCCGCTCGTCCGTCTCGCCTAGCTTCTTGGCACTGGCGACGCCCGCGTGGACGCAGGCGCTGCAGCCGTTGATCTGGCTCGTCCGCAGGTGGACAAGCTCCAGAGTCTCCTGCGGCACACCGCCCTTGCCCATTGCCATGTACAGATTCTGAATGGCCTGCATGGCATCAGGCAGGACCATCGCCGGGTTCTTCATCCGTACATCCATGATCTGCTCTCCTTAGGAGTCATTGAGTGCCTTTGCCTGTCACATCAGTCGGCTTTCGTCGGTCACTGCTATGACAAGCGGCGACGGAGGAATGTGACCGGGACGAGAACGACTTCATGGCTCTGCAGTTCGAGACACACCGGGCACATCTGCGGGCTGTGGCCTACCGGATGCTCGGCTCACTGAGCGAAGCTGACGATGCCGTGCAGGAGGCATGGTTGCGGCTCAGCCGGGCCGAGGCCGGCGAGATCGAGAACCTGGGCGGGTGGCTGACCACGGTCGTCGGACGGGTGTGCCTGAATATGTTGCGGTCGCGCGCGAGGCGGCGCGAGGACCCGCTCGATCCGCACCTCCCCGATCCCATCGTCGGCCCCGCCGAAGGCAGCGACCCCGTCGAGGAGGTGCTGCTCGCGGACTCGGTCGGCCTCGCCCTACTCGTGGTACTGGAGATGCTGCCCCCTGCCGAGCGGCTCGCCTTTGTTCTGCACGACATGTTCGCCGTGCCTTTCGACGAGATCGCGCCGATCGTCGGACGTACCGCCCCGGCGGCGCGGCAGCTGGCCAGCCGGGCGCGTCGGCGGGTGCAGGGAGCGGCGCCACCACCCGACCGCGACATTGCCCGGCAGCGGAAGGTCGTCGATGCCTTCTTCGCCGCCGCACGCGGCGGCGACCTCGATGCTCTCATTGCGGTGCTCGACCCCGATATCGTGCTGCGATCCGACCGCGGCGCACTACCTGGAGCCTCGGTCGTCGTCCGCGGAGCGAAAGCCGTGGCCAGGCAGGCGCTCATGTTTGCCGGCCCGTCCCGCCTCGTGCAGCCGGTGCTCGTCAACGGCGCGCCCGGCGTCGTCGTCACCGTCGACGGTCAACCATTCTCGGTCATGAGCTTCACCGTCTCCGGCGCCAGGATCGTGGCGATCGACGCGCTCGGCGACCACGAGCGCCTCAGCCAGCTCGACCTGGCAGTCCTTGACGGCTAACGAGCCGACCTACGCTTCGGCCGGTCAGCTTCGGGAGCTCCGGGCCGCCGTGGACACCTGACACGTGGGACGGCCTGAAGTGCCCTACGAACGGGATGCGTGGGATCAGGGTCTGAGCCATTGCCGATGTTGGGCCGGTGTCACGTTGGCTCCACACATGATGGTGCCGACTCGAGCTCCCCTGAACTGAGTGTGGGTGGACAGGGCAGCGAGGCCGACGGCGGCGGAGGGTTCAACGACGAGGCCCAGCGTCTCGTAGATGAGCCGTACGGCTGCCAGGATCGCGTCGTCGCTGACCGACACCACGGCAGTGAGCGTTTGCAGACACGACGCGAGACCGAACGCGACGGGAACGCGGATGGCGATACCGTCAGCGACCGTTCGCGCTGTCGCCGTTTCGACGGCGGTCCTCTGCTCGAAGGACAGCTTCATGGCCGCCGCGCCATCGGCGACGACACCGATGACGGCGGTGCCCGGGCTGGCGTGACGCATCCACGCACCGATGCCGGCGGCGAGCGCTCCGTTGCCAAGTGGCACCAGGACGAGATCAAGGTCGGGAGCCTGCGCCGCGAGTTCCAAGGCGATGGTCCCTGCCCCTTCGGCGTAGGAGGCTTCGGCGCTGTCCTCGGCGAAGATGTCCCCGGTCAGGTGTGCGTGTTCGCGGGCTGCCGCCTTGGCTTCGTCGAAGTCACTCCCGACCAGGCGTACCTGGGCGCCGAATCGGCGGATGGCCGCCATCTTCACCGGGCTCGCCGCCTCGGACGCGAAAACCGTCACCGCGATGCCGCTGCCGCGGGTGCAGTACGCCAGCGCTTGGCCAAAATTACCCGCCGAAGCGGTGACCAGCCGGCGAGCAGTGGACGGCAGGCTCCGGACGTAGTGATCGGTGCCTCGGCCCTTGAAGCACTTGATCGGGTTGAGGGTTTCAACCTTTGCGACTACCCGTGCGCCCACGGCGTCATCGAGTTCTGAGCGGCGCGCGACAGGCGTGTTCAAGAAGACAGGGTCGATACTGGCCGCCGCTGCGAAGATACGGTCGGGGTTGATCAGCCAGCCAGGGTCGTAGGGCCTCACATCTCGTGGGACTCGGTCCATCAGCGGATCCCTCCGTCGCTACGTCGACCGATCTGTATCGCCTCGCCGAATCGTCCAGGTTACCCAGTCATGCAGCCGCACGTCGGCGTTGAGGGTCTCAACCGCTGTGGCAGCTCGAACGGGGCGCGTCTGCTGGGTGCTACCGCAAGCGTGTCAATGGACACTCTCTGGCCGTGTGGTTCGGCACCGTTCATACGATTACGCGACGTCCCGACGGTTCGTTTCCACCCATCCCGCGGCGGCAGCGGCCGCTGCATAAAGCATGAGCACGACGAGGGCGATCCCCGGGCCGAGCAGCGGCGTGTCTGGCTTCTGTCCGCTGATGGCGGCAGCGGCAGCGCCGGGCAGATAGCGGCCGACGTCGAGGTTTGCCAGGTCGCCGAGCAGGATGTTCTCCGCGAACAGCAGCCAGGCGCAGAGGCCGAGGAGTGTCGCAACCTGGTTGCGCACGACAGCGCCAACCCCGACGCCGACGGCTGCCCAGAGCGCCGCGGCGACGGCGCCGCCCAGGATCGGGAGGACGCAGTCGCCGGCATCGAGATACGTGGTGATGCCGCGAGCGCGGAGCGCCGCCGTACTGCCGCCGACTGCGACCGCCCCGGCTGCGAGGCCGAACCCGGCTCCGGCCAGCATGCTTGCCAAGACCTTTGCGGTGATGACGCGGATGCGTCCGGGGCTGACGAGAAACGTCGGCCGGATTGTCCCGTGGCGGATCTCGCCGGTGATCGACATCGCGCCGAGCAAGGCGGCGAAGAGCGTGCCGATGATCTGGCCAGGGTCGAGCACCCGCAGTTGACTGGCGGCACTGTCGAGATCCTTGGCGCGCAGGCCAAAGCCGTGGAGGACCTCGGCGAGCAAGATGAGGCCGAGCATGGTGGCCAACAGCCCGAGGGTGGTCCGGGTGGAACGCTGCTTGAGCAGCTCTGCGCGAAGCAGGGC
>JBDUEE010000134.1:0-38279 GCA_040002615.1 Chloroflexota bacterium | reverse complement strand
GCTAGGAGCCTTCCTCTTCGCTTCCGCCCTCGGACGAAGTCTCGCCACTGCCCTCGGCGCCCTCGCCTTCGGCTCCCTCGGCGCCCTCTTCGCCTTCGCCCTCCTCGCCCTCGACTGCCACGACCTCCGGCTCCTCCTCGACGCGCGGCGGCAGAACCCTGGCCACGACCTCCTCTGGGTCGCTGAGGATGGTGACGTTGCCGGGCACGCTCAGGTCGCTGACGTGGATCGCAGACTCCAGGTCGACCAGCACCGACACGTCGACGACCACTTCGTGCGGCAGGTCGGAGGGGAGCGCCTTGACGCGCAGGTGGTCGAGCGATGTGAGCAGGAAGCCGCCAGTCGTCTCGATCGCGGGCGCCTCACCGGTGAAGCTCACCGGCACGTCGACCTCCATCTCCAGCGTGAGGTCAGGCGCGAAGAAGTCGACGTGCAGCGCCCGCCCGGTGAGCGGGTGACGCTGCAGGCTCTTGATCACCGCGCTGGTCTCGCGACCACCAGCGACCGAGATCTTCACCAGGCTGGTGCGTCCCGCCTGCCGGTAGAGCAGGTCGAGCGCCTTGGCATCGAGCTGCACCGGGACCGAGCCGGCAGTCTTGCCGAACAGCACGCCGGGCACGATGCCGGACGCGCGCAGGCGCCTGGTGTGCTTGCCGGTGACGGTGCGCGCGTCGACGCTGATCTGCAGGTCCATGGGTGGAAACTGATCCTCGAGATGCCGTCCGGGCACGCCCGGACGAGGCTTGTCTGCTTCGGGTGCGAGGCCGAATCCTAGCAGCGCACCGATGGGCGGGCAAGGCGGCCCGCCCGGCAGGGCGGACACATCGGGCTATGATCAGCGGCCGAATGGCCGGCACGATCATGATCGTCGAGGATGAGCCTGCGGTTGCGCGCGGGGTCCAGGTCGCGCTGCAGCGTGAGAGCTACGACGTCGTAGTGGTTCCCACCGGCGAGGAGGCGATCGCCAAGCTGGCGGACATCGCTCCCGACCTGATCCTGCTGGACGTGCGGCTGCCGGGCATGGACGGCTTCGAGGTCTGCCGCCAGCTGCGCCGCGAGACCCGAGCCCCGATCCTGTTCCTGACCGCACGGGCCGACGAGGTCGACAAGGTGGTGGGCCTGGAGATCGGCGCCGACGACTACCTGGTCAAGCCGTTCAGTGTGCGCGAGCTGGTGAGCCGCGTGAAGGCGCTGCTCCGCCGCGCCTACGGCGAGCTGGCCGATACGCAGGCCGGTCGGACGCTGCGGCGCGGTGACCTGGTCATCGACCTGGAGCGGCGACGGGTGACGCGCGACGGCCAGCGCATCTCACTGACGACCACCGAGTTCGACCTGCTGCGCCATATGGCCGGTAGGCCGGGTCGGGTCTACACCCGCACGCAGCTGCTGGAGCTGGTCCGCGACTACGAAGCGCTGGAGGCCGACGAGCGGACCATCAACGTGCACATCAGCCACATTCGCGACAAGATCGAGCCGGATCCCGCCCACCCGCGCTACATCAGGACGGTGAGGGGCGTGGGCTATGCATTCAGCGAGGACTGATCCCTCGCCTCGCCGGATCGTGCACCTGAGTAGCCTGCTGCAGCGCCTGAATGTCCGGCTGGTCATGGTGCTGGCCAGCGTGGCGCTGGTGGCGCTGCTCGTTTCCAGCCTTGCACTGTCGCAGATCCTGCCCGGCTACTTCCTGGACCAGGCGCGGCGTCGCGCGGAGACAGCCGCACTCTCGACCGCGATCCTGGTTCAGAACCAGTTCGAGGTGTACGCACGGGTTCGTCCGGAGGTATTGCTCACGCCGGAGCTGCGGAATACCCAGATCCTGCAGCCGACGGTGCAGGACGCGGCGAACGAGCTCGCGCAGGGCACGATCGAGATCACCTACACCGATGACGGCTCACTGGCCGCCAGCGCGGCGCCGGATGCCACAACGGAGCAACAGCTGCGCGAGCAGGGCCTGCAGCCGGACCCCGAGGTCCAGGTGCCACCCCTCACACTTCCGCTGCACCCACTGGCTGGCCTCGAGATCGACCTGACCTTCCAGGTCCGTGACACCTATACCAACCGCGCGGCCACGCTGCGCAGCGTGAACGGTGCCCTGCTCGGTGCAGGGTTGGCGGCGCTGACCGTGTCGCTGTTCGTGGGAACGCTGGCAGCGCGCAGGCTGACCGGGCCGCTGGCTCGCCTGCGACAGGCCTCCAGCCGCTTCGCACAGGGCGAGCTGGAGGAGCGCTCGCCTCGTTTCGGGATCGTGGAGGTGGACGAGCTGGGCCAGCAATTCAACGTCATGGCTGACCAGCTCAGCGAGTCGGTTCGGCTGCTGCAGGCCGACCGCGATCGGCTGCGCGAGTTCGTCGCCGACGTCAGCCATGAGCTGCGCACCCCGATCGCGGCGCTTCGCACGTTTACCGATCTGCAGCGCGACGGAGAGATCGACGACGAGCAGCGGAGCGAATTCCTGAATCGATCGACCGAGCAGATCAACCGGTTGGAGTGGATGAGCACAAACCTGCTCGACCTGTCGCGCATCGACTCAGGCATCTTTCCACTGGACGTGCGCTGGGGCGACCTGCGCGATCCCGTGCGCTCGGTCGTCGAGTCACAGGCGGAGATGGCCGAGCAGCGCGGCGTGTCGCTCGCGAGCGAGGTGCCGAGCGACCCGGTGATGCTGCGCTTCGACCGCGAGCGGGTGGTCCAACTGCTCACCAACCTGGTCGGCAATGGCCTGAAGTTCACGCCGCGCGGCGGCGAAGTGGTGGTCGCCCTGGTCGATATCCCTAACGGCGCCACGCTGGAGGTGCGCGACTCAGGGCCCGGCATCCTGGAGGCGGAGCTGCCGCTCGTCTTTGACCGCTTCTTCCGCGGCACCAACGTCGGCGAGGCGCGCGCCTCGGGAAGTGGGCTGGGCCTGGCCATCGTGCGCTCCATCGTCGAGATGCACGGCGGCACGATCACGGCCTCCAGCACCGTTGGGGCGGGGTCGACCTTCACCGTCCACCTGCCCAGGGGCGAAGAAGGTTCATGAAACTTCACGTGCGCCTGCGGCTGAGCGCAATCGAGACAGAGCACCATGCTGAGACTCCCGCCCGCACACCGAACGAGCGAATCGAACAATGAGCGAACCAACCAACCAGACCGATCCGTCGCAACCATCTGACGCCGATCCGACCGAACCGGTCGAGGTGCGTCGCTTCGGGCCTCCGCCCTCCCAGCCCGCCAGGGCGCCCGAGCTGCCCGCCGGCCAGGCGTGGTCGACCCGGCCACCCATGGCGGGCCTGACCCCCTCACCCGCCCCGCGCAGAGTGCTCGGCGCCGGCAGCATCGTGGCCGTGGCCGTGGTGGCCGGCATCCTGTCCGGCTCCCTCTCGGCGGCTGCCGTGTCGAACCTGCTGCGCGACAACTCGAGCGCGACCGCCAGCTCCCAGACGGCGCTCGGCACCAACGTATCGCAGGTGCATATCGACGAGTCCTCCGCTGTCATCAACGCTGTGGCCAAGGCCATGCCGGCGGTCGTCAAGATCCAGTCGCGATCAGGCAGTGGGCAGGGGATCGGCACCGGATTCATCTACAACTCCGAGGGCTGGATCCTGACCAACCGCCATGTCGTCCAGGACGCGACGCAGATCACCGTCATCCTGTCCGACAGCCGGGAGCTGCCGGGCCAGGTCTACGGCATCGATACGCTGACCGACCTGGCCATCGTCAAGGTTGACGCCAGCGGCCTGCCGACCGTCACCCTCGGCTCCAGCGCCGATCTCGAGCAGGGGCAGCTGGCCATCGCCATCGGCAACCCGCTGGGTCAGTTCGAGAACACGGTGACCACCGGCGTCATCTCCGGCCTGGGCCGGCAGATCGTGGCCGGGGACGCCACGCAGACGAGCGCAGAGCAGCTCAACAACCTGATCCAGACCGATGCTGCCATCAACCCGGGCAATTCCGGCGGACCCCTGCTGGACAGCGCTGGGCAGGTGATCGGCGTCAACACCGCCGTCAGCCAGGACGCCCAGGGCATCGGCTTCGCCATCCCGATCGACGTAGCAAAGCCGATCATGCAGTTGGCCGTGGAAGGCAAGCCGCTGGCGCGACCGTGGATCGGGGTCTACTACCAGCCGGTCACCAAGCAGCTGGCTGAACAGCTCAACCTGCCCTCGGACTCCGGCGTCCTGATCGACTCGAGCGACAACCGACCAGCCGTCTTCCCGGGCAGCCCGGCCGACCAGGCTGGCCTGCGAGAGGGAGATGAGATCGTGGCGATCGATGGCAACCCGGTCAACGGCGACCGCGACCTGGCCGAGCAGATCCTGCCGCACATGCCAGGCGACAAGATCACGCTGACGGTCCTGCGCGGCGACTCCACGCTGAAGGTGGAGGTCACGCTGGGAACGCTGCCAGAGCAGCCGTAGCTCAATCCTGGCCGCGCCGCCGGCGCAGCCGGACCTCCACCGTTTCGAAGGCCCCGGGTAACGGGGCCTTCGGCTTTCTGACGCGGACTTCCACATCGTCGATCGGATGTGCGGCCAGGACGGCATTGGCAATTGCCCCGGCGAGTGCCTCGATCAGGCGATAGGAGCGACCCTCGACCACATCCCCGACCAGGGTGAACACCGCTGAATAGTCGACCGTATCGGCCAGGTCGTCAGTCGCCGCCGCCGCGGAAAGGTCTCCGCGCAGGATCAGGTCCACTTCGAACGGCTGCGGCTCCAGCCGCTCCTCGAGCTCAACTCCATGCCGGCCAAGGAAGCGCAGGCCGCGCAACGTGATGCGATCGCTCACCGGCGCCACCGCACGATGCCATCGGTCACCTTCACCGTCCGCATGATGGGCGCCACATCGTGGACCCGCACGATGTCCGCTCCCTGGGCAATGGCAAGTGCCACCGTGGCCGCTGTTCCTTCCAGCCGATCCTGGGGTGGCACGCCGCCAAGCAGCTCACCGATGAACCGCTTGCGGCTGGTGCCGACCAGCAGCGGCAGGCCACCCAGCGCCTGCTTCAGCTCGCCAAGCCGATGGAGGAGCTCGATCGAATGTTCCGGGGTCTTGCCGAAGCCGATGCCGGGGTCGACGATCAGCCGTTCGTGCGCGACACCGGCGCCGAGTGCGTCATCTATGGCTGAGCCGAGCCAGCTCACCACCTCGTCAAACACGCCGGTCGGATAGTCGGCAACGTCACGGTTGTGCATCAACACCATGTATGCGTGCGACTCCGCGGCGGCCACGAGCGTGCCTGGGTCGCGCCGCCCGGCCCACACGTCGTTCACCATGCCGGCTCCCGCCGCCAGCGCCGCGTGCGCCACGGTGGCCTTGACGGTGTCGATGCTGACCAGGGCCTGACTGCCGAACGCGTCAACCAGCGCCTGCACCACGGGGACGGCCAGGCGCGCCTCTTCCGCGGCCGACATCGGCGGATGCTCGCCGTAGAACTGCGCGGGCCGGCTGGACTCTGCACCGACGTCCAGGATGTCGGCCCCCGCCTCCACGAATGCGGCGGCCTGCCTGAGTGCCGCTGCTGTGACCTCCGCCGAGGTGCTGCCGACCGGTGCCAGGCCATCACCGCTGAACGAGTCCGGGGTGAGGTTCAGGATCCCCATCACGTAGGTCCGCTCACCCCAGTGGAGCACGCTCATGCGGTGCCTTCCTTGCCGACCAGGGCTGCACGCACGGCCCCAACCAGGTACAGCGAGCCGGCCACCACGATCGGCTGCTCGTCGTTGCCTCGCGATGCTGCGGCACGCTGCACGGCCTCGGCAGGGTCGGATGCCGTGCGACCGCTAGCGTCCCCGCCGGCGATGCGCCGCCACGCCGCCAGCAGCGATTCCGGCGATCGGGCGCCCCGGTCGGAGACGCGGGTGAAGATGGGCTCGGGCCGCAGCGGGGCCAGGGCGCGCAGCACCGCGCTCACCCGCTTGCCGCGCATGGCGCCGAAGACGAGAGGGAATTCACGAAGGTTCAACTCGCCGAGCGCCGTGGCCAGCGCGCGGGCGCCGGCGGGGTTGTGCGCGCCGTCGAGCAGCACCCGGCCGTACGTCGTGTCCGTGAGCAGCTCCAGACGGCCCGGCCAGCGGACATCGGCGAATCCGCGGCGAATTGCGGACTCGTCAAGACCCGTCAGCGGGGTGCCGCGCCGCACAGCGTCCTGGCGGAGGGCGTCAAGCAGGGCCAGGGCGACGGCCGCGTTCTGGGCCTGGTGCCCTCCCAGCAGCCCGATGTGCAGCTCGGCCAGCGTGCTGCCGGGCGTGGCTGCATTGACTACCAGACCATCCCAGCCCGCGTGGCGCAGGTCGGCGTGGTACGGGCGGCCGGCTCCGGCCATCCGCAACGTGGCGCGCAGCTCCGCGGAACGATCCAGGATCGGCCGCAGGCCACGCCCGGTGGCACCGGTCACCGCCAGGTTGCGCTGCTTGATGATGGCCGCCTTCTCAGCTCCAATGGCCGAGAGGGTCCGCCCGAGGTAGCGCTCATGATCGAGCTGGACATTGGTGATCACGGCCACCCCGGGATCGAGCACGTTGGTGGCATCCAGCCGGCCGCCCATTCCGACCTCGACCAGGACCAGGTCGAGGTCGGAGCCGGCAAGCTCGGTGAAGGCGGCTGCAGTCAGCGTTTCGAACTCGGTGGGCGGGCCATGGCGTTCCGCCACCCGGTCTGCCGCGGGCAGCACCCGCGCTACCGCCGCGGCGAATCGTCGCTCGTCGAGCGCCATGCCGTCGATCGCTATCCGCTCGCGGTAGCTGACCAGGTGCGGCTTCGGCATTGTGCCAATGCGCAGTCCGGCGGCCCCCAGGACCGATCGGGCCATCGCCACCACGCTGCCCTTGCCGTTCGTGCCGGCAATGAGTGCGCCGTGCAGCGAGCGCTCGGGGTGACCGAGATCGTCCAGGATTGCCTCGATTCGCTCCAGGCCAAGGCTGATCCCGAAGCGGCCGCGCGAGGTGAGCTCCCGCACTGCGGCGGGATAGTCGTCAGCCCTGCTCGTCCTCGTAGAAGACGCAGTCATGAAACTGCCCGGTGAGGCACAGGTCGCTGACGTAGCTCGTGTCGAGGTGCACGCCGGCGCGCAGCTCGCACCGGGACACCACGCCCTCCTGCTTCATCAGCGTGCGCAGCAGCTGAGGTGCCTCGATCGGTACGCGGCCCTTGCCGCCCTGGGTCAGGTAGAAGTGCGGGCAGGAGTGCCGTCGCGGTCGGGCATAGCCCAGTGGCATGCCCCGCCGGCCGACGTGCACCGTCAGCGGCTCCGGCGCGGCAGCGAAGCGCTTCTCGGCGATCACGCAGCGTCCCGGCTCGCAGTCGATCTCGTTGTGGCAGCAAGCCCGCTGCGGACCGACGCCCTCGACCGCCCACAGCTCCCAGCAGGGACGCCGCAGGATGAAGGCCGGGCACCGGTAGCGGATAGTGAGCGAGCAGTTCTCGACCTCCCAGCACATGGTGCGCCGGTCATCCTGCCGCCGCTCGGGGGCGAATGGATCGCCCACCTGTCGGCGGTCCGCGCCGGTTCGCCGTTCGGTCTTGATGATCACGCCCGGGCAGCCTCCTCGTGGCGATCGAGTGTAGCGGCTGCATCACCCTGCGGGCCCCCCGGACGATCGGCCTAAGCCAAGTTCTGCGATGGAAGGACTGCGCAGCTCCCTCGACTCGGCCGCGCCGGCCAGATTCGGTCAGGCGATGTAATCGCGGAGCCGCTCCTCCATCGCCTCCTGGGGCATGAAGCCCACCAGACGAGCGGCCTCGCGACCGTCCTTGAACACGATCAGGGTGGGAATGCTGAAGATGCTGTAGCGCATCGCCAGCTGCTGGTTCTCATCGGTGTTCACCTTGGCCACCGCGAGCTTCTCGCTGTGGGCCTCGCCCAGCGACTCGACCACCGGGGAGACGAGCCGGCACGGCCCGCACCACGGCGCCCAGAAGTCGACGAGCACCGGCTTTTCCGAGTTGAGCACCTGCGCCTCGAAGGTCGAGTCATCGACCGTCATCGGGGCAAACATGGGCGAATATGACCTCCTGGGTCAGGAATCGGTTTTCGAGCCGATGCTAGCACCTGGCCTGCCCATGGCCGATGCGCGCCCTGTTCGCGCCCCCTACGGGCCGGGCGCGGGCGTTGGTGTCGGCGTCGGGGTTGCGGTCGGCGCGGGCGTTGGTGGCGGCGTCGGTCGTGGCGTGGGCGAGGGTGTTGGCCCGGTCGAGAGCAGCAGGTTGACCTGCGACCCGCGCTCGACATCCGTCCCTGCGTTCGGGTCGCTGCGGATCACGGTGCCCGCCTCCTGGCTTGAGGGCTCGTTGTTCACCACCCCGAGGTTGAGGCCGGCAGCGATCAAGGTCGCCGTTGCCTCCGCGCGAGTCTGGCCGATCAGGCTGGGAAGCGGCACGGTGCCCGCGCCGTTGCTGATTCGCACCGTGATGGTGTCGCCGCGGCTGACCAGCTCGCCAGCGCCGGGGCTGGTGGAGAGCACGGTGTTGCGGTCGAACTCGTCCGAAGCCTCGCGTCGCTCGTCGGGCACCAAGCCGCGCCGCTCGAGGTCGGCCCGGACCGATGCGATCGGCTGGCCCTCGTAGTCGGGAAGCTCGAACTCTGCGATCGACGGCGACGGGGTTGTCCCGGGCCCCAGGCCGCCGATGATCTGCATCCCGAGGAAGCCGATGAGCCCCAGCAGGAGAACAGCCAGCAGGACCAGAGCCCACGTCCACCACGGCTGCCCCTCTCGCTCGTCGACCGCTTCCGGTGGGCGACGCGGTGGCTGGCCCACGCCGGACAGTGTGCGGTCGGAGGGCATGGCCACCCGCGGCGGTACATAGATGGTCGGCTCACCGGAGGGTGGGATCGGGGCGGCCGCGGGCGGTGGCGACCCGGCTGCAGCGGCGACACCCGCCGCCCCGGCACCGCCAGCCGCGGCAGCGGCGGCTGCCGCCGGGTCCTTCTGCCAGACGCGCAGCGCCTCGGCGAACGAACCGGCGTCGGGGAAGCGGTCACGCGGCTCGCGCTGCAGCGCCCGCATGACGATCGCCGACAGGCCGCTGGGAACGGGGCGATAGGTGGACGGCGGCGGCGGGTCCTCGCTCAGGCGCTTGAGCGCCACGGCCGCCGGCGAGTCGCCCTCGAACGGGCGACGGCCAGTCAGCATCTCGTACAGGACGATGCCCAGGGCATACACGTCGGACACACCGGTGACTTCGTCACCACGCGCCTGCTCAGGGCTGAAGTAGTGGACCGATCCCAGCGTGGTGCCGGTCACCGTCATCGAGGCCTCGGCCACGGCGCGCGCGATGCCGAAATCGGTCACCTTCACGTCGCCGTCGTCGGTGATGAGGATGTTTCCCGGCTTCACGTCCCGGTGCACAAGGCCGCGACGGTGAGCGGCCTCCAGGGCGGACGCCACGCCGAGCGCGATGCGCACGGCGTCATCGGTCTCCAGGGTCGATCGCTCACGGAGCAGGGTGGCGAGATTCTCCCCCTCGACCAGCTGCATGACGATGAACTGAGCGCCGTCGGTATCGGTCCCGTAGTCGTAGACCGGCACGATATTGGGATGCGACAGCGAGCCGGCGGCTCGTGCCTCCTGGCGGAATCGGGCTGCGAAGCCGGCGTCGCTGCCGAACTGCTCGCGGAGCAGCTTGACGGCCACCTCGCGGTCGAGCTGCTCGTCGACGGCGCGCCAGATGGTGGCCATCCCGCCCTCGCCGACCGGGGCGATAAGCCGATAACGCCCGCCGATGAGCCGCCCGATCATCTCCACCCTGGTGCCCCTTCAGTGCCGCTGCGCCCGACCGCCATCGGGCCGCGGGCCTCAGTCTCGCAGGTCAAGTCCACGCACGTAAGCACGGAACTCGTCGGCGTCCTCGGACTGCAGGGCCATTGCCACGTTGGCCTCCAGCCAGCCGATCCGGGTGCCGGCATCGTGCCGCTCGCCCTCGAACTGGTAGCCGAACACCGGCTGCTCGTCGATCAGGCCGCGGATGGCGTCAGTGAGCTGGATCTCACCGCCGGCGCCGCGGGGCGTGGTTTCCAGCACGCCGAAGATCTTCGGCGTCAGCACGTACCGGCCCAGCACCGCAAGATCCGACGGAGCATCGGCCTGCGAGGGCTTTTCGACCAGGTCGCCGATCTCCACCAGTCGGCCCTCCTCACGCACGGGCCGCACGATGCCGTAGCGAGTCACGTCGGCCGGCGGCACCCGCTGCACGGCCACCACGCTGCCACGATGCGCGGCATGCTGTTCGATCAGCTGGCGGGTAACCGGCATCCCGCCGGGATTCAGCATCACGTCGTCGGAGAGCAGCACGGCGAATGGCTCGTCCCCAACCAGCTCCTTGGCCATCAGCACGGCGTGTCCCAGGCCCAGCTGCTCCTTCTGGTGGACGAAGGCGATTGGCCCAATCTCGGTGATGCGACGGACGGTGCGCAGGAGCTCGATGTCGCCGCGTTCCTCCAGCCAGCGCTCGAGCGTGGGGTCGGCGTCGAAATGGTCCTCGATCGCGCTGCGGCCAGTCGAGATGACGATGATGATCTGCTCGATACCGGAGGCGACCGCCTCCTCCACGGCGTACTGGATGATCGGGCGATCCACCAGGGGCATGACCTCCTTGGGGATCGCCTTGGTGGCGGGCAGGAAGCGGGTTCCGAAGCCAGCCGCCGGCAGGACGGCCTTTCTGACGCGCGCGCTGATGATGAGGTGTCTCCTGTACTGCATGCCGGCGTTCGCCGGTGGACCGCGCAGAGCTGGCTCGAGATGCCAGACGGCTCAGGCCGCGCGGATGCGAGGGTGCCTCACGGGTCGGCCAGTATAGCAATCGTCGGGCCGAGGCCCGCCATCGGGCAAAGGTCGACCGTCAGTGGACGGTTACAATCGCGGCCCGATGTTCAAGTCGCTGGCCCGCACGATCCGAGGCCCATCGCGCGATCCGCGGATGGAGTTCATCAGCCGTCCCCTGCCCCGCGGCCTGACCGATGAGGAGGTGGTCGCAGCACTGGGCGTTGCCCTGGAGGCGAATCCCAATCCGGCCTTCCTGGTCGAAACCCTGCCCGAGGCGCTGCGGCAGGTTACCGGCCGCGACTACCAGGTGCTGGATCGTTCCACCCGGGACGTGACGGGAGCCTATGGCAAGACGCAGGTCATGATCCGTATGGGCGACATCGGGCTCTGGCCCGGCTATGCCGCCCGCGCGTATCCGCTGCTCGACCGATCGGACCGGGTGGAGCGCACGCGTCGCGAGATTGCGGCAGCCGCGGGCGCGGAGGCCGGCGCATCTGCCACCAATCCGGTCGGCAAGCCGGGCTGGGCCGCCCCACCGGGCCTGGCGCCTGAACCGGAGCCGGCCGTTCCCGCTGGCGACGCCGATGCCGGGGCCGGCCACGTGCAGGGCAGCGAGTGGCTGCCACCACGCTGATGGGACGCCAGAACGTGCCACGTGACCAGTGGCTGGAGCTGGGTGTGGAATGCCCGCACTGCGGCGAACGGCTGACCGAGGCGGACGTCTACTCCTGGCGGCCCAGTCGCGACGACCCGAAGCTGCTGCTGCTGTACTGCCCCGACTGCGGCGACCGGGTCGAGATCAACCACGTCTGAGGGAGCTGGTACCCCCAACCGGATTCGAACCGGTGATCTCCACCTTGAAAGGGTGGCGTCCTAGGCCTCTAGACGATGGGGGCGCCGCGGGCCAGATGGTAGCGCAGGCCGCGTCATGACCCCGAGCTAGCTGAGGAAGAAGACCAGCACCAGGATGACGGTCCCCGCCAGGGCAACCGCGGCCAGCACGATCATCAGCCCGCCGCCGAGCGCGATGGCGATCGAGCGGCCGGTTGATCCCTGGCGGTAGGCGCGCTGCGACCAGATCCAGCCCTGCACGAACAGGAAGATCCCGACCGCGGCGGCGATCGCGCCGGCGGCCAGCATGGCCATCACGGATGTACCCGAATCCCGACCCAGCACGGCGAGCGCGGTGAGGCCGCCGGCGATGATGAGACCGACCCCTCCGATCACCAGGTTGCGCGCGAATGGGTGCATGGGCCGGCATTCTAGTCGCGTGCCATCCCCGGACGGCTTTGCAGCCACTCGGCACAGCCACCCGGCACAGCCGCTCGGCAGGTTGTCGTATGGCCGGCTGCTCGGCACGCATCGTGCAGTCCAGCGCGACCTCGTGAGTGCCGAGAAGCAGGACCCCGGCAAGGACCGAAAGTCCGAGCCGATGAGCGTGCGAGACGCCGGCCGCAAGGGCGGTCGCGCCACTCGGGCCCGCTATGGGCCGGAATTCTTCGCCGAGATCGGTCAGAAGGGCGGCAAGGCCGTCAGCCAGCGCTACCCATCGGAACACTTCCAGGAGATCGGCCGCAAGGGTGGTCGGCGGGTGGCCGAGCTGGTCGAGCGGGCCAAGCAGCTGGAGGTGGAGGAGGGCTAGGTGTCAGCCCTCCGTGATCTCGGAGAGCACCTCGTCCAGCGCGCTCACGATCAACTGCGCCTCGTCGCGGTGGATGCAGAGCGGCGGCCGGATTTTCAGCACGTTCGCCTCGCGACGCGTTGTGCCGACGAGCACGCCGCGCTCGCGCATCTGGTCACGGACGCTCCGCGCGAGGTCGCCGGCCGGCGCGCCGGTCTCGCGCTCCACCAGCTCCACGCCCGTCATCAGGCCACGCCCGCGCACGTCGCCGATGGCGGGATGGCTCGCAGCAATCCTGACGAGCTCACCGCGCAGCCACTCACCGACGGAGGCGGCGTTTTCCACCAGCCGCTCGTCCGCCAACACGTCCAGGACGGTGATCGCGGCGACGCACGCCACCGGGTTCCCGCCGAAGGTGCTGAAAAAGGTAGTCTCCGCGGCCAGGCGGTCGACAAGATCTGCTCGGGCGACAACGGCGGCAATGGGGTGGCCGTTCCCCATCGGCTTGCCCAGGGTCACGATGTCCGGCGTCGCGCCCCAGGCCGTGAAGCTCCATAGCCCGTCACCGCCGCGGCCATGCCCAGCCTGGACCTCGTCGGCGATGTAGAGAGCCCCTGACTCGCGGGCGACGGCAACCGTGGCCACGACCGGGTCCGCCGGTGGCGCGAAGATGCCATCCGATGTGAACAGTGAGTCGATGAAGAGCGCGGCCGGCCGAATCCCTCGCGTGGCGAGGCGCTCGACTGCTGCGGCCATTTCGCGGCGAGCGGCGGTGGCGCCGTCGACGGGTTCCGCGTAGGAGCCGCGGTATGTGTCGGGGGCGCCGAACGTTTCGACCGAATCCGGCCGCTGGCCGGGCCGCCACTCGGACGGCGAGAAGTCGGCGATGGCGGCCGTGACGCCGTGGTATGCCCAGTCCGTGACCAGCCCGCCGGTCGCACCGGTCGCACTGGTCGCCAGCCTCCAGGCGAGATCGTTTGCCTCGCTGCCGGAGTTGACGAACATGACAGTGTCGAGCCCGGTGGGCATGCCGGCCACGATCCGCTCGGCCAGCTCGACGATGGCCGAATGCAGGTATCGCGTGTTCGTGTTGAGGAGGGCAGCCTGGCGGGCAACGGCGTCCACTACGCGCGGGTGGGCATGGCCGACCACCGGCACGTTGTTGTACGCGTCCAGGTAGGCTCTCCCGTCAGCGTCGAACATCCACGCCCCTCGGCCCTGCACGAGGTGCAGGGGCCGCCGGTAAGTCAGCGGCTCCAGCGCGTTGCCCAGGACCTTCTGCCTGCGAGCAAGCAGCTCATCATCGGCAGCGGGCGTGCTGCCGCGCCGAATAGGGGCGCGAGCCGCGGAGGCCAGCCTGCGCGACGCCTCCTCGAAGCCGACCCGCTCGAGCTGGTCAAGCAGTGCCCATGCCGGCTCCGCCCAGCCGGTGATGTAGTCGTTATCCGGAAACTGCCGCGTACGCCAGGCTGAGATGAGGATGGTCTGGATCATGCGGCCGGCGACGAGGTCGCCAAGCAGGTCGGCCTCCTGGTCCTCGAGCGGCAGCACCGAGGTATAGCCCTGCAGGAAGGACGCCGCGACGGCGAAGAGGTCCTCGCGCTCGCGGACCAGCGACTGCAGGCTGGCGGGCACGTCAAGCACCGTGGCGGTGTGAGCCATGTCACCGAAGTCGATGATGCCGGTCACCCTGCCCGCGTCGTCGAGCACGACGTTGTCGAGCGTCACGTCGTTGTGGATGACCTGGGCCCGCAGTGTTGGCAGGACGGGCAGCACGCGCCGGTTGAATCGCTCGAGCACGCGCTCCAGCTGCGCACGACGGGACGCGTCGGCGACGAGGACGGCATGCCGTGCCAGGTCGGGCAGATGCTTCTGGTCCCACTCGATGAATCGGCCAGCCGCGGGATGGAAGAAGCCGCGCAGGGCGCGCGCCAGGCGCGCCACCACGATCCCGAGCTCGCGGACCGCGTGTTCGTCGAGCTCGGATGGATGCGCGGTGCGTCCTGCCAGGTACGGGATCATCCGGACCAGGTGCCGCGCGTCGCCGACCGTGACCTCGGCGATTGCCTGACCGTCCACCGAGCGGCGCGGCAGCGCGAGCGGCAGACCGGCGTCCATCCGTGCCGCGTGCTCGACCGCGGCGACCTCCATCTCGACCACGGAGCGGTCCTCCGCGACGTTCGAGACCTTGAGGACCCACCCCTGCCCATCGGCGGCCAGCAGGAAGTTCTGGTCCCGCTCGCTGACCAGCTCGCGCGCGTCCCCGTCGACCTGGAAGCAGGTGCGGGCGATCTCACGCGCACCATCGAGCGTCAGCCCCGGGGGAGATACGTGCAGCACGCCGGCGGTCTCCATCGGCCGAGATCGTACACGTCGCTAGACTCCGCTCCGATGGCCGGCAGCCCCTTCGCCGAGTTCGCCCGGGTGGCGGACGAGGTCGCCTCAACCGCCTCGAAGCTCCGAAAGCGCGACGCGCTGGCTGCCTACCTCCGCGGGCTTCCACCCGCGGAGCTGCCAATCGCTGCCACGTTCTTCGCTGGGCGCCCGCTGCCCGGCTCAGCGGACCGGCTGGGGCTTGGTTGGGTTCAGCAGAGCCAGGCACTGGCCGCGGTAAGCGGCGCCGACGCACTCGCGCTCAACGCGGCATACCTGCGCCACTCCGACTTCGGAGACGCGGCGGCGGATCTGCTTGCCGGCCGTGCCGGCACAGAGCCCCGGCTGACCGTCGCGCACGTGGGTGAGGCCCTGCGCGCCATCAGTTCGGCATCGGGGGCAGAGGGGCGAATCGAGGAGATGGCCCGGCTCTTTGCTCGCGCCTCCACGGCCGAGGCGCGCTACATCGGCCGCATCGCATCGCGAGAGCTGCGCATCGGGCTGCGCGAGGGCCTGCTGGAGGAGGCCATTGCCGCCGCCTTCGAAGTTCCCCTTGATGAGGTGCGGCGTGCCCACATGCTGGTCGGCGAGCCTGGCGAGGCTGCGACGCTCGCCCGGGACCACGCCCTGGCCTCCGCGGCACTGCACCTCGGCCGGCCGATTCGCTCGATGCTGGCCACCCCCGTCGCCGACTCGGCAGAGGTGATGCGCAGGGTCGGCGAGGAGGCATGGATCGAGGATAAGTACGACGGCATTCGCGCCCAGCTGCACCTCGACGAGAGCGGTCCGCGCCTGTTCAGCCGCGACCTGAATGACGTCACGATCTCATTCCCAGAGGTGGCTGCCGCGGTCGCCACGTTTGGTCATCGGCTGGTCATCGACGGAGAGCTGGTTCCGTACCGGGCTGGATCGGTCATGGACTTCGCCAGCCTGCAGACACGGCTGGGCCGTGCGAATCCCGGCGGGGAGCTGCTGGAGAAGGTGCCGGTGGTGCTGGTCGCCTTTGACCTGCTGCACCTCGATGGCGAGGACCTGCTCGAGACGCCGCTGCGCCAGCGGCGGAACGCCCTGGAGGCACTGGACCTGCCGGGACGCACTGCGGAGCGGATCCTGTATTCGAACCTGGCCACCGCCCACAGCGCGGAGGAGGTGGAGCGTCATTTCGACGACGCACGCGAGCGTCGCAACGAGGGGCTCATGGTCAAGGACCCGGACTCGCCATATCAGCCGGGTCGCCGCGGGCTGGGCTGGCTGAAGCTGAAGAAGGCGCTGGCCACGCTCGACTGTGTGGTGGTCGGCGTGGAATGGGGCCACGGCAAGCGTCGCGGCGTGCTGTCCGACTACACGTTTGCCGTTCGCTCAGCCGACGAGCCCGATGCCCCGCTGCTCACCATCGGCAAGGCCTACACCGGACTGACCGATGCGGAGATCGCCACCATGACCGAGCACTTTCAGTCGATCACGCTGCGTGACTTCGGCCGCTACCGCACGGTCCATCCCGAGGTGGTGGTCGAGATCGCCTTTGATCGGATCATGCGCTCCACCCGGCACAAGTCCGGCTTCGCGATGCGATTCCCGCGCATCGTGCGCATCCGGGACGACAAGACATCTGCCGAGATCGACACGCTGGCCACCGTCGAGGCGCTCTTCGCGGAGCAGGCCACCGGGCGAATCCTGCTGGCGCGTGGCCGGGGCGGAGAGACGGAGCGCATCGCCGCCACCGGAGAGTTGGGCGAGTCGTAGGATCCATCCATGGAGGAGCGCGAGTATGTCGCCCGCAACCGGGCGCACTGGGACGAGATGGCCGTCGAGTACGTGGCCAACGGTGAGGTGAGCTGGGCAAGGGACCAGCCGCGGTGGGGTATCTGGGGAATCTCCGAAGCGGAGGTAAGTCTCCTGCCGGACCGGCTGGACGGCAGGGACGCCATCGAGCTTGGCTGCGGGACGGGCTATGTATCGGCCTGGCTTGCCCGGCGCGGGGCGCGGCCGGTCGGGATCGACAACTCGCCGAAGCAGCTGGAGACCGCGCGACGCCTGCAGCAGCAGCATGGCCTTGAATTTCCGCTGCTGCTCGGCAATGCCGAGGCGGTTCCATACCCTGACGCCAGCTTCGACTTCGCCATCAGCGAATATGGCGCCGCGCTGTGGGCCGATCCCTACCGATGGATCCCGGAGGCGGCACGCCTGCTCCGGCCCGGCGGTGAGCTCGTGTTCCTCACCAACGGGCTGCTATGCATCCTGTGTCTCCCGGAAACCGAGGCGGAGGGGCCGGCCACCGATCGCCTCCAACGGGCCTACTTCGGGATGCATCGCACCGAGTGGCCCGACTCAACAAGAGTCGAGTTCCACCTCGGGTACGGCGACTGGATCCGCGTCCTGCGCGCCAACGGTTTCGAGGTGACGGACCTGATCGAGCTGCGGCCACCGGCGGGCGCCACCACGCGCTACCCGTGGATCACCAGCGAGTGGGCGCGGAAGTGGCCGAGCGAGGAAGTGTGGAAGGCACGCAAGCGGTCGTGACGCCGCGTACCATCGGCCTGTGAGCACCTTCGAGGTCGACCCCTTCGCGCCGTCGCCCCTTCGTGCCGTGCCGGTGGACATCTACACCGATGCCTACCGTGTCTCTGGGCAGACCGCCTCGCGCTTCGGCCGCGTGGCCGACATCGTGAACCAGGCAAGCGCCAGCCACCTGCTCGTAGAGCAGGCCACAGTCAGCGAATACGCCGACCCGACGGCGACCATCTCAGCCCTCCAGGTCCTGGTCAACCTGGAAGAAGTCTTGATCGTGATCGCGGGCGAGTCCGATGCCGTTGCGCGTCCCGAGATGCGGATCCCAAAGCGCGCCGTGCGCGCGCAATTCGGTCTGCCTCCGTTTCGCGTCACCGGCTCGGTACACGTTCCGCATGGCAGCCGACCGGCAGACGGTCTGCTGAACGCCAGCGACCGCTACCTGCCAATGACGGAGGTGACGATCGCCTGTGGTCTGCACCCGGAGCTCGCCCGCACCGCGTCGGCGATCGCCTTCCAGCGCAGGCGCGCGCACCTCATCCTGGTGACCGATGACGAGCGACCGGATGAGCTGCTGGCCACGGTGCTCGACGGCGCCACCGCCGAGCGGTGGCTGCAGAAGACCCGGGAGCCGGACGAGAGCTAGCCGCTCAGGCCAGGCTGTGCGGCGCGGGCGCCGGCACTCGTCCCTCGACGGCGTCGGCCGCATCCATCACGGACTGCACGAAACGGGCTACGCGCGGCGCGTCCATGCGTTGCAGCCGGCCGATGCGCTGCGCCCACCAAGGGGCGTTGTCGGACGTAACGATCTCGCCGTCAGGCTCCTCCAGCACGATCACGCTCCACGGCCGCGGAAAGACGACGGCCGGGGCGATTGGCAGCGCTGGCTCATCGATCGCCGTGCGGGCCCAGGCGGCAACGGCGTGCGCCACGGCGTCGCCATCGAACGAGGGGTTGGTGAGGCACGGGATCCATCCCTCCGCCGACCGCGTGTAGTACTCCCACGACCGTCCACGCACCCGATATCGGCCCCGCCAGTGCCGCGAGACGAGCGCTCGCACGCCGGCCGGGCCGACCAGCAGGGCGGCAAGCTCGTCGGAGACGCCGGGCAGGCGCGGAGCGATGATCAGCACATAGCTGTCGTCGAAGGCAGGTGCCAGCAGGCGGGCAAGGTCCTCGCCAATCGGTCGGCGGCCATTGCTCGATATGGCGCGGATCAGCCACGCGAGACCGACCCCCAGCCCCAGGGCGGCGGCGATGCCGAGCATGGCGACGCCGCTGACGCGATCCTCTGGCAGCATCGCCATGAGCAGGATCGCCAGCATGCCGACCAGCAGCATGCCCAGCGACAGCGCAAGCGCCCAGCGGCGCTCGCCGTTGTTCCCGGCGGGTCTGATCAGGCGCATGCCGGTCGCCCCGCTGCTAGGCTCGCGCCATGCCGACAACCAGCACCGTGCTCGCCAAGTTCGTCGATCCGGCGCAAGGCATGCGCGTCTCCGCTGTGACGGGGTCTGGATTTCCGGTGAGCTTCGACACGCTCAGCCGCGAAGAAGGTGGGACAGCCTCGAGCCCGACCGAGGCCGTGCTGGCCGCTCTGGCCGCCTGCACCGCCATGGACGTGGCGAGCATCCTGCGCAAAAAGCGACAACGGGTGGATCGCTATCAGATCTCGGTCACCGCGACCAAGGCCGACACAGAGCCGAAGGTCTTCACATCGATCGTGGTGGAGCACCAGGTCAGCGGCGAGGCCAGCGCGGAGGCGGTGCGTCGCGCCGTCGAGCTCTCGGCCACGAAGTACTGCCCCGTAAGTGCCATGCTGTCGGCTTCCGTGCCCATCGAGCATCGCTACGCGATCCACGACGGCAGGGGGAAGGCGGCCGACTCCGGGCTGGTGGTCATCACCGGTCCGCCGCGACGCTGAGCCTCAGCAGCCTCCGGCACCGTCACGATGCCGTACGCAGGTCCCGCGGGGCCTCGACGGCGTCAAGAACAGCGCGGCTGAACGCTTCGATGTCAAATGGCTTGGCCACGACCGGGCCGGTCGGCGCGAGCTCGGCCAGCCTTTCGCGGCTGGCGGCCGAGACGAACACGACCGGGATCCCCGGCCAGGCATTCCGCAGGAGTTCGGTGATGTCGCCGCCGTCGCCATCGGGCAACATGACGTCGACCACCAGCAGGTGCGGCAAGGCGAGCGCCATGAGGTCGCCCAGCTCCACGATCCGACTGCAGGTCACCACCGAGAAGCCGAGGTCCCGAAGGATGTCGGCTTCGAGTGCCGCGATATCAAGATCGTCCTCGAGGACGTAGGCTCGCTGCTCGTCCGCTTCCGGCGCGTTCGTCGGCGCGGGGCCTGCGGTTGGCTCGCTCATGCGGCCGAGTCTGCGATTGCCGCACACCGTCCGACAATGGCGGGATGGTCCTAGCCAGACCGGTTGCGAGTGGGGTGTAGGATGGCGCCCCGGCGCGAGCGGCGGCCTCCGTGGGACCACGTCGAGACCAGGTTTCGGGCACGGAGCAACGTGACAAGCAGGTAGGACGAAAATGGCGCGATCCATGTGGCGGGGGGCGATCCAATTCGGTCTGGTGACGATTCCGGTGAAGCTGTACCTGGCCACCGAGTCGGGCGGCATCGGCTTCAACCTGCTGCACAAGAAGGACCTGAGCCGGATCCAGATGAAGATCTACTGCCCAGTCGATGACGAGGTCATCCCGCGCTCGGAGACCGTGCGCGGCTACGAGTGGAGCAAGGGCAAGTACGTGGTCGTTAGCGAGGAGGACCTCGAATCTGTTCCGCTCAAGACGGTGCGCTCGATCGAGATCGAGGCATTCATCGACGAGGAGCAGGCCGAGGAGAAGGGCGCCCGCTTCGTGAAGCAGGCCTACTACGTGGAGCCCGATGAGATCGGGCGCAAGGCCTTCTATCTGCTCAAGTCGGTGCTAGCCGAGACAGGCAAGACCGCCATCTGCAAGATCGTGCTCAAGGACCGCGAGCAGCTTGCCGCGCTGAACCCGTTCAGCAAGACAATGCTGCTGACCACCCTCCACTGGCCCGATGAAATCCGCTCGCTGGAGGAGCTCAACCTGCCGGAGGACGAGATCGAGATCAAACCCACCGAACGCAAGATGGCCGAGCAGCTGGTTGCCAGCATGGCCAGCGACTTCGATCCAAGTCAGGCGCGCGACGAATACCGCGAGGCGCTGATGAAGGTGATCGAAGCCAAGGTCGCCGGCACCAAGCCGGAGCCCGCCAGGAAGTCCGAGCCCACCAAGATCGGCGACCTGATGGCCGCCCTGGAAGCGAGCGTGGCGCAGGCTCGCGAGACACGGCGTGGCGGGGCCAAGGCCGGAGAAAAGGGCAAGGCCGCGGCGAAGCCAACCCGCACCAAGCGGACTGCGGCGACCAGCCGGCGCAAGGCGGCCGACGAGGAGGCGCCTGCGGCGCGACGCCGCAAGACCGCCTGATCGCCCCGGTGCCGTCGGAGCAGCTTCATCTCCCAGTACCACCTGCCGAAGACCGATCGCAGCAACGGCTGCCGTCCCGCGTCGTGCCGATGCAGGCCACGCAGGTCGACGCACCATTCGACGACCCCGACTATTTCTTCGAGCCCTGGTGGCCCGGCGTCCGCGCCCTTGCGCTCGTCGAACGAGGCAGGCTGCGCCTGCAGGCGGAAGGCCTGGCCGATGCCACCGCCACGTTTCCCGAACTGGGCGAGCTGCTGACGCAGCTTGGGGAGGACGGCGTCGTGCTTGATGGCACCCTGCTGGTGCTCGACGAAGCCGGCCGGCCGGATGCCGGTCTGCTGCGCGCCCGGCTCGACGGGTATGACCGCCCGGGACGGCCGGCGTACGTTGCCAGCGATCTGCTTTGGGCGGGCGGCCAGCCGGTGACCCGTCGCTCATTCCGGGTGCGGCGGCACTGGTTGGAAGCACTGCTTGCCACGGGCGACCGAGTGACCGCCGGCCACGGCTACGTTGGTGACGGCACGCTGGTTGCCGAGGCCCTGTCGTCGCTCGGGATCGATGGCCTGTCGGCCCGGCAGCTGTCCGCGCGTTACCGCGGCGGGCCGGCAGGGGCTGCGTGGCTGCGAGCATCGATCATCCCGGCCGAGCCGCGCGCCCGACCGACGCTCGCGCTCATCCTGCGGCTGCCCCTCACCGACTGAGGGCGGCATCACGGGGCCAGCAGCGGCTCCAGCACCCAGGGCCACGGGGTGTCGGGCAGCAACCGCACGGCGGCGCTGACAAGCCCATCGGCCGGATATGCGCGGAAGGTGGCGATATCGAAGGTGAGGTAGGCGGGGCTGCCCGAGGCCTGGCCACTCAGCGGCACACCGCGTACCACGTTGCTGATTCGGATCAGCGACTCCGGGTCGCCACCGTAATGACGCTCGAGGAGGGCGCCGATCTCCCACACCGTGGTTGAGCCGGGCACCAGCTGCTCTGCGCGATCGATCTCCGTCTCGGCAGCGGCATGTTCGCCGAGCACGGCGTATGCCAGCGACCGCGTCACCGGTCCGGTGTAGTCATCGGCGCGCACCGGCTCGCCCTCGATGCGCCGCCCGATCAGCAGATTGAGCTCGGCAGCGTCGATGCCCAGCTCGCTTGAGCTGCCCTCGCCGATCGTCACGTCGCGCGGCCACGGCAGGGTCAAGCCAGTCCAATAGTTGGTCAGCAGCGACAGGCGGTAGGTCCGATCGGCCAGGCCCTGGTCGCCCAGCCAGTCGTACACCAGCGCGGCGTTGGCCAGTTCGCGGCCCGCAGCGCTGGCGGTCTCGACGGCGCGGTCAGCGGCATGCCGCGCGCAGAGGCGATCGCCATCGGCCTCGCACAGCAGCGCCAGGTTCGTCCACGACGGACCGTCACCGGGGCTCAGTTCGACGGCCCGGGTCGCTGCCGCCCGCGCGATCTGCGCCTGGCCGATGCGGTCGGCAGCCACGGCCAGTGACTTGGGGCCGGTTGGTTGCCAGGGGTTCAGCTGCACGGCGCGCTGCACTGCCGCGAATGCCTGCGGCCAATGACCAGCGCCCGCCGCATCGGTTCCCGTTCGGTACGCTATGGCCGACGCATCGCCCAGCAGCATCAGCGCCAGCAGCGCGGAGGCGCCGAGTCCTGCGGCTGCCGCAGCCCAGCGCGGCAGGCCTGGCCGGAGATCCAGGCGCTGCCAGCGAACCGCCCCGCCATCGGTCAATGCCATCGCCACCAGCAGCATCACCAGCAGGTTGAAGTTCGGCAGGAAGGTCAGGTCCTCGAACAGCATCCCAACCGCGAAGCCCATCAGCACCGCAAAGGCCGCTCGGCCCGGCAGCGTGCGGGTGCGCCACGGGCCGGCCAGAAGGACGAAGCTGATGAACACGACCAGCGCAGCGGCCAGGCCGATCAGCCCCGCATCGCCCAGGATTCCGAGAGGGATGTCGTGCGAATGCGGCTGCCGCACCGGGAAGGTGAGAGCCGGAGCGGCGGCCTGCCGGGCGAATGGCATGCTGCCGGGCCCGATGCCGAAGACCGGGTCCGCGCTCCAGGCCGAGATCGTGTCGCGCCATAGGAAGCCCCGGTACACGAGCGAGCGCAGATCGGTGAGGCGGGGGGCAACGAACGCGAAGACAAGGGCAGCCCCTGCCAGGGCCAGCACGGTGAGTCCGGTGCGTCGCGGCGTCCATCGGCGGCTCGGAAACAGGCCACCGGTGACCTGCTCCCGACGCAGGCGGCCAACCGCCGCAGGCGCCAACAGCACCACCCCTGCGACTGCCAGAGCGAGCCAGGCGGATCGCGAGCCGGAGATTGCCGTGAGCGGCACAGCCACGATCGCCAGCCCGATGGTGACCACCAATCTCAGCCGAGGCTGAGGGATCAGGAGGGCGAGCGGCAGCGCGGCCATCAGCACGAACGGTGGGACCGCCACCGACCCGAAGACGGTCGTCTCATGTCCCAGCCGCACCGGTGGCAGGCCCGGCCCCCCGGCGGCAAACCAATCGAGCCGCCGCGAGCCCAGCACGGCCAGCGCGCCCGCAGCCAGGACAAGGATCGGACCGGTCACTGCCATGGCCGTCCAGCCGGGCCGATGGTGGAGGGCAAGCATCGCAACCAGCAGCATCAGCGCGGTCCCGATGATCGAAGCCAGGGCCTGGGCCGAAAGCCCAAGGTTCCACGCGGACAGGCTGGCCACGCCGAAAGCGAGCAGAAGCCCGAGGACAGGTAGCTCCAGGCGGGTGCGTGGCAGCAAGCCACCGGCCAGGCCGATCCACAGCAGGCCCCCCGCGCCCGCCACCGCGGCCCCGTGCAGCGCCAGCTGGTAGCGCGGATCCCACATGGCGCCGTCCCAGCCAAGGTAGCCAAACACGGCCAGCCCGATGACCAGGGCCGCCAGCTCCCCCGCGCGACGCGCGGAGATCATGCGGCGCCGCTGTCCAGCAGGGCGAGCGCCCGCTCGAGCTTCGTCTGTGGCTCAGCTACCAGCCCGTGGGTCGCGAGCAGAGCGCCCACCACGAGAGCCGGGTTGAAGCCGCCGTCGAGCGCCGCGTCGTCCAGCTCAAGCTCCACGGCCAGGAACGTGCCGCGCTCGACGCCTTCCTGCTCGACCTGCACGCTGTCGAGCGACAAGGTGCCAACCCGCCTGCCGTCAACGCTGGCTGCCCGCTCGACGCGGCGCTGGCGTAACGCGAGTCGCTCGACCAGATCGGCACCGCCAGACAGCTCCACCAGCCGCTCGCGGGCGGGCGAGGATGGCCACCGGTCGGGTTTCACGTCGAAGTCCGCCGGGCCTTCGATCTCCGGCCGGCGATGGAGCAGGGCTCCCGCCGCGTGCTGCGGCGGGCCCTTCAGCGAGAGGCGCGCCGATCCGCGGCGAGTGCGAAGGCGGCAGGCCCAGCCTGCTGCGGCCAGGTGGCCGTCTGCGGTATCGAGGTATCGATCCAGCTCCACGACCTCGCTCGGCGGTCCCAGGTCGGCTGGACCGAGCCGCGTGGCCTGGGCAAGCGCACGGAGCGGCGCATCGGTCTCGGCACGAAGCTTGAGCTCGACCTCGAGGGTAGCCTCCATCACGTCGGGTAGCGCGCCGCCGCGTTCCGCACCGCGGTGGCCACCACCTCCCGTAAGGAAGGAGGCGCCAGCACCTCTACCGCATCGCCCCACGACAGGATCCAGGGCCTGATCTCGACGATGCCGGCCACGCTGAGCCGCATCTCGATGCGCCCATCGGGCAGCTCTGTCAGCTTCTGGGAGCGGTGCCAGATCGACTCGCGCACGCGGTGCGCCACCGATGCGTCGAAGCGCAGCTGCACCTCGGCCACCTCGGTGGTGTCCGACGACCAGATGCCCCACGAGTGCGCCAGCCAGCGGTCCGGGTCGAAGTCATCGGGGATCTCGTAGCGGTCGGTGGTCAGCGTTGAACTGCGGATGCGCTCGACCTTGTACGTCCGCATGGCGCCGATTGTCTCGTCGAAGCCGATGAGGTACACGCTGCGCCCGGCGGCATCCGGCTCCAGGAAGTAGGGACGCACACGCGCATGACGGCGCTCCGCACCCTCCGAGGCAGGCTCGTAGTCGAACTCGATGACTCGACCGTCGGCCCAGGCCTGGGCCACGTGAGCGAAGTTGCGGGTGAAGGGCTCGTTCGGATCGGCGCGGCCGACGTTGAGCATGGTAGCCGCAACGTGTCGCGCGATCGGCTGCGGCAGCAGGTCGGCCAGCTTGGTGAAGGCGCTGACCACCGCCTGGTCGTATTCGTCCGACCAGCGGGCGATGAGGCGGGAGGCAAGGAACAGGACCACGGCCTCCGGAAGCGTCAGACGCAAAGGCGGCAAAAAGTACTTTTTTTCGATCCCGTAACGGCCGCGGCCGGCCTGGAAGATGGGCATGCCCAGCTCGTCCTCTAGCGCCCGGATGTCGCGGTAGATGGTTCGCGTGGTCATGCCGGTCAGCTCGGCGATGTCCGTGACCGCCACGCCGGATTCGCCGGACCCGCGGGAATAGAGGATCGACGCGACGCTCAGCAGCCTCGCCAGCCGGTCGCGCTTGCGGCTCCAGCGGTCGTCACGCGGCTCGGCGGCGTCCCCATCGGACGCATCCAACCCATCATCCAGCACGAGCCGGATGATAGCCCGATGGGCGTGAGGCGCCGGTCGGGACAGCCTAGGGCGTGAGGAAGAGGAAGGCGATGGCGAGGATGGTGTAGACGCTGATCAGCTGCAGGCCCTCGACCCAGTTGGAGCGGCCATCCAGCGCGATGTAGGCAGCAATCAGCACGGCGACGGCCACGGCAACCACTTCCAGCGGCGTGAAGACAAGGGTCAGTGGATGCCCGGTCAGCAGCCCGAAGAAGACGAGCATCGGTGCCGCGAAGAGGGCGATCTGGGTGGCCGAGCCGATCGAGGTGACCAGGCTGAAGTTCATCTTGTTCTTGTAGGCCAGGGTAACTCCCACCACGTGCTCGGCCAGGTTGCCGATCAGCGGAATGAGGATGATGCCGACGAAGAATCGGTTGATGCCGATGGCGTTGACCATCGGATCCAGCGAATGAACCAGGATCTCGGATACCACGGTGAGCGCCGCCGCCGCGCCAAGCAGCACACTCACCGAGCGCCTGACGCTCCATTCCGCCGGGCCCTCTTCCGGATCGCGTTCGCCCGGCGCAGTGGCTTCGGGAGTCGCGAAGTAGAACCACATCTGCGCCGCGTAGGTCAGGAGGAGCACCGAAGCCACCCCCAGCGACAGCACCTCCAGGTCGAAGAAGACCGGCGAAGAGGTGCCCGTCTCGGGGCCGGCTTGCGAGAGGGCGGCAAAGGTTGCAGGAACGATGAGGCCGATGGTGGCCAGGATCAGGCTGGCGGCGTTCATGCCGGTGGCCTGCGCGTCGTAGGCCTGGACCCCATTCTTCAGGCCGCCGATCAGGAGCGACGCACCGAGCACCAACAGCAGGTTCCCGACGATCGAGCCGGTGATCGAGGCCTTCACCACCTCGAGCTCGCCGCCCAGGATCAGGAAGGCGGCGATGATGATCTCGCCGATGTTGCCGACCGTGGCATTCAGGATGCCGCCAACTCGCGGACCGGCGGCCGCGCCAAGCTGCTCGGTGGCATGTCCCAGGATGTAGGCCAGACCGCCGATGGCCAGCGCGCTGACGACGAAGGTCAGGGTGGCATCGGCGCCGACCAGGCGCAGCGCCAGGGCGATGATCGAACCGACGATCGAGACGGCGTAGGCGATCCGACCGAACATGGGCCGATGGTAGCCGCCCGCCGCCCGCCGCCACTGGCTAGGGCGTTGCGCTGCTCTCCGCGCTTGCCTTCGCGCTGGCCGACGGACGCGGCGTCGCGGCCGGGGCGTTTTCGCCCGGCAGCGCCTCGAACAGGGCGCGGTTGAGGCGATCGTCGACGCCAATCAACAGGAACACGTACTCGTCCGCGGCCCAGGTGTAGATCATGGTGCCGGCCACCGTGGCGTTGTCCTCCGGGCGCACCCAGGTGACGCGGCCGGCGATGCTGCGGTATCTCCATGGCTCGCGGTGCAGTCCGGCGATGCCGACGTACTGTCCCGCCGTCGCGAGGTAGGGCTCCAGCTCGCGGGTGGTCGGGAAGGGAGGATCCACCCGCGCGGCGTAGAGGGAGAGGCGCGGGTCAACCACGTAGGCGACCTGCAATGCCCGGAAGCGCAGTCCCAGCTCACCGTAGGCCGGGGCAAAATCACCGGGCGTGTAGGCAAACTCGGATGGCGGGGGCACCTCGATCGTCGCGCCGTTCAGCCGGGTGGGAATGAGCGCCATCAGCTCAGGGTCAGGTGGGTTCGTGTAGTCGGGCGTCGGCAGGGGAGTCACCGGGGTCAACGGCGTGGGCTGGGGAGTCGGGCTGCCGACGGACGAGCTCGATGCGAATGCCGGTCCGGAGCTCAGCAGCGTTGGGCTAGGCGTCGGGGAGCTGCAGGCCGCCGCCCCGGCGACCAGCAGGGCAGTGAGCAGGGTCTTGCGCGTGTGTCGCGGGCGCGCGGCGGCGGGGAGGTGGCTCGACATTGGGAGCCGCGATCATAGCATCGCGGCAGATGCGCCTGGGCGTGGTGGTCCGATCAGGCCGCGCCGCGAATCCTCGGCGTTAATGGGTCGTTCTGCCGGCGCCGCCGGCCGGCGCGAGGCTTGACTCCGACCACCACTGCCAAGGCGTTGACGACCTCCTGGCCGTAGCGAACGCCCGCTGCAGCGGTCAGCTGGTCGATCGCGCTGCGGCGATCGGCGCGCGGTCCATCCGGTACCGCCACGAGCGTGTCATAAGCATTGCTGACAGCCACGATCTGGGCTCCCAGGGGCATCTGGTCCAACGGACCGCCGGCCCGATGCCAGCGCACGATCTGGCCAACCTCGCGCAGCGAGGGAATAGGCTCCAGCTCGTTTGCGCCGATCAGTTCCAGGCCATGCAGGCGTGCCGCCAGTTCGACGGTGTTTGCCGCGCCTGGCCCGCAGCCGAGCCTTTCGGCCACCAGCCGTGCCAGGCGGCCGACACGATCGCCGTGCCCGACACTTGCCGGATCCAGGCTGTCGAGCGAGCGGGCGACGCCCAGCAGCGCGTCACGGACGCTGTCCTGGCCCTGCTCGCCCGCGTGGGTGAGGCGGGCGGCCTGCTCGACCAGCGAGTCGACGGTCGGCGCATCGTCCGGATGCAGCAGCGCCGCGCGCGCCAGTTGGTCGAGCGTCGCGCGCAAGTCGCGCATGTCGCGCGGGACCTCGTCGACGCGGACCACGCGGTCCTCGCCAGTCTGCTTGCCCAGGTAGAGCGCGGTGTCGGCGGCCGCGATCAGGTCGTTCTTGTCGGTCGCGTCGGCGGGGTACGCGGCCACGCCCACCGTGATGGTCACCGGCGCCGCATCCTTGGCGGTCAGCCTGGCCACCGCCAGGCGCACCCGCTCGCCGACTGCACCTGCGCCAAGAGAGTCGACGCCGGGCAGGATGAGGGCGAACTCATCGCCTCCATACCGAAAGACAAGGTCCTCGGTGCGGGCCGTGCCGTTTATGGCCGTGCCGATGGCGTGCAGAAGCGCGTCGCCGGCGGGGTGGCCAAGCCGGTCGTTATAGGCCTTGAAATTGTCCAGGTCCATCATCAGCAGTGCCACGGGGCCGTTCTGGCGCACCTTGCGCCGGGAGCCCTTCACGCCCTCAGGCTGGCCAAGCACGTCAGCCAGCGTCCGTTGGAAGGCGCCGTGGTTGCCCAGGCCAGTGAGCGCGTCGGTCTCGGCACGAGCGGTCACGGCCTGGTGCGCATCGGCATTGCGCAGCGCGATCGATGCCTGGCCGGCAAACAGCTTCACCAGCTCGAAGTCGGCGTTGCTGAAATGAACCTCTGCGCCACCGACGCGCGAGATGTTCATGCAGCCGATCACCTCACCGTCGGCCACCAGCGGCACCACGATCAGCGCCTCCGGGTCGGCGGGCGTGCCGGGGATCTGGACGGAGCGCGGGTCGTTGAGGGCGTCGTTGGCAAGGATCGACTCGCGGTGCCCGACCGCCCAACCCATCAGACCTCGGCCGAAGGGCACCACGTAGCGGGCCACCTCCTCGGCGTGTCGCTCGCGGATCAGCACCGGCACCAGCACCTGATCCGCCTCGACGACTCCATAGATCGACAGGTTGTCGTAGCGCACCACCGCTCGCAGGCCGTCGGCGATGGTCTCGAGCACGTCGGCGCGATCAAGCGACGAGAGGAGCCGCTCGTTGATCTCGAGCAGGCGCCGCTGCGACTGCAGCTGGCGGGCCAGCTCGGCCGACTGCAGCTCCAGCCGCCCGTAGGCGCCGGCGTTGGCCATGGCCTGGGCGGCATAGCCGGCGAAGATGGTCATGGTCTGCAGGTCGTCGTTGCTGAACTGGTCCTTGCCAAGCTTCGACAGCGCGATCACGCCGACCGATTGGCCTTCGAAGACCATCGGCACCACGAGCATCGACTCCTCGACGTCATCGGTCCCTTCGATGGTATGGCCGCGCGGGTCGTTCAGTGCGTCGTTGGCCAGGATCGCCTCGCCGTTCTCAGCCACCCAGCCGGTGAACGAGCCTTCGCCGATTTCAACCCGCAGCGCCTCGCTGAAGTCACCATCTCCGAGCAGTCGGTCGGTGAACGCCACGGGGTGGCAGACGCGTCGCTCCCAGTCGACTGCATAGACACGGATGTCGTGGTAGTTGGCCAGGGCGCTCGCCTCGGCCACGATGGCATCGGCGATGGCCTGCACATCTGTCAGGCGGTTCAGGCGAGCCGATAGGTCCTGGATGGAGCGCATGCGCGCCGCCTGGTCGGCCACCGACCGGTACAGCTGTGCGTTGCTGATGGCCACTGCCGCCTGGTTTGCGAAGGATTGGGCCAGCGCCAGCTCGTCGTCCGGCCACTCGTGGTCACGGACGTGGTACAGCCCCAACACGCCCACCGCGCGGTCGTTGCTGACCAGCGGCACCAGGCACGCTGTCTTGATGCCCTCTTGGCGGTAGCTGTCCTGCATCTCCCCCACGCCGGAGCGAGTGTCCGCATCGCGCACCACGAACGTGCGTCGCTCCCGCACCGCGCTGACGCCGACCGCCGCGCTGGCCAGCGTGAGCTGCCGGACCCGGGACTGGAATTCGTCGCCAAGCCCACGCGAGGCGACGGGTTTGAAGGGCTGCTCCGACTGGTCGAGGAGCCATAGACCGACCTTCTCGGCGTCGAACAGGGAGCGGGTGCGATCGGCGATATCGTCGAGCACCACATTCAGGTCGAGCTGGCCGGTGAGCTCCTGCGTGACGTGGCGCAGCGCGCGCGCCCGGCTCACCTCGCGGCGGGCGCGGGCCAGGATCCTGGCGTTGAGAATGTCGCCGGCGATCGCATTGGCCACGCTTCGCAGGAAGGGCTCAGGGACTGCAAGCAGCGGCCCGTTCGGGTCATCCTCCAGCACGAGCTCGCCCAGCCGCTCGCCCGCCGTCCGCAGGGCCAGGTGGCGGCGCACGGTGCCGTCCCCCAGGCCGGGGCCGTCAAGGTCGGCCGCGGAAGGATCGATCGATGCCGGTGGCGGGCTGTGATAGCCGGCATGGGTTTCCAGCACCAGGCCCGCGTCCGCTCCCTCACGAACGAGATAGATGGCCCCGCGCGCCATACCAAGCGTGGTGCGCAGCGCCTCGATCGCCGTACGGCACACGGCCGCCGGCGTCGCCGAGGGCCCGGATCCCTGCGCCAGACGCGCGAAGAGGGCCGTTTCGGCGTCACGCCGTGCGACATCGCGGTCGGGCAGCTGTGGTTCCGGCGCATCGCCGCCCTCGGCCAGCAGCCGCTCAACATCGCCCCGTCGATAGCGCCGATCGCCGCGCGCATTGATGCGGTAGGCCGTCAGCCGCCCGGCATCGGTCCAGGCCCGCAGGGTATTGGGGTGCACGCCGAGCAGTGCGGCGGCTTGCGCCACGCTTATCAGCGCTTCGAGGTCGCTGCCACGGTCACGGAAGAGAGTCGGCAACGCTGGTGTATCTCGTACTGCGGTCCAAATGGAGGTTCTGGTAGGAACCGGTGACCGGATGGTAGAAGTGGCAAGGCATGCACCTCGATGCCCCGTTGGTACCGAAATGGGGGGTACCTGAGCCGATTTCTACCGGTCGATTACCGCGACCGTGCTGGCCAGGGAGCTCGAGTGCTACCGGAGCCCGATGAGCAGGGTCACCGCGCCGCCGACGCCACTCACCGTCGCAGCCAGCAGCAGGCCGTAGCCGGTCAGCAGCAGCCCGCGCCGCTGGCCGCCGAGAAGGCGCATCGCATCGTCCAGCTCCAGGCCCGAGATCAGATAGCCGCCAGCTGGTGGGCTGAGCTGCACCTGCCCGTCCTCCGCGCGCTGAACGCTGGCCAGGACCAGCAGTCGCTCGACCACGCTCACCATGCGCGTCACCGATCGCGCCGGCCAGGCTTGCCCTTCGGCCGCCCGCAGGCGAGCCACGGCGGCCAGGTGGGACGAATCCTCGAGCTCGGCGGTCGTCCCGTGCCAGACGTGCGGAATGACGATGAGCGGCTCCGCAGCCTGGCCCGGATCGAGTGCTAGGGATCCGTCGTGGTCCCACAGCTCGAAGCCGCGGGACTCCCGAATTCGCTCGATCGACCTCCATCCGCTGCTGGGCGGCTTGACCTGGACATCGCGGTGGAGAGCCACCAGCCGTTCATCGCGGCCGGTGAGGATCGGGTCAGGACAACGGATGCGGCCGGCCACGCGCACCGGGCGGTTCGGCAGCTCGCCGCCGCTGAGCAGGTCGCCAACGCGAACCTCGCGGGCGCCGGCCAGGCGGCGGGCGATACCGGGCTGCGCCCCGGAAATGCGGATGGCGACCAGACCTGCGGCCACCAGCACGGCAGCGGCCAGCAGGGCTATTGCGGCGATTTGAGGCATGCGCGCCGATTATCACGCGATAAGCGGCTGGTAAGCGGTTGAGCGGTAGGGTTGGCCAATCGTCGCACCGTGTATGGGAGGGATTGCCGCCAACAGAACGTCCGTCGCACGCCAAACGTTTCGGGCTTCTTGCTGCGGAGGTTCCACTCGTGACCAGTCCCGCGCGCGCCAAGGTGCACGCCAGTTCCACTCGCACACGGCGGCGAGTCGGCGGCGCCCTCATCAGCCTGCAATCGGCCGGTCGACCGTCGCGCCAGCGTCGGCTGGCACTTCTCCTGGTCGTCGCGCCGTTCGTCGGTGGGCTGACGATCAGCACCGCCCTCGTCCAGCGCCCGGCGCAAGTCTTGAGCCTCTCCTCGAACGAGGCCGAGAGCCGGGGCGCAACCATTTCGATCGTCGGCCACCCTGACCTCGCGCCCGGCCTGGCCGAGGTGCGGGTTCCGCCGCTAGCACTCGGCGACAGGCCGGGGATCGGTGTTAATCGCCTGCTTGCCCTCTCCCCGAACGGCAGTCAGGCAGCGGTCGCCAAGCAGATCGGGCCTGACCCCTCGACCCTGGTGTTGGCAAGGTCCGACGGGTCGCAGGTGCTCGTCCAGCTACCCGGGCTCATCGCCGCCGGCTTCGCCTCGGACGGCACCTGGCTCGCCGCCCTGGACGGAACCGGGGCGCTGTGGCGGGTGCAGACCGATAGCGGCCTGGCCACGCGCCTGGCCGACGGCCCCTTCATCGGGCGCCCGACGGTTGAGGCGGCGGGCGCGATCCTCGCCCTGCGCGTGTCATCCGTCGAGGCACCGTTTGCCTCGCGCCTGGCGCGCGTTTCGGTCGACGGCTCCGCGATCAGCTACCTGACTGACGACGAACTGGTCTACGGTGCGCAGCCCCTGGCCGATGGGAGCCTGGCAGTTGTCGCGCACCAGGCATCGGGGACCCAGGTCTGGCGCCTGGCGAGCGGAGCGCGCCAGCAGATGGCAGATCTCGGACAGGACGCCGTCAACGTGGCCGTCGCCACTGCCGGCGATGCCGTCGCTTGGGAGCGAGCGGGAGAGGTCTACCTCCGGACGCTGCCCACCGGCAAGCCGACCAGGTTGGCGAGTGGGGCCCGTCCACGTTTCGCGGCTGATGGCCGATCCGTGCTGGTCGAGCTGCCGGATGGGAGCGCCCTGATCGGTCTCGACGGACGCACGATTGCGACCTTCACGTCACAAGCGGCGTTCGCCACGTGCGCCGAGGAGTGTGCGTCATGAGCCGCCTCCTGCGGCTATGCCCGAAGCTAGTGCTGGCCATCGGAGCGACGCTGGTGATCGGTGCCGGCCCTGCCCGCGCGGTGGACGACTACACACTCCCGTTCTACGACCCGGACGTGAGCCTCAGCTATGGCGTGGATCGCGATCCGCGGATCGGCATTCAGCTCGATTACACCGGCAAGACGTGGTACGACGACGATCCGCACCTCGGACGGGTCTACGACAACCATACCGGGCTCGACTATCCGATGCCGCTTTTCAGCCTGGTGGCGGCGTCCAAGGAAGGCGTCGTAGCGGCAACCGAGGGCGGCTTCGGGACCCAGCAGTTCGGCGACTTCGGCAACTTCGTGCGGGTCCGTCACGACGACGGGCGACAGACCCTCTACTACCATCTCGCCAGCCGGGCCGATGGCGGGATCCTGGTCGGCTTCAATGACGACGTGGCGGCCGGCCAGAAGGTAGCCCTCTCGGGCTGCAGCGGCCGATGCTTCGGCGCGCATCTCCATTTCGAGGTGCTCGTTGCCCAGGGCAATGACCTGGTGACCAGCGATCCATTGTTCCGTCGACTGTGGACCACGTGGCCGGGCAGGGTGCCCTTCCTCGCGGCATACGTCCGTGAGAACGATCCAGACACTGTTGTGGTGGTCTGGGGTCGCACCGTCACCCACTGGGTCGAGTTCCGAAATAAGGGTGGTCGCAGCTGGAGGCCGGGCATCTGGCCGGGCCGCGCCGTGCTCGGGACGTGGGATCCAGCGACCCATGCCAGCTCCTTCGCGGCCAGCGATTGGCCCAGCGATTGGCTGGCGACCCGTGTCGACGCCACGACGTCGCCGGACGAAGTTGGTCGCTTTGCCTTCGGGATTCGGGGAGGTCCGCAACCGGGCACCTATCGCGAGACGTTCAACCTGCTGGCGCAGGGCCTCAAGTGGTTCGACCACGCGGCCCTGGGAGGCTTCTACCTTCCGATCATGGTCATCGCGAACAAAACTCCTTAGGACAGCTGCGGACTGGCCGGGCAACCGGCCAGTCCGTAATTCACCGGAGGGCTGCACATGCGCCTTGCTCATCTCGCGTCCCGACCGTTCACGGGCATCCAAGCTTGTATCCAGAGCCCCGTGCTGCTGCTCCTGCTGGCCGCATGCAGCCCGGCGTCGACGCTCACACACTCGCTCGCAGCGGCCTCCACGCCGACCCACACCGCGAGCTCCACACCCACTGCCAGTCCCGGCGCCACCGGGCCGGCGGTGCCGGCGGACTTCCCGGTGATGCCCGGGTCGGATGCGGCTGCGCCGCTGCCTCATGGTCCGTCTCTCGTTGCCCGCTGGACCACCGCCGCCGACGGTGCGCAGGTCTACGGCTTCTTCGTCTCGGCTTTGCCGGCCGCCGGCTTCGAGATCGAGCAGCTGGCGCCCGGCGGTGATGCGGCGACCATCATCTTCAGGTCACCCGGCGCTCCGGAGCTCGAGCTGTCACTGACCGCCGATGGCGACGGAACGCGGATCGACCTGCGCCTGCCGGAAACCGCCGACTGAGTTCCGTTGATCCGCAGGGCGTGTGGTCCGAATGATGCGCGCGTGCTAGGCTCCGGGCCACAGTAGAAGAGCGACAGGGGAGCGCCAGGGTGCGCTGAGAGTGCGGCGAGCCGCAGACCCTCGAACCTGATCTGGGTCATGCCAGCGAAGGGAGTCGGTTTGGATCGTTGCGACGGCGCGCCCTCGGTGCGCCGTCTGTCGTTCTCGGCGACGAACGCAAGGGACCGATGAGGAGCTCGCCAGATCAATGAACGCTGTGCTGGTGGCTAGCGGCGATCCGGACCCTGCCGATGCCCGGTGGCTGAGCGATGCCGACCTGGTGGTGGCGGTGGATGGTGGCGCCGCCTGGCTGGTGTCGATCGGTCGACGGCCGGATGCACTGGTCGGAGACCTTGATTCGGTCGAGCCTGCGTTGGCCCTCCGCCTCGAGGAGGAGGGAGTCACGGTCGAGCGACACCCGACCGAGAAGGACAGCTCGGACAGCGAGCTGGCGCTCGAGTATGCCCTGCGCAAGGGCGCGGACCGCATCGTGATGCTGGGCGCCATCGGCGGCGTGCGGCTCGATCACGAGCTCGCCAACGTGCTGCTGCTCGCCGCGCGACGGAAGGACGCCCGCGACCTCGACCTGAGGCTTGTCCGTGGCGGGGCATGCATGCGGGCGCTGCAGGGTGGCAGCTCGCTGACGATTGAGGCCGGCACGGGATCGTTGGTCAGCCTGCTGCCAGTCGGCGGTGACGCCCAGGGCGTGACGACCAGCGGCCTTCGCTATCCCCTGCGCGATGAGCCGCTCCCCTTGGGGAGCACCCGCGGCCTCTCGAACGAAGTGGCCGCTCAGCCTGCAACGGTCCAGCTGCGACACGGGACGCTGCTGGTCATCGAGACAGCAACACAGGAGTGACGGCATGACGAGCATGGCTGCCCGGTCATCGGACTGGCGCGTGGTGGATATCGTGGTCGCATCGGTCCTGGCCGTTGCCTTTGGTGTCGTCTTCCAGGTCTGGAACGGAGCCTGGGAGCTGGCGAAGCCTGCATTTCTGGCGTTTCCGCCGCTGCAGGGCTTCATGTACGGCATCTGGCTCATCCCGGCTGTGCTGGTGCCGATGATCGTGCGACGTCCCGGGGCGGCCATCCTCGGCGAGGCGCTGGCAGCAACGGTATCGGCGCTGCTCGGGGCGCAGTGGGGCCTGCTGACGGTGGTGTATGGCCTGATGCAGGGTGGCGCCGCGGAGCTGATCTTCGCGTTCGGCCTGTATCGCGTTTGGAATCTGCCGATGGCCATGCTGGCCGGCGGAGCGGCAGGTGCGGCGGCCGTCCTGCTCGACCTCGCGCTCTACTACCCTGATTGGCAGCCTGGGTTCCAGGTCGTCGGCGCCGCGCTGGTGATCCCGAGCGCCGCCCTGACGGCCGGCCTGGGGTCGTGGCTGCTGGTACGGGCGCTTGCCCGAACGGGAGTCTTGAACGCCTTTCCATCGGGCAGCGATCAACCGGAGGTCTGACACCTGACACGCGCCGCGCCCCCCGTCGCACCGGTCGCGATCGAGGCGAGCGGCTGGGGCTGGCGGCATGCCGGCCGTCGTGACTGGGCGCTGCGCGGGCTCGACCTGAGCGTCGCGCCTGGTGAGCGCGTCCTGCTGGTGGGTCCGTCGGGGGCCGGCAAGTCCACGCTGCTGCTGGCGCTTGCGGGCCTCCTCGACCAGCACGCCGGCGAAGTCGGGGGCCAGCTCCTGCTGGATGGCCGCCATCCACGTGCGGCGCGGGAGGCGTCGGGGCTCGTCTTCCAGGATCCGGAAAGCCAGCTGGTCATGGCCCACGCGGGCGACGACGTGGCCTTCGGGCTGGAGAACCGATGCCTTCCGGCCGACGCCATTTGGCCGCGCGTCGACGCAGCGCTGACGGCGGTGGGCTTCCCCTACGGGCGCGAGCGGCCGACCGATGCGCTGTCCGGAGGTGAGCAACAGCGGCTGGCGATCGCGGGCATCCTCGCCTTGCGCCCTGGCTTGCTGCTGCTGGACGAACCGACGGCGAACCTGGACCCCGAGGGTGCCCTGGCTGTTCGCGACGTGGTGGCCAGCGTGGTCAAGCAGCTCGGCCTGACCCTGGTCATGGTCGAGCACCGGGTCGCCGAGGCACTGCCCCTGGTCGACCGCGTGGTGGCAATCCGCGCCGGCGGCGGGATCGTGGCCGACGGCGTGCCGCACGAGGTGTTCGCGCGTCACGGCGACGAGCTGGCAGCGGCCGGTGTATGGGTGCCCGACCGCCGACTGCCGGCGCCGCCCCAGCGACGCAGACCGCCAGTCGAGACGATGCTGCTGGCGGAGCAGGTGGCGTACACCTACCCCGGTGGCTCGCTGCCAGCCCTGGCCCGCACCGACCTGCAGGTTCGGTCGGCCGAGGCGCTGGCCATCACTGGGCCGAACGGCAGCGGCAAGTCGACGCTCGCCTTTCTGCTGGCCGGCCTGTTACGCCCGACGCATGGCTCGGTGGTTGCCGGAGAGGCGCTGGCACGCGGGCGTGGCCATGAGCCGATCTGGCGCTGGTCAGCGCGAGAGCTGGTGCAGCGCATCGGTATCGTCTTCCAGGATCCGGAACTTCAGTTTCTGACCGGACGCGTGCGCGACGAGCTGATGCTTGGCCCGTTGCGCACCGGAGTCGATCGACCGACCGCCCGACAGCGCGCCGAGGAGCTATTGTCCCGGCTGCGCCTGGACCACCTGGCCGATGCCAATCCTTTCACCCTGTCGGGCGGCGAGAAGCGTCGCCTGTCGGTGGCCACCGCAGTCGCCACCGCTCCATCGGTCCTCCTGCTCGACGAGCCTACCTTCGGGCAGGATCGACGCACCGCCAGCGAGCTGCTGGAACTGCTCGCCGCGCTGCGCGACTCGGGACATGCCGTCGCCTTCGTCAGCCACGACCACGAGTTCGTCGCAGCCCTGGCGGACCGCACCCTGCGGCTGCCAGGCTCTGCAGGCGTTGCGACATGAAGCTCTTCACGCCCCTGCGACCCGATCCGACGGCCCTGCTGCCGGCTGCTAACCCAACCGCCAAGCTGGCGGCGGCAGCCCTGTTGATGGCGGTGTTGTTCGTCTCGGTCGACGCGTTGACCGCACTGATCATCCTCATCGGGCTGGCGGCCAGCCTCCCATTCAGCGGGCTTCGGCCGGTGAACCTGGCCGCCAGGATCTGGCCGATCCCGGTGGCCGCCCTGTCGGTTGGCATCCTTAACGTTGTCTTCGCGGCTCCGCAGGGGGCCGAAGTGCTGCACATCGGACCGCTGACGGTGAGCAGCGAGAACGTCGCCTCGGGCGTAGGACTGGGGCTTCGGCTCATGGCGATAGCCTCGTGCGGGGTGCTCGCCACGGTGACGACCGATCCAACTGCCCTGGCCGACTCGCTGGTCCAGCAGCTGCGGCTGTCGCCTCGGTTCGCAGTGGGGGCCCTGGCCGCCGCCCGCCTGCTGCCGATCATGGCTACCGAATGGCAGGTCCTGTCGCTGGCCCGCCGCGCACGCGGCGTGACGGCGGGCCGCTCTCCGATCGCGGCGATTGGGCTCTTCGTCGGCAAGCTGCTGGCGATGCTGGTCGGCGCAGTCCGCCGCGGAACGCGGCTGGCAATCGCCATGGAGTCGCGCGGCTTTGGCTCTCTGCCATGCCGCAGCGTGGCGCGACCGCAACGAGTCGAGCGGCGCGACTGGATGCTGATCGGAGCGGCGGCGGCGCTTGGCCTCGGGGCAGTGGGCGTCTCGCTCGTGCTGGGTAGCTGGCGCTTCCTGTTCGGCTTGAGCCGCTTCGACACGATCACCGGCGGGTTAGGCTCGGCCTCGCCACCTGCCGTGCTCTGACCGGGCAGGCCCTGCGGGCCCGTGGCGCCTGGCGCGCCGTCGGCTCCGTTGGTGCCGTTCGTGCCG
>JBDUEE010000133.1:0-18301 GCA_040002615.1 Chloroflexota bacterium | reverse complement strand
TGCCCGGCGGCCAGGTGCCGCGCCGGGGTGAAGAACATCTCCCGATAGCGGAGGCCATGCGGTGCCGCATCGACCAATGACTCGTACGCAGCCCGCTCCCAATCATCGGCGTCGGCAAGCAGAGACTGGACCAGCCAGAAGATCTGGAGGAATGAGTCAAGCGAGTCGTAGCGGTACAGCTCGGTCGGCTCGTCCGTCGGCAGGCTGACGCCGTTCTTACGCGCCAGCTCCACCACGGTGGCAGGCCGAATCGAGCCCTCGACGTGGCAATGCAGCTCGACCTTGGGCAGAGCGTCGTATGCGTCCCGGTCGCTCATGGTGGAGCGCAGTATATGGACCGATGGTGGGGCGCCAGCAGGTTGCGGCAGTGGTCCTGGCGGCGGGCGAGTCCCGCCGCTTCGGCAGCCGCAAGCAACTCGCCGAGCTTGACGGTCTGACGATCCTTGACCATGTCCTGGGGCTGGCGAATACGGCGGGCCTTGCCCCGGTGGTGGCGGTCGTGCCGGTCTGGCTGAACCGGCCGGGCGCCATGCACGAACCATCCGTGCTGTGGATCCGCAACCGCGATCCGGGGCTGGGGATGAGCCATTCGCTTCGGCTTGGCTTCGGCGCCCTTCCGGACACGAGCGAGGCAGCTGTGATCCTGCTGGGCGACCAGCCAACGGTCCCTCTCGCCAGCATCCGGGCGCTGATGGCCGCCCGCGGCGCAAAGCCCATCGTCGCCACGCGAGCGGCGGGACGGATGGCGGCCCCGGTCCTGGTGGAGCGGACCCACTTTTCGATCGTGGAGGAGCCTGCCGGTGACATCGGCCTGCGCGAGATCCTCAGTGCGCACCCGGAATTGGTACACACGGTGGAGGTCGCCGGTCACCCGCCGGACATCGACACGCCGGCGGATCTTGAGGCCCTGCGTGGCGGTTAGAATCGGTCGCATGTTCGATTCGGGCGAGCGGACGCGGGACCGATGACGATCGAGCGCGTCACCAGCATCGAGATCTCCGATGACGAGCTTGCGCTGGAAGCAACGGTCCGACCGCGACGGCTTGACGAGTTCGCCGGCCAGGAGCGGATCAAGGAGAACCTGGCGATCCTGATCGACGCGGCCCGGCAGCGGTCCGAGCCGGTCGACCACATCCTGCTGTATGGGCCTCCCGGGCTCGGCAAGACAACGCTGGCAAATATCGTGGCCGCCGAGCTCGGGGCCCAGATCCGGACGACGAGCGGGCCTGCCATCGAACGGGCGGGCGACCTGGCGGCAGTGCTCACCGCATTGGGTCCCGGGGACGTGCTGTTCATCGACGAGATCCACCGCCTGAGCCACGCGGTCGAGGAGATCCTGTACCCGGCCATGGAGGACTTCGCGCTCGACGTGGTGCTGGGCAAGGGACCGGGCGCCCGCACGGTGCGGCTGCAGATCGAGCATGTGACGGTCATCGGGGCCACCACCCGGGTCGGGAGCATCACCGGGCCGCTGCGCGACCGCTTCGGCGCCACCTACCGCCTTGACTACTACTCGCAGTCTGATTTGCAGCAGATCCTGCGACGCAGCGCGCAGATCCTGGACGTATCGCTCTCAGACGATGCGGCGACGATCGTGGCCGGCCGATCACGCGGCACGCCGCGGATCGCCAACCGGCTGTTGAAGCGGGTACGCGACTTCGCCCAGGTGCGTGGCACCGGCGACGGGACGGTGACGCCGGACCTGGCCGCCGACGCACTGCGCCTGCTGGAGATCGACGAGCGCGGGCTGGACGCCATGGATCGCCAGCTGTTGCAGGCCATGGCCGATCACCACGGCGGCGGTCCGGTGGGACTGGCCACCATGGCGGCCACCGTCAGCGAGCCGGTCGAGACGATCGAGGACGTGGTCGAGCCGTACCTGATGCAGATCGGCCTGCTGGCGCGCACCTCACGCGGCCGGCAGCTCACCGAGTCCGGCTGGCGTCACCTGGGCCTGGTGCCGCCGCCCGGCGCATCGGTTCACCCCCAGCAGCCCGGGCTGTTCGACTAGACCGATGTCGCCGGAGATCGGGCGCCTGGTGCTGGTGATCGGCGTGGTGCTCGCGCTGATCGGCGGCCTTGCCGTGCTCGGCGTACGGCTGCCGTTCGGCAGGCTGCCGGGCGACATCGCCATCGAAGGCCAGCGGGGAGGGATCTATATCCCGCTCGGCAGCATGATCCTCGTCTCGCTGGTGCTGACGATCCTATTCAACCTCTTTCTCCGGCGTTAGGCAGCGGCGACCGACCGCCAGCTCGGTTCGTCAAAACTGCTCGCGCACACGCGGGCGCGGGAGTAGCATCCGCGCGGCCGCGTCCCCCGAGGATTGGCGCGGGGACGGGTCGGAGGAGGATGGAGGGCATGTCTACCGTGGAGGATTTCTTCCACCTGCGCGAACGGGGGACAGACGTTGGCACTGAGGTCCGGGCTGGCCTGACCACATTCATGGTCATGGCATACATCCTGTTCGTCAACGGAGCGATCCTCACCCAAGGCTTCGACGCCACCGGCAAGGCCGACCCGCACTGGGACCTGGCAACCATCGCCGCGGGCACCGCGCTCATCGCCGGGGTCATGACGATCGCCATGGGGGTGATCGCGAACTATCCCTTCGCGCTGGCCGCAGGCCTCGGAATCAACGCCATCGTGGCGTTCTCGCTGACCGGTCGCGGGCTGTCGGCGGCGGGCGCCATGGGGGTCATCGTGCTCGAGGGCCTGGTGGTGACGGTCCTCGTCCTCGTTGGCCTGCGCGAGGCGATCATGAACGCGGTGCCCGTCTCGCTCAAGCGAGCGATAGGCGTCGGGATCGGGTTGTTCATCCTGTTCATCGGATTCGCGAATGGCGGACTGATCAAGGCCGGCGCCGGGACGCTGGTCACCGTTTCGTACCCGACCACCGCCGCACAATGGGTCTTCCTGGCCGGCCTGCTGATCACGGTTGTGCTGTACGTCATGAAGATCAGGGCGGCCCTGGTGATCAGCATCCTGCTGACCACGGTGCTCGCCCTCATCGTGGGCGTGGCCACGATCCCGCCCAGCAGCGAGCTGTTCGCGACGCCGAAGTTCGACACCCTCGGCCAATTTGATATCGGCCAGGTCTTCAGCGCGCTCCCGCTCGTGACCGCCCTGCTCGTGATCTTCGCCATCATGCTCACCGACTTCTTCGACACGATGGGGACGGCCACCGGCGTGGCGGCCGAGGCCGGCCTGGCGAATGACGACGGGTCGGTGCCGGGCATCGGTCGGGTACTGCTGGTGGACTCGGTGGCGGCCTTCGCCGGCGGCGCAGCAGGGGTGAGCTCCAACACCACGTACATCGAGAGCGCGGCCGGGGTCGCGGACGGCGGCCGAACCGGGCTGACGGCGATCACGACCGGCGTCCTGTTCCTGCTCGCCATCATCATCTCGCCGATCGCGCTGATCGTGCCCCTGGCGGCGACCGCGCCGGCGCTCGTGCTCGTCGGCTACCTGATGTTCACGCTCATCAAGGACATCCCTGTGGCGGACGTCGAGGAGGGCCTCCCCGCGCTGCTCACCATGATCCTGATGCCGCTGACGTATGACATCACAGTCGGCATCGGTGCGGGCTTTATCAGTTGGGTGATCATCAAGGTCGTCCGCGGCAAGACGGACCAGATCCACGTTCTGATGTGGGTCGTGGCGATCGCATTCCTGGTGTTCTTCGCCCAGGACTGGATCACCAGCATGATCGCCTAGCCTTCCTTTCCCTGGACCGATGGCGCCCGGCCGGCCCAGCCGACCGGGCGCTACGCTTCCGACGCTGATGAGCACTGACCCGGCGCAGCCACGCCTTCGAGTGGCCGATTTCGACTACCGCCTTCCCGCTTCCGCAATCGCCCAGGCGCCGGCCGAGCCGCGTGACGCGGCGCGGCTACTGGTGCTCGATCGTGGGCGGTCGCGCCCTGGTGAGCCACACCTCAGGCACAGCACCTTCGCGGAGCTTGGGGTGGAGTTAAGGGCCGGCGACCTGCTGGTCACCAACAACTCGCGCGTGATCCCAGCGCGCCTGCGGGCCAAACGGGATAGCGGCGGCGCGGCAGAGATCCTGGTCCTGCGCCCGCTACCGGACGGGACGGGCCGCTGGGAGGCCATGGTCCGGCCATCGCGCCGCATCGACGTGGGCGATCGGCTGCATTTGCGCTCCGGTGAGATGGTCGAGGTGGGGGAGCGGCTCGGCGACGGGACACGTGCGATTCGCTTCTTTCGGGATGCGCTTGCCGTCATGGGGGCCGCCGGAGAGATGCCGCTGCCGCCCTACATCCGCGACCATTCAAGTCCCCCGGAGCGGTACCAGACCGTCTACGCCCGGCCTCCCGGGTCAGCCGCGGCACCCACCGCCGGACTGCATTTCACGCCGCGCCTGCTGGACGCACTGGAAACGCAAGGGGTGCGCCGCGCCAACGTGACGCTCCACGTGGGGCTCGATACCTTCCGCCCGCTAGAGGGCGACTATGTGGACGAGCACCACATTCATCGTGAGTGGTATGAGATCCCGCTCGCCACCCGGCGGGCCATCCATGCCGCACGTCGACGCGGTGGACGCGTGGTGGCGGTTGGCACGACCACCGTGCGGGTGCTGGAGACGCGCGCACACGGCGGCCATTCCTCCGGCTGGAGCGACCTGTACATCACGCCGCCGTTCGCATTCGCGGCCGTAGACGCGCTGATCACCAATTTCCACCTACCACGCAGCTCGCTGCTGCTGCTGGTCACGGCATGGGTCCAGGCCGGCATGCGCGCCGCCTCGGCCTATGAAGCGCGAGACACGCTGCTGGCTGCATATCGTGCGGCGCTGGACGCGGGTTACCGCTTCTTCAGCTTCGGCGACGCCATGCTGATCGTCTGACCCGCCGCGGTTCAGTCCGGGCCGCGCAGGCCCAGGCGGCGCTCGAGATCGGCCACCGTATGCTCTGTCGTCGATGGAGCGGCGCGTGACGGACCGGCCGACTGGGGAGCGACAACCTGCGAAGCGACCGCATCGGCAGCATCATCCGGCGCGGCCGCGGGAGCGGCCACCGCGCGAGCCGCCGGCCGCGGTTTGACCGGCTGAGTATCGACGCGAATCGGCGAGCGGGCGCCCTCCGCGGCGGCCGCTCGCCCCAGGAAGGCGGGCACCGCATCCTCCATCTCCGGCGCGAGCGGCTGCTCAGGGGCGGCCGGTTCCGCCATCACCGCGCAGGCGGCGGCGAACTCGGCGAGGGCGCGGCCCAGCTCCGGAGTGTCGGCCATGGTGTCGAGCGCCGGGCGACCCAGGCGCAGCCGCCAGCGGCTCTGATGCTCGTGGGCCCACAGGCGGAATGTCTCGCCGCGGAGATCGACGCCGCGCACCGACTGCCATGGATACAGCCGCACGCTGAGCGAGAAGCGGGCCGTTGATCCGTGCGGGGCGTACCAGGAATCGAGCAGGCCGGCCTCCGTGGCGACCAGCACGCGCCGCTCATCATCCTGGCCGGCCGATGCCAGGGCATAGACCGCCACGTCCTCGACCGCCAGCGATTCGAGGTGGGCACGCACCCACTCGCGAACCTCGTCGTTGAGGTAAGGGTTTCGCGGCCAATCGGCCAGTCGCAATGCCTGTCTCCTCCTGCGGATGCGTAGCCTATCCTCTCGCGGTGACCTCGGCTATAGGTCGTGCGCGAATTCCCGAATCTTTCGACTTTACGTTCCGTGCCACCGGCACCGGACGCGCCCGGCTGGGGCGGCTGGAAACGCCACACGGCGGAATCGATACGCCCCAGTTCATGCCGGTCGGCACCCAGGCCACCGTCAAGAGCCTGACGCCCGCCGATCTGCGCACGGCCGGGACTCAGATCATCCTGGCCAACACCTACCACCTGTCGCTGCGTCCTGGCCATGAGCGGATCGCCCGCCTGGGCGGCCTGCATCGGTTCATGAGCTGGGATGGACCCATCCTGACCGATTCCGGCGGATTCCAGGTCTTCAGCCTTGCCCACCTGCGCCAGGTCGACGACGATGGGGTGACCTTTGCCAGCCACCTGGATGGCTCTCGGCAGCGCTTGACGCCGGAGCGTTCGATCGAGATCCAGGAGGCGTTGGGCAGCGACATCGCCATGACGTTTGACCAGCTGGTCGACTCCACCCAGCCTGCCGACGAGGTGGAGCGCGCCATGGAGCGCACGCATCACTGGGCGGGGCGCTGCCTGACGGCCCGCAGCCGAGCAGACCAGGCGCTGTTCGGGATTGTGCAGGGCGGAGTCGACGCCGAGCTGCGACGACAGAGCGTGGCGGCAATTTCGGGCCTGCCGTTCGACGGCATTGCTGTCGGCGGCCTGTCTGTGGGGGAGAGCAAGGCGCAGATGACCGAGACCCTGGACGTGGTGGCCGAGGCGTTGGGCTCAGACCCCCGCGTCCGGTACCTGATGGGCGTCGGCTCACCGCCGGACTTCTTCACCGCCGTCGAGCGCGGGATCGACCTGTTCGACTGTGTCCTGCCCACCCGGGTGGCGCGCAATGGGCAGCTGTGGACCAGCCAGGGCAAGCTCAACCTGCGCAATGCCCGCTTCCTGGACGAGCCCGGACCGATCGACCCCGCCTGTGGCTGCGAGACCTGCCGAAATCACTCCCGCGCCTACATCGCCCATCTCTTCCGAGCGGAGGAGCTGCTCGCGTATCGCCTCGCCTCGGTCCATAACGTCACCTATACTCTCGACCTGATGGGACGGATCCGCGGCGCGCTTGCCGACGGGTCGTTCACATCGCTGCGGGAGGTCGTCGCGGCGCAGTTTGGAGGCGCCGGGCCGGAGTCAATAAGCCGCCGCTAATGGGCCGATAAGGCCCTATCGGGCACGCTGCACTGACACCGCGACCGGCCGGGATCGGAGGTCTGCTCAAGATGGCGAAGGGCCGAGATCGACCACGCCACCAGGAGAAACGAAAGCCCAAGGCCAAAGCGCCAAAGGCTCCGCCGGTATCGGCTTTCGAGCCGCCGGCATCGGTCGAGGTGATCAAGCCAAGGCGCAAGCCGCGTTCCGAACCCGGCGAGGAGGAGACCTGATCCGACAGCCGGGAGCGACAGAAAAGGAGCCCACGATACCCATGGACGCCCCGGTGGCCCCGGCCCAGGCCCAGACCCCACCAGAACGGAACGGCGAGCGTGGCCGCGCCGTCGACGCCGCCATCCTGCAGATAGAGAAGCAGTTCGGCCGCGGCGCGATCATGCGCCTCGGGGACCGCGCCGCCATGCAGATCGAAGTGATCCCCACCGGCTCGGTGGCGCTCGACCTGGCGCTCGGCGTCGGCGGCGTGCCCCGCGGACGGATCACCGAGATCTTCGGGCCCGAGTCGAGCGGCAAGACGACGCTCTGCTACCACATCGTCGGCAACGCGCAGCGTGCCGGTGGCGTGGCCGCCTTCATCGATGCCGAGCACGCGCTCGACCCAGCCTACGCCCGCAAGGTGGGCGTGAACGTGGACGAGCTCCTCGTCAGCCAGCCGGACACCGGCGAGCAGGCACTCGAGATCGCCGAGACCCTGATCCGCAGCAACGGCGTCGATGTCGTGGTGGTCGACTCGGTGGCGGCGCTGGTGCCGCGCGCCGAGATAGAGGGCGAGATGGGGGACAGCTTCATGGGCCTCCAGGCGCGCCTGATGAGCCAGGCCCTGCGGAAGCTGACCGGTGCCATCAACCGCAGCAAGACGGCACTCGTCTTCACGAATCAGCTTCGCGAGAAGATCGGCGTGATGTTCGGCAATCCGGAGACGACGCCCGGTGGTCGCGCCCTGAAGTTCTACGCCAGCGTGCGGCTGGATATTCGCCGTATCGAGACACTGAAGACCGGGACCGATGCCATCGGCTCGCGCACCCGGGTCAAGGTGGTCAAGAACAAGGTCGCCTCACCGTTCAGGCTGGCCGAGTTCGACATCATGTACAACGAGGGCATCAGCCGCGAAGGCGGCCTGCTCGACGTCGGCATCGCCGCAGGCGTGCTGTCGAAGACCGGTGCATGGTTCAACTACGGCGACACACGTCTGGGACAGGGACGCGAGAACGCCCGCGACTTCCTGAAGGCCAACGTGGAGGCCGCGACCAAGATCGAGGACGAGATCCGCGGCAAGGTGGCGTCGATCGACGTCGGCGTGGAGGGGATCAGCGAAGCCGAGTAGCAGCCCGTGAGCGGTGCCGGCCGTCGCTCCGGGAAGGAACAGCCGGCCCTCGACGCCGACGGCGCAATGGAGGTGGCCGCCCGCTTCCTGGCCACGCGCCCGCGCACCCGCTGGGAGCTGCAGCGGCGACTGCGGCGGTCCGCCGTCTCTGAGGAACTCATTGACAGCACCCTCGGCCGGCTCGCGGCGCTCGGCTACGTGGACGATGCCGGATTCGCCCGCTGGTGGGCCGAGCAGCGAGATCGCCATTCGCCGCGCGGCCGGCGCCTGGTCGATGCTGAGCTTCGTCAACGCGGCGTGCCGCGCGACGTGCTGGAGGAGATGCGCGGCTCGGAGCTGGCCGAACCGGCACTCGACCGCGAGGGACTGCCCGCCTCGGAAGGGGAGCGGGCCAGGTTGGCGCTGGCGGGCCACCTGCGCGGGCGACCGTTGCCCGATGACCGCAAGGCGCTGCAGCGGGTGGGCATGTACCTCGTGCGCCGTGGCTTTGACCCCGAGACCGTGCGCAGCACGTTGCGGTCCGCGACCGCAGATGCGGACGAAGCGCTCGATGCAGAGGATTGACGCCCGCGCCTCGCAATGACGCGGGCCGCCTCGGGATATCGTAGGTGGTGATGCGTCTTGCCCTGATGACCGAGCCCCAGCAGGGGCTCACGTACGACGAGATTCGCTCGGCGGCCCAGGCGGCAGAGGATGCCGGCCTTGAGGCCTTCTTCCGCAGCGATCACTACGCCAGCTTCCCCGGCCCCGAGGATGAGCCAACCACCGATGCCTGGGCCACGCTGGCCGGGCTGGCGCGGGACACACACCACATCGGCCTCGGATCGCTGGTCTCTCCGGTGACGTTCCGGCTGCCCGGACCGTTTGCCAAGCTGGTGGCCACCGTCGACGAGATGAGCGGCGGGCGTATCGAGCTGGGGATGGGCGCAGGCTGGAACGAAACTGAGCACGCGCAGCTGGGCATCCCGTTCCCGTCGCTCGACGAGCGCTTCGCCATGCTGGAAGAGGCGGTGGCCATCATCCATGGCCTGTGGACAGAGCCAGATGGCTGGCGATTCAGCGGCGACCACTGGCAGGTGTCCGGGTCGCTCTTTCGCGCCCGTCCGGAGCGCAACGGCCGGCGCCACCCGCCCCTCATCCTGGGTGGTCGCGGCGGGACGCGGCTCGCACGACTGGTGGCGCAATACGGCGATGAGTTCAACCTGAACTCGGCCTCACCTGACAACGCTCGGCAGGCCTACGCCCGCATCGATGCCGCCTGTCAGGCGATCGACCGCGATCCGGCCGAGGTCCGCCGCAGTGCCATGACTGGCGTGCTCATCGCCGAGACGCGAGCGGAGCTCGACGAGCGAATTCGCCAACAGCTGGAGATTACGGGCTCCGGGAGCAAGGCCGATGCGGACGCCTGGCTGGCAGAGCGCCAGCAGCGCTGGATCATCGGCACCCTGGACGAGGCGGGGGAGCGGCTGGCGGCCTTCGCCCAGGCGGGCGTGCAGCGCGTGATGCTGCAGGACTTCATGCCGCGTGACCAGGACATGATTCAGCTGATGGGCCGCCTGGGCCGCTGAGGACCGCGGAATCGGCCTTGCGGTACACTCCCCCGATCGGTGAGCCGACCGAGCCACGATAGAGCGGCCACCGCGATTCGAAGCCTTCGCGGCGTCCGGCGGTCGGGACGCGACATTTGCCCAATCAGGGCTCCACTTGACGGAGGAGCCGATGCCATTCAGCACCGAGGTCATGATCGCGGCGATCGCCGCGCTCATAGCCGGCGTCATCGTCGGCTACGTTGCACGGCGCTTTGTTGCCGCCAGCGCCGTGAAGCACGCGGAGGGTTATGCCGAGCGGCTGATCGCAGAGGCGCGGACCAAGCAGAAGGAGATCGTCCTCGAGGGCAAGGACGACGCCCTGCAGGCCCAACGCGCCGCGGAGGAAGAGGCCCGCGAGAAGCGGGCTGACCTTCAGCGCCAGGAACGGCTGCTGCTGGATCGGTCCGAGAGCCTGGACCGCAAGGTCGAGGCGCTTGAGCGTCGCGAGACGGGCTTCGAGGAGCGCCAGCACGAGGTCGAGACGGAAAAGGCACGGCTCGTCGAGCTCCAGCAGCGCCAGATCGGGGAGCTCGAGCGGGTGAGCGGCCTGACCGCCGCCGAGGCGCGCCAGACGATGATCCAGCTGATCGTCGATGAGGCGCAGGCCGAGGCCCAGCACAGAGTCCGCGAGATCGAGCGCCATGCAGCAGACGAGGGCGACGAGCGCGCGCGCCGCATCCTGACCACCGTCATGCAGCGCATCGCCGCGGACCACACCTCGGAGGTTACGGTGACTGTGGTGCCGCTGCCGTCCGAGGAGATGAAGGGCCGGATCATCGGTCGCGAGGGCAGGAATATCCGCGCCCTGGAGCAGGCCACCGGCGTGGACCTGATCATCGACGACACTCCGGAGGCGGTGGTGCTGTCGGGCTTCGATCCGGTCCGTCGCGAGGTGGCGCGCATGGCGCTCACCAAGCTGATCAGCGACGGTCGCATCCATCCGGGCAGGATCGAGGAGACGGTGGCCAAATGCCGGGCCGAGATCGAGGTGGTCATGCGCCAGGCCGGCGAACAGGCGGCCTACGACGCCGGCGTGCCCGGGCTGCATCCTGAGCTGATCAAGCTGCTCGGCCGGCTCAAGTATCGGACCAGCTACGGTCAGAACGTGCTGAACCATGTGATCGAGACCGCGCGGCTGGCGGGGCTGCTGGCCGCAGAGATCGGTGCCAACGTCGCCGAGTCGAAGAAGGGCGGGCTGCTGCACGACATCGGCAAGGCGGTCGACCACGAGGTCGAGGGTCCGCACGCGCTGATCGGTGGCGACATCGCCAGTCGCTTTGGCGTCAACAGCGTGGTCTGCAACGCCATTGCCGCGCATCACCAGGAGGTGGAGCAGCAGTCGACCGAGGCGACCGTTGTACAGATCGCGGATGCCATCAGCGCCTCACGCCCCGGCGCGCGCGGCGAAAGCCTGGACAACTACGTCAAGCGCCTGGACGACCTGCAGCAGATCGCCCTCTCGTTCCCGGGCGTGGAGCGCTGCTACGCGATCCAGGCTGGCCGCGAGATCCGCATCCTGGTCCGGCCCGAGGACATGGACGACCTGGCCAGCTCGCGGCTGGCGCGGGACGTGGTCAAGAAGATCGAAGAGCAGCTGCAGTACCCCGGCCAGATCAAGGTAACGGTCATCCGCGAGACGCGGGCCGTGGATTACGCACGGTGACCGATCGCGCCGCGCTGCTGCGGTGCATGGTCATCGGCGACATCATCGGCAAGCCCGGGCGGCAGGCGATCGTGCATTCCCTGCCGGGACTGCGCGACGAGCTTGACCTGGACCTGGTCATCGCCAACGGCGAAAACCTGGCCGCCGGCGCGGGACTGACGCCCAGCCTGGCCGAGGAACTGCTTGGCAACGGCGTGGACGTCATCACCAGCGGCAACCACATCTGGGACAAGCGCGAGGTATACGACTACCTCGACTCGGGACGCCCCGTCCTGCGACCGATGAACTATCCCGATGATGCCCCGGGCCGCGGCTGGCTGGTCCACGAGCTGCCGGACGGCGACCACGTGGCGGTCATCAACGCCATGGGCCGTGTCTTCATGAACCAGCTCGACTCGCCGTTCACCGCCATGGACGCGCTCCTCGACGGCGCGGCCGAGCCGCTGCCGCCGGTCCGCATCCTGGACTTTCACTGCGAGATCACCTCCGAGAAGAACGCCATGGGCTGGTACCTGGATGGCAGGGTCAGCGCGGTGGTGGGCACCCATACCCACGTGCCGACCGCCGACGCGCGGCTGCTGCCGAAGGGGACCGCCTACATCAGCGACATCGGCATGACCGGGCCGCGCGACTCGATCATCGGGTTCAGCCTGGAGACGGTGCTGCCGCGCTTCCTGACCCATCTGCCCACGCGCTTCAATGTGGCCGATGGACCGGTCAGCCTCAACGCGGTCGTGATCGGCGTCGAGCGGGCAACCGGTCGGGCGCGCTCAATTGAGCAGGTGCAGCGCCTGATCGAGGTCTGACCGCGGGACCGATGACGCCGCCGGTCGATCGCAGCCCGCCGGCCTCGCCGCCGATCGCCGCGATCGTCGGTCCGACTGCCTCCGGCAAGAGCGACCTCGCCCAGGCCGTGGCCGCCCAATTGCCGGTCGAGATCCTGGTGGCCGACTCGCGCCAGGTGTACCGCGGCATGGATCTCGGCACCGCCAAGCCGAAAGAGGCCGCCCGCGCCGCGGTGCCACACCACCTGCTCGACCTGGTGGCACCGGACGAGCCATTCACCGTCGCCGACTGGGTCCAGCGCGCGCGGACCGTGGTTCCCGAGGTCTGGGCTCGTGGGCACCTGCCGCTGCTGGTGGGCGGCACCGGCCTGTACCTGTCCGCCCTGGTTGACGGCTACGACCTCGCCGCACAGCCGTGGTCGCCGGAGCTGCGCCGCGAGCTCGCCGCCGAGATGGCCGACGTTGGTCTTCAGCCGCTGGCCGCGCGGCTGGAGTCGCTGGACCCAGAGGCGGGAGCACGCACGGACCTGCGCAACCCGCGCCGCGTGCTGCGGGCGCTGGAGCGGGTGATCGCCGCCGGCGGGACGCTGCCGGCGCCCAGCGCGCGGCCGTGGCCCGGCCGGCTGGCGCTGCTCGGCATCACCCGGCCACGGGACGTGCTCGAGGGAAGGATCCGCGATCGGGCGGCCTGGATGTTCGGGCACGGCCTGCTGGACGAGGCCAGGCGACTGGCCGACCAGGGATATGCCCCTGATTCGGCGCCGATGACCGGCCACGGGTACCGCGAGGCGCTGCGCGTGCTGGCCCGTGAGTGGAGCGTCGAGCAGGCGATCGAGGTTACCGCCCACCATACCCGCCAGTACGCAAAGCGGCAGATGACCTGGTTTCGCCGCGACCAGCGCATCGTGTGGCTGCCAGCGGGGGAGCGTCCCGCTTCAGAGCTGGCCGGTCAGGCGGCCGACCTCATTCGACGGTTGACCGCCCAGTAAGGCGTGCGCCGTACCAACCCGTGGTAAGGCTGCGAGCTAGGCGACTGGCAGGCCGATCGACTGGCGCCAGGACGACATCGACGCGCCGCTCACCGCGGCTTCCATCGGCGCGGCCATTGAGACGGGCGCGGCGCGCTCGACGACTGGCGCCTGGGTGCCCGGCAGCGGGCCGGGCCGCCCGAGCAGGAAGCCCTGCCCGACCGTGATCCCCAGGCGGTCCAGCTGCTCGAGCTGCTCGGGATACTCGATGCCCTCAGCCACCAGCATTGCCCCGGTGCGCCCGGCGAGTGCGACGACCGACTCGATCACGGCACTCGAAGCGGCGCTCGACGCGCTGCGCTGGACGAGGGTGAGGTCGACCTTGATGACATCGAAGCTGAGCTCGGCGAGCAGACGGAGGCCGGCGTTTCCGGCGCCGACGTCATCGGCCGCCAACCGGATGCCGGCACCCCGGCAGGTATCCAGCTTGAGACGGACCCGCTCGAGATCGGTCACCGGCTGCTGCTCGGTCAGCTCGATGAGCAGTCGCTCCGGCGGGAAGCCGTGGCGAGCCAGAATGCTCAGCAGGGCGGCAGTGCTGAACTCGGGCGCCTCGACCGTGGCGGGCGACAGATTGACGGACAGGAAAGCGCCGGGCGCCAGGCCGGCCGCGCCGGCCACGATCGTCTCGACGCACGTCAGATCTAGCGCCACCAGGTGACCGCTTTCTGCCGCTGCCGCGAACAGGCTGCCCGGATCGGCAAAGGGCGCCGGCGAAACGGGCCTGATCAGCCCTTCAACTCCCAGCAGTGCACCGGTCTTGAGCTCCACGATCGGCTGATAAACCGGGCGCAGCCAGCCACGGGCGATCACTTCGGCCACCGCCATCCCCACGCCTCCCAGGTCCTCGCTCGGCTCGCTGGCCGGGTCAAAGATCTGCACATCGGTGCGCCCCGATCGCTTGGCCGCGTACAGGGCGGCATCGGCCTGCGAATACAGCTGCGCGCGGCTGGAGGCCGGTTCTGGCACGGCTGAGATGCCTGCTGAGAATGAGAGGCTGCCGGGATCCCTCTCGCTGCGCAGGGCCGGCTGGAGGGCGCTTGCCAGCAGGCGCCGAACCACGATCTTGGCGCCCTCTGCATCGGTATGAGGCAGCAACAGGGCGAACTCATCGCCGCCGACGCGGAATGGTCGGTCGGCGCGACGCAGCCCGGCGGTCACCAGGGTGCCGAAGTGCGCCAGCGCCTTGTCGCCGAAGGCATGACCCCTGCCGTCGTTGATCGCCTTGAATTCATCCAGGTCGATGATCGCCAGCGAGAGAGCCACGCCGTAGCGATGCGCCGCCTCTACCTGGCGGTCGAGCTCCTCCTGGAAGGCGCGATGGTTGCCAAGCCCGGTGAGCGGATCCAGCAGCGCATCGGCCAGGGCGGCCTGGTAACGGTCGTTGAGGTCGGCGCGCGAGCGGGCCAGGGGCGAGACGACCAGGTGGAAGAGCGCGAAGCCGACTGGCGCTGCCGCCACCAGTGCGCTGAGGAGACCACGCACCGCAACCTCACGCACCGTGCCGGCCAACAGGCGGTCGGCGGCGATGCCCGCCAGCGCGCTGACGCCAACTGCGACGGCGAGGCGCAGCGCGAGGCCGGCCCGCGATTCGTGAGCGGTCGTAGCAGCCCCGTTTGTCGCCGCAACGGCGTGGTGCACGAAGAGTTCTCCAGCCCCCTGGTGGTGACGACAGGTATGGCACAAGGTGGGGGACCACCTCAACTAGGCGAAAGTACCGTCGCGAGCTCGCTCGGCGCTCGCCGCCGGTCCTGAGGCCATCCCTGGGCCCCGGCAGGGATCGGCTAGCATGGACCGAGCAGATGTCAGAACGCAGCCGCATGATCGATCTCACCCTCCCCACCGAACGCGCCTTTCTGATCGGCATCGAGCATCCGCAGGACGGTCGGTGGCCAATCGACCGCAGCCTGGCAGAGCTCGGTGCGCTGGCGGAGACGGCTGGAGCGGTGGTGGTGGGGAGCGCCTTCCAGCGTCGCAGCCAGCCTGATCCGGCCTGGTATTTCGGCAAGGGCCGCGCCGCCGAGCTGGCCGACGAGAAGGCCAACACCAATTTCAACCTGCTGGTCGTCGACGATGAGCTGGCGCCGAACCAGCAGCGCAGCCTGGAGACGCTGCTCGACTGCAAGGTGCTGGACCGCTCGGCGCTGATCATCGACATTTTCGCCCGTCATGCACGGACGCGCGAGGGGCGACTGCAGGTCGAGCTCGCTGCACTGCAGTATCACCTGCCACGCCTGACTCGACTGTGGACACACCTGTCGCGCACGGCCGGTGGCATCGGGACCCGCGGACCCGGTGAGAGCCAGCTGGAGACGGACCGCCGCCTGGTTCGCGACAAGATCCGCAAGGTCCGCTCGGAGCTCGACGAGGTCAAGCGTCACCGCGCGACCGCCGGGCGACAGCGCGATCGGGCGGAGATCGCGTCGGTGGCGCTGGTGGGCTATACCAACGCGGGCAAGAGCACCCTGCTCAATGCGCTTGCCGATGCCGATGTTTACGCGGCCGACATGCTGTTTGCGACCCTGGATCCCACCAGCCGGGCGGTGAACCTGCCGACCGGGCAGCGGGTGGTGATGAGCGACACGGTGGGCTTCATCAACAAGCTGCCGCATGACCTGGTCGAGGCATTCCGCGCCACGCTCGAAGAGGTGATCCGCGCCGACCTGCTGCTGGAAGTGGTGGATGCCTCGGATCCGAGCTTCATCGGCCAGCAGGAGGCCGTCCAGACCGTGCTGAACGAGCTGGGCGTGGGGGATACGCCACGCATCACCGTCTTCAACAAGATCGACCTGCTCGACGCCGACCTGCGGGCCGGGCCGATGCCTGCCAGCGGCGACAGTGCATTCGTCAGCGCTGCCAGCCGAGAGGGGCTGGATCAGCTGCTGGAGCGGATCGGCGATGCCCTGCGTACGCAGATGGTCGCGATCGACACGGTGGTTCCGTATGCCCGTGGCGAGCTGGTCGCGCGCGCTCGGGCATCAGGCGACGTGGACGAGGCCTACACCAATGCCGGCATTCGGCTATCGGGACACCTGCCGTCGGCCATGGCGGCCGAGGTCCGCAACGCCGGCGCGGATCGCCCGCGCGAGGTCAGAACCGCGCGCTGATGGTCAGCTGGGAGGTCGCTGATGTGCGGTGGCTGAGCCGCTCGCGCAGCTTCAAGCCGGCGAGCAGGTAAGCGGCGGAGCCGATCACCAGCAGGCCGTAGCCGCCAGCCAGGCTCGCAAGCTCATTCGCTCCGAAGATGCCAATTGCGGTCAAGACCGCGCCAGCGACCAGGCCGGCCAGACCGAATGCCCACAGTGCGGGATGCATTCTTTTCATGCTCGCAGCGTAGCGACCGCGCGCACGAATGAAGACTCCTCGATAGTCCCGTCCGGGCCCGCCGATCGTCTCGAGGCAGCGCCTTCAGCCGCCATCCGTTCGCCGGAATCTGCTGCAGCCCACGAATTGCCATCCGTATGGCTTCCCCAAAGATATGTTATGTGACCTAGCGCTCAGCCTGGACCCCGAGTGTGATGGCCGCAGCGATCACCGCCACCGCCAGGGCGGTCGCCTCCGAGGCATTCAGCGCGGCTCCCCCGCCAAAGGCCGCCGTCGCCTGGCTGGGAACCGCGGCCAGGACCACCGGCACCACGATCCAGCCAAGGACCAGCGCCGTGGGCGCCATCGCCCCAGGCAGGGCCAGGGCCCGGGTCACGATGGCCGTGAGCAGGCCCAGGAAGGCCGACAGCAGCAGCACCAGCACCACGGCAGGCTGGTCCCTGGCCCCGGAGGCCGCGACCAGTTTAATGAGCCCCTGCTCGAGCAGCGCCAGCCCGATCGCCAGGATGATGGCCAGGATGATGGTGCGCGCCGGGCTCATCGGTCCGTCCCGGGCATCGAGCGCGTCGCTGACAGGACGCCGGACTCCAACGCCTCTTTCAGCCCGGCCGCGATGCGGTAGGACCTGCCGGCGCCCATGACCAGCACAGCATCGCCGGGACGCAGGTGCTCCGCCACGTAGGTCGTCGTGGATTCGGCGTCGCCGGTGGCGATGGCCGGCACCGCCGCGATGCGCTCGACCGCGTCCGCCAGCGCCTCGGCCGCGGTGGCCCGCAGCGCCTCGTCGGAATCGCGTGACACGAAGATGTCGGCAATGACGACCTCGTCCGCACCGGTGAAGGCGGCGGCAAGCTCGTCAAACAGCAGCGCCGTGCGCGAGTACATGTGCGGCTCGAATACGGCCCACAGGCGACGCTCCCCCACCGTCTGGCGCGCGGCCGACAGGGTGGCCCGCACCTCGGTCGGGTGGTGCGCGTAGTCGTCGTACACGAGCACGCCGGCAGTATCCGCGATCAGCTCCATCCGGCGTCCGGCTCCCTGGAAGGTGCGCAGTCCCTCATCCAGCGCGTCGAGCGGCGCTCCCAGCTCGTGCGCCAGCGCAAGGGCCGCCGTGGCGTTCAGGACATTGTGGACGCCGGCCAACGGAGAGTAGAACGGATGTTCGAATAGGCTGAATCGTGCTCCCCCACTCCCCAGCGTGACGTTTACGGCCTCGACCTGGCCCCCCGGCCCATAGCCGACGACGCGGCCATCCCAGTCATGGAGCTGGGCGAGCAGGTCCTGGGCGCCCCTGTCGGCGGCCATTGTCAAGAGCAGGCGGCCGCCCAGCGCCGGGCTGGGGGTCATGCCGCGCACGAAGCGCTCCATCGACGCCAGCACCGCCTCGCGATCCGCGAAATAGTCGGGGTGGTCCATCTCCACGTTGGTCACGATCGCACCGGCCGGGTGGTAATTCAGGAAGTTGTCGCCGAATTCATCGGCCTCGACCAGGAACGGGGCTCCGTTTCCCGGGCGCACGGTCGCGCCCCAGCCCCGGATGAAGGCGCCGACCTCCACGGTCGGGTCGAGACCGGCCACGATCAGCAGGTGACCAAGCAGGGCGGTGGTGGTCGACTTGCCGTGCGTGCCGGTGACCGCCAGGCCGATGCGGCCTTCGGCCGCCATCAGCTCTCCCAGGATTGCCTGCCAGGTGACCACAGGCAGCTGCCGCTCATGGGCGGCCGCGAGCTCCGGCAGGTCCGGAACGCCCCGCAGCGCGGGCGTGATGG
>JBDUEE010000132.1:0-4841 GCA_040002615.1 Chloroflexota bacterium | reverse complement strand
ACCCTGGCGCCGTCCTTGTCCAGGGCGAGGCGGGGATCGGAAAGACTCGTCTGGTTACCGACGCCATGGAACGCTGGCTGCAGGCCGACGACGTAGTGCTGATCGGCCACGCTGCGCCTCTGGCCGGCGGTGAGGTGCCGTTCGGTGTGGTCACGACCGCGGTCCAAGGCCTCATCCATCGTCAGGGCCTGGACGCGGTTCGGTCCGCAGCCGGTACGTCGATCGAGCCGCTTGCATCGCTGGTGCCTGAACTCCAGGTCGGGCCAGCGTCGGCTCCGGACCGCATTCGTATCATCGAGTCGTTCGCCACCCTGCTCAGACGGATCAGTCACGATGAGTTCACCTGGCTGGCCGTGGAGGACCTGCACTGGGCCGACACCAACAGCCGGGACGCTCTGAGTTACCTGGTCCACCTTCTCGAAATGCCGGCTCGGCTGCTCATCTCCATCAGCTTGCGGACCCAGGACGGTGCTCCTTCGACTGCCATGCGGACCTTTGTCGCGGAATTGGTCCGATCCCCTGCAGTTCAGCTGATGTCTCTGGGCCGGCTCAGCCGTGCTGACGTGGCGGTCCAGCTGTCCAACCTGCTGCAGGGCGCACCCAGCCCGGGTCTCCTCGACCGGACCGTGGCTCTCTCCGAAGGCGTTCCGTTCTTGACCGAGGAGCTCGTTGCGGGGCGGCTGTCAGAGCACGGTCCCCTGCCCGAATCAGTCAAGGAGTTGATGCTGGTGCGGGTCGGCGGACTCTCGCAGTCCGCACGGCAACTGGTCCGCGCTGGCTCGCTGGCGGAGGGACATCTTCGGCATGAGCTGCTGATGCAAGTCTGCGGCTTCGACGAGGACACCATTGAGTCCGCCGTCGCGGAGACGCTGGAGGCGAACATGCTGGAGGTGCACTCAGCCGGAGACGGCTATCAGTTTCACCATGCCTTGATGCGTGAAGCTGTCTCCTCCGCCCTGCTCCCGGCGGAACGCGTGCGTTGGCATCGTCGCTGGGCCGAGGCGCTGGAGGTGGATGACCAACCCGATGAGCACGTCGCCATGCGTATCGCTGCCGCCCAGCACTGGTGGGAGACCGGCGATCGGGAACGCGCGTTCGACGCGTCCCTCGTGGCAGCGAGGGAGGCACACAGGCTCGGGGCCGAGACCGAACGAGCCGAGATGCTGGCTCGGGTGCTCGATCTCTGGCCACACGTCCGTGAGCCCGCTGAGCGCGCCGCATCTGCGCGTGACGACATCGTCGAGGACATTCTTCGGGCTCACATCAGCGCTGATCAGGTCGGCAAGGCACTCGCTCTTCTTGACGACGAGCTCCGTCGAGAGCCGACCGAGCCTGACCCGATCCAGGATCTCTATCTGCGGGCTACCCGCGCGCGGTTCGCCAACCAACTCGGCTTACAGAACACGGAGGTTTTCGACCACGACCGCCATGCAGCGCGGCTGCTCTCCAATGCCGAGCCGAGCCGCATGTTCGTCCGGGCGGTCGCGGTCCTCATCAAGGGTTCGTGGGATGAGGAGTACCTCAACAGCTACACCGACCTGCTCGGCCGCGCACTCCGGGCAGGAGACGAGTATGGAACTCCACTCGACCAGCTGTTGATCCGTCGGGCGGAAGTGGAGTACCTGACCAAGCGCGGAGAGCAGGTGGAGGCGGCCGCCGCCGCACTTGCGCTCGTGGCCTCGGTGCGCGGACGCTTTCCGGTCGCTGAGGTGACCATGGTGGAGTCGATGGGTATCTGGCAGCTCAGCGCAGTGGGCCGTTACCGCGAGGCGAGTGACCTGGGCCGAACCGCGCTCGCAAGACTCAGCAACCCTCATCTGGCGAGGTGGGCCTGGGCCATCGTCGTGGAGAATCTGTCCACGCGCTGCTCGAGCTCGGTGAGTGGGACGAGGCCACCCGCATCCTCGATGAGGCGCTGAGCCTGGGCCTCAGCGGAGAGAGCGCAGTCCTCCTGGAACTGACGGCCGGAGCCATCCATTGCCAGCGCGGAGAGCGAGACGCCGCCGAACGACATTTGAACGTTGCGTCATCGGCCCTTCCGGCCTCGGCCGAGCTCACGCGGCCAGTGCTTTACGAGTGGGTTCAGTGGCTGGCGGCCGAGATCCTCGCGGACAACGGCCACCTCGAGCAGGCGCGGGAACGGCTCGAGCCGCTGCTAGGGCGCGCAGAGCTTCGCAATGATGCGCATAGCTGGCGCATTCTGCTGCTCGCCGCTCGGGTCGAGGCAGACCTCGCCTTGCGGGGCACGAGGCGTCGCCGGGCTGAGACCGAATCGCCTGGACGGATGAGCCAGCTCTCCCAATACGCAGCGGACACCCCCGCAGCCGGCGACCTCGGCACTGCATGGACCGCGCAACTCGTCGCGGAACACGCCCGGTGTGCCCGCACAGACAGCGCTGAGGTCTGGCGGGCGGCGGTCGACGGCTGGCACGTGACAGGGCAGGTTCACGACCAGGCGTGGGCGCTGATCCGGCTCGCGACTTGTGAGCTCGAAGCAGGTGACAAGAAGTCGGCCGCTGACGCGCTGTCGGAGGCGATCGCCATCGGCACACGGCTCGGCGCCGCACCACTGGTCGACGCGGCTGAGGCCGTCGCGCGGCGCGGCCGGATCGACGTACGACGAGACCGTGACCGGGAACAGCCGGCACATCAGCGGCGGCACGGGCTCACCGCGCGCGAGGTCGAGGTGCTGCAGCTGGTCGCCGAAGGCCGGAGCAACGACCAGATCGCGAAGGAGCTGTTCATCTCGCCGAAGACCGCCAGTGTGCACGTCTCTCACATCCTCACCAAGCTCAATGTCGCGAGCCGGTCCGAGGCAACGACCGCCGCCCACCGGCTCGGACTGCTCGACGAGGCAGCCAAGAGTTGAGCTCCGAGCCGGGTGGTCAGGAGCGCAGCAGCTGTTGCCGCCAGCGCTCGGTCTCGGCGACCTGGTTGAAGGTGAAGAGGTGCAGGCCTGAGACGTTCAGCGCCGGGTCGGCGAAGATCGGCGCCGCCTTGTGCAGGAATCGATCGGGGCTGAACCCGCCGGGCGCTGCGATGCGAGCAAAGGCGCTGGCGTGGGACTTGAGGAACCGTGCCGACTGGCCGACGCCGATCTTGGTCGCCATCGTCAGCAGCTTGGTGCGTTCGACCGGCCCGGGCAGGCCGATCAGGACAGGGAGCGCGATGCCGCGTTTCCGCATGCGACGGAGCCACTTCGCAATCGTGTCGGGGTCGAAGCAGAGATTGCTGACGACATACGTTGCATGGGGTCGCTTGTCCCACATCGACTGGATGGTGACGTCGTCCTCGATCGCCGGGTGGCTTTCGGGGTACCCCGTCACCCCGACTTCGGCGAACGGACGTCCGAGCTCGGTCAGGTGCTCGAGCAGGGCCAGCGACCCGACATACTCCCCCGCAGGCGGATCTGCATCACCGGCGGGACAGAAGACGTTCGTGACGCCCTGTTTCGTAAGCCGTTCGGCGATCTCGGCGAGCTCGGACTTCCCGGAGATCATCCGTGCAGCCAGATGCGGAACGACGGAGTAGCCCTCACCGATCAGTCGTTCCGCCAGATCAAGGGTGGCGGCGATGCCCTTCGACGGGCTCGCCGTGATCGTGAGCGTGACATCGCGTGGGACGTTGTCCACGATCGCCGAGGCGATCTTGGAAGTCGGCAGGACTTCGTAGCGGGCGCTTTTCACGACTGTGTGGACGGCCGCCGCTGCTACGCCCTTGTTGCGCATTGATCAACTCATTTCTTCATACGCACCAATCTGAGACCCACTCTAGTCCGCGCAGCCTGGGCTGGGAACAGTCCTGCCTTGACGGTTCGCCGTCAGGTGCGAGTGGGGATCACCGCCGCCAGGATGAGCATCCCGCCACCACAGATGGCCATCGCCGTGAGATCGACGAACCGCCGGCGGATGCGCAGCATGCCAGCGCGCTCGTCGGGCAGCACCAGCCGCGCCACGAAGGCCAAGCCGAAGCTCGCGCCCATCGTCAGGACGCCAACGCGCCATGCCCCGGCTGCCGCGATTCCCAGGCCGGTGAGCACGGCAGCCACCACGACCAGGTAGATGATGCCGCCGGTCGTCGCAGGCTTCTTCAGCCAGTTCACCTAGAGTCCGGCCGCGCGCTCAGCTGCCTCAACGACGTTCGTCAGCAGCAGGGCGCGCGTCATCGGCCCCACTCCGCCGGGCATCGGTGCGATGTGTCCGGCGACCTCGTAGACGTCCGGGCTTACGTCGCCGACGAGCCCTGCATCGGTGCGCGAAGTGCCGACGTCCAACACGACGGCTCCCGGCTTGACCATGTCGGCCGTGATCAGCCCGGCCACACCAGCCGCTGCGACGACGATGTCGGCACGACGCACATGCTCGGCGAGGTCGCGCGTGCCGGTGTGGCACAGGGTGACCGTTGCGTTCTCTGTACGCCGCGTGAGCAACAGACCGAGCGGCCGTCCCACGGTGACACCGCGTCCGATGACACAGACCTCGGCTCCCTGGAGCTTGACGTCGTACGCGGCGAGCAGCTCAACGATGCCGCGCGGTGTGCACGGCAGCGGGCCGTCCGCCATCAGGACGAGCCGTCCGAGGTTCATCGGATGCAGCCCGTCGGCGTCCTTGTCGGGGTCGACCAGCTCAAGAGCTCGCTGCGCGTCGAGGTGCTTGGGCAGGGGCAGCTGGACGATGAACCCGGTGCACGTCGGGTCGTCGTTCAGGGCGGTGATGCGTTGCTCGAGAAACTGCTGGCTGATGTCGGCCGGGTGATGCTCCTTCAGAGAGGCGATGCCCACCTCGGCGCAGTCCCGGTGCTTGCCCGCCACGTAGGAGAGACTCCCCGGATCGTGACCGATG
>JBDUEE010000131.1:0-21712 GCA_040002615.1 Chloroflexota bacterium | reverse complement strand
TGGGCGCCAGTCGGTCGGGGCGTAGCGCAGTCTGGTAGCGCACCTGAATGGGGTTCAGGAGGTCGAAGGTTCGAATCCTTTCGCCCCGACCATTCTCTGATCATCGGCCCCTGCGAGCTGATCCCGAAGGGGCTTCTCGCTGGGCCTGAACCCTTCGTGTAGTCCTTAGCTGCCGCTCCGTACATGTCGTGCGGGCGACTGAGCGTACGTCAACTCGGGACTTGTTCCGGGTCGGTGCGTAGGCGTACCGTTCGGCGAAGATTGCCGTAATTGCGGCGCCGGTTCGGAGGAGGTACCCGTGGACAACAAGAGCACGCAATCGGGATCGAGCGGCTCGGCAGGCGATGCTGGCGCCCCGATTACCAGCGTTTCAACAGCGAATCCAGAGAGCGAGGCAAGGCTCCGCGCCTTGGTGGCCGAGCGCGGGGCGGCGCTCCGGATCCGGCTCGACGCACCGGCTGACCTCGACGTGAGCGGCCATGAATTGGATGCCACGTCGCTCACCCTCCACGTCGTCGATGACGACAATGACACCGAGGGCCACGCGATCAGCCTCCACTTCCCGAGTGTGGAGGAGGCGAAGCATTTCGAGCAGCGAATGATCGCGACCGGCGCCATCGTCGGAACCCTGGTGATCGCGGGAAGCGGGCTCGCCCTCAGCCAGGCACTCCCCGATGCAAGCACGACCATGCCAACGCAGGCGCAGGTCGAGTCGACAACCAATGTGACCTACGGCGCTAACACTGCCACGTCGACTGGAACCGGGCTGACGGGGAAGGAACAGGCGCTGATGGGGCAGATCGCCGCTGGCGCCTCTCTGTCGACTGGAACCGCGCTGACGGGGAAGGAACAAGCGCTGATGGAGCAGATCGCGGACGCCGATGCCGTCGTGCCGAGCGGTGGCCAGGCTGCGGCGGATCCGACCTCCGGCGCTGGCGCCTCCGCGTCGACGGGGAAAGCAGAAGCGCTGATGGGGCAGCTCGCCGAGGCCGACGAGGACGAATAGCCGAGCTCTGAGATCCAATGCCAGTGCAGTGCCTGACACCCGAAGGACGGCCCCGATTTGGGGCTCAGCCTTCAGGTCCGACAGGGGGTCCACAGCGGCGAGGTTGAGATCTCGGTTGGCGATGTTCGTGGTATCGCGGTCCACGCAGCGGCCCGAATCCTGGCGCTCGCGCATCCTGGCGACATCCTGATATCGGGAACTGTCCACGACCTCCTCGACGGTGGCCCGTTCACCTTCGAGGATCGCGGCCAGCATGTATTGAAAGGTCTGAGCGGCGCGCGCCCGGTCTTCGCCATTATCGACCGCAAATAATCCCAGTCCCAAGCTTGTCAACCATTTCAGGTTGGGGTTACGTCGCCACGAAATGCGGGCGTGGTCGGAACATGTTCCTCCCCAGGCAGGCCGCCGCGATGTAAGAGTTACCTCCGTCATGCGGTGAGGCACCGGCGGGCTGCCTGCACGTGCGATCCGGGTGAAGCGATCCGAGGGCGAAGTGAGCCGGGAATCCGAAGCCAAATACCGCGGGCTGCTGGAAGCGGCTTCGGACGCGATGGTCGTGGTCAACCAGTCGGGCGATATCGTCCTGCTCAACCTGCAGGCCGAGAAGCAGTTCGGCTACAAGCGCGACGAGCTGCTCGGCCAGCCGGTGACCAACATCATTCCGGAGGGCTTCGCCGAGCGGCTCATTGCTGATGACCTGCGATCCGCGGCTGAAGCCCTGACCCAACGGATCGGGACGGGGATCGAACTGTCCGCCCGACGCAAGGACGGCACCCGCTTTCCGATCGAGATCATGTTGAGCCCGCTGGAAAACGATGATGGCATCCTTGTCACCGCAGCGATCCGCGATATCAGCGTGCGCAAGGATGCGGAACAACGCCTGGTGCAGTTGGTGGGCCGATCTGCCCAGCTGGCGCGACAACGGGCCCTCATTGCTGAAGCGCTCCGCGGCCTCCGGGCGGGCGACTCGCCGCAGGCGACCGCGCAGGTCATCTGCCGCCAGGTCCTGAACCTGTCCGAGGTCGCTGCCGCCCAGATCCTCCTCTTCGAATCGGGAAGCGAGGCAGTGACCATCGGCCTCGCCATCGCGGGCCGGCCGGACCCACCGCTGCGACGAATCCCCGCACCTCGCAGCAAGCAGCTTCGCGCCCGTGCCGCCCAGGGACCATGGATCGAGTCTTGGGCGGCCGGCCCGGAGCACAGAAGCTTCCGCGAGTTCAGCCCGCTCGGCCGCCACCTGGTGGCTTGCGCGCCGCTGCGCTCCGAGCAAGGGCTCATCGGGCTGCTTGTCATGGACGCGATGCCATCAGTTGACGAGGTCCAATTCACCGAGTCGCTTGCAGCCCTGGTCGAGTTCGCGGACCTGGCGTCGGCCCTCATTGGCCGGGACGTTGCAGATCGGTCGCGGGTACGCCGAGCACGGGACCGGATCCACCGGATCATCGACGATCGGGCTTTCCGGCCGGTCTTCCAGCCGATCGTCAACGTGGCCCAGGGCCGTACGGTCGGCTATGAAGCCCTGACCCGCTTTTCGGGTGGTGAGGGCCCGCAGATCGTCTTTGGACAGGCGGCCTCGGTCGGGCTCGGTCCGGAGCTGGAGGCGGCCACAATGGCGGCGGCGGTTGCCGCCGCGAAGGAATTGCCTCGATCGGCGTGGCTCAGCCTCAACGTCTCGCCGGAGCTGGTGGTGGCCTACCAGCCGCTGCAGACGCTGGTAAAAGGCATGAGACGGCGCGTGGTGCTCGAGGTCACGGAACAGATGGAGATCGCCGACTATGCCGCGTTCCGCGCGGCCCTGGAGGATCTGGGCCCGAAGACGATGCTCGCCGTTGATGATGCCGGCGCCGGCTTCGCGAGCTTTCGCCATATCCTCGAGCTGCACCCGACGCAGATCAAGCTGGATCGATCGTTGATCACCGACCTCGAGTCAGATCAGGCACGTCAAGCCATGATTGCCGGCCTGCGCCACTTTGCGCGCTTGGTGCAAGCCAGGATCATTGCCGAGGGCGTCGAGACGCCCGGCGAGCTTGCGGCCCTGCGCACCCTGGGTATCAGGTTGGCACAGGGGTTCCTGCTCGGCAGACCGATGCCAGCTGCTCACTACGCTTCGAGCCGACCGGCTGCATGAGCCGGTGCGCTTGAGCGGTGCCGACCCGTCACCCCATTCGTTCCGACTGCAGAGGACTTTCGCCATCTGTCCCGTAGCCCGGGTATCGGGGACTCTGCGAGTCGGCGGCAGCGTCCGTCGGGAGAGGACATGGGGTGGACGACGAAACACTGGATCGCGCGGGCCGGCGCTCGATCCTGGCCAGGTGGCTCCCCGGCGCCCTAGCGACACGCACTGCCGTGGTCATCCTGATCACCGCGGTGCTTGCCGTCGTGGCTGGAATCGTCGTTGTATCGCAGGTGACAGACCAGATGGGCCGCGAGGCGGAGAATCGCCTCGGTCGCCAGGCGGTTGAAGCGGCGAGCGATCTCCACGAAATCATGGCAGCCGCCTCACGTGACATCCGCCTCGCGCGGCGCAACGAGATCTTCGAGGCGGCCCTCGCGCACACCTCAGGACGTCTTCGCTCAGCCGATCAACGAGCGGTCGAAACCGCGATCACGTATCTCGGTGATCGATACCAGGTCGATGAGATCTGCGTCATTCGCTCGGACGGGCTCGAAGCGGCTCGATGGGTCGGGGGTAAGGGCGTTGCGCCGGTGAGCGACCTGTCTCCCGACGAGCGCGGGAACAATCCGGCGGTCCTCCCCACGCTGAAGCTGCCCGATGACTCCTTCTATCAGTCGGAGCCGTACATTTCGCCCGATTCGGGCCGGTGGGTGATCGGCATCGCCACTCCCATCATCCTCGCCTCCGGTGAGCACGCCGGCCTCCTCCATTTTGAGATCCCGATCGACCGATTCGCCACCGCATTGGCAGGCCTGTCGTTTGGGGGCAGCAGTTTTGAGATGCTTGTCGATCGCTACGGGCGACTTCTCGTTCACCCAGAGCTCGCCGCCTTCCGCTCCTCACAGAGCCTCGCCACCGATCCGGAAACCGGCCCGTTCCCGCTCGCCGCGGCGTCAGGCTCAATTTCGTGGCGGGACGCTGTGGCCAAGATGCTTTCCGGCGGCGGCGGCAGCGTCTCGTTTGACGAGGACGGCACGGCGTACCGAGCCAGCTACCGGCCGGTAGCCGACTCAGATCGGATCCTGGCAGTCGTGACCCCGGTCAGCGAGCTCTACGCAGACGTCAACAGGGTCCTCCTGAACCTGGCTGTCACCGCCGGCCCGCTCATCCTGCTCATGATCCTGGTCACGGGCTGGTTCGCTCGCCGCGCGTCGGGTGCGAACAATCGGCTGGCTGGGCTGAACGCGCGGCTAGCGAGCACAAACACCCGTCTCGAGGAGACGAGCAAGGCGAGTATTGAGCTGGCCTCCGAGTCCAAGATCGTCAACCAGTTCACGGAGCTCACGGCTCTCACCGAGGACGACGTGTCGCTTTCGGTCGCCACCCTCGCAACCCTGGACGAACTCCTGAGACCCGATGACGCCGCACTGCACGTATCGAATCGATCCCAGGATCGCGCGGTTCCCCAGGCAACGCTCGGCGACCGGAAGGCGGAGATCCTGGCACTCAACGAGCTGGGCCGTTGCCCCGCGCTCCGTCGGAGCAGCCTGTACGTGACCGATGACCTGTCGGCGCGCCTCAGCTTCCACTGCCCCGTCTATCCGGTCGAGGGCGGGACGCTTGCGTGCATCCCGCTAGTGGCCCTGGGAGATACCGTGGGTGCTGCACACCTGCACTGGGCCGAGAAGCGCGAGCTTTCGCTGCCACTCCGCCTGGTCATCACGCGTGTGAGTGAGCACGCCGCGCTGTCGATCGCGAACCGACGGCTACTGCTCGCACTCCGCGGCCAAGCAGATACCGACCCCAGGACCGGATTGATCAACAGCCGAGCCTTCGACGAAGCCCTGGAGCGGATCCTGGTTGAGCGTTCAGCTCGCGAACCACTGGCCGTGCTCATGCTCGACCTCGATCATTTCAAGGAGTTCAACGATCGGTATGGCCATCCGGCCGGCGACGAGGCTCTGCGGGCGTTCGCCCACCTGTTGCGTTCCAGCATCAGAGAGCCGGACAGCGCGGCGCGCTATGGCGGGGAGGAATTCGCGGTCTATCTGCCGGGCCTCAATGCTGCCGCTGCGAAGGAGGTCGCGGAGCGGATCCGCGAGCGCACCGAGTCGGCAATCATCCCGCTGGCGCCCGGGCTCACCGGACGCCTCACGGTGTCGATCGGAATTGCGGTCGCGCCGGACGATGGTTCGGAGCGAATGATGCTGCTGAAGGCTGCCGACGAGGCGCTGTATCGGGCGAAGCTGGCGGGTCGCAACAAGGTCGTTTCTCGCGACGGTTGGCTCGACGGAAACGGATCCGCCCCGGCCAAGATGGTCAAGACGAAGAAGCTGGCCGCCGAGGCCTGACCCCCGACTCGTCGAGCCTTTAGGCTGGATGGATGGCTCAGCGAGATGGCCCCATTCGCACCGAGCGTCTCCTCCTGCGACCGTTCGCGCCTCACGACCTCGATGCTCTGCACGCCATGTTCGGCGACCCCGAAGTCACCCGATACCTCGACCACGGTCCTCTGTCGCTCGACAAGGTGCGCGAGCTCCTTGCGCGGATCTTGCCAATGACCGGTATCGACGCCCAGCGCAACGAGCTGCGCCTGGCCGCGGAGCTACGGGCAACGAGCCAGGTTATCGGGGACTTCAGCCTGTGGCGGACGAGCGTGAAACACGGGCAGGGCGAGATCGGCTTCGTCCTGCACCCCGAGCACCAGGGTCACGGTTACGCCCTCGAAAGCATGCGTGAGCTCCTGCGCATCGGCTTTGTAGAGGCAGGGTTGCACCGCATCGTGGGTCGCTGCGACGCGGAGAATGTGGCGTCGGCGGCCCTCATGGAGCGGCTGGGCATGCGCCGTGAGGCGCATTTTCGCCAGAACGAGCTCATCAAGGGAGCGTGGTCGGACGAGCTGGTGTACGCCCTGCTCGCCAGCGAGTGGTCGGACCGCTAGCCTGCACCGAATGCATGACGCTCGGAGCCCGGATCCCGTCTCGGATCCGAAGGCCTACCAAGATCTCCTGGTCGGCCTGGTCGGGGCCGATGACCCCGCGGAGGTTCAGTCGGCCACCCCGCAGCAGGTTCGCCACCTGGTCGCGGGAGCTGGGTCCGATCTCGACCGCCGCCCGCAGCCGGCGGAGTGGTCGGCATTGGAGTGCGTCGCCCATATGGTGGACAGCGAGCTGGTCGCCTCCGGGCGATACCGGTGGATCCTGGCGCACGACGAGCCGGACCTGCTCAGCTACGACCAGGACCTGTGGGTGGATCGCCTGCATCACCCGCCGGAGCCGGTGGACGAGCTGCTGGCGGTGTTCGTACCGCTTCGCCAGGGCAACCTCGCCCTCTGGAGGCGGACGCCGGTGGCCCGTCGAGAGCGGATTGGGATGCACCGCGAGCGTGGCCCCGAAAGCTACCGCCTGACCTTCACCCTCATGGCCGGGCACGATCGCTTCCACCTCGAACAGGCGCGGCGCGCGCTGGCAGCCCTCAGGGCCTAGCATCCGCGGCGTGACCGACCAGGCCGCGCAGCCACGGGGATTGCCGGCTACCCCGCCGTATCGCCTGCGCGCGGCGCTGATCACGCCGCTCGCTGCCGGCAGCTGGCGGCATGAGCCGGACGTGCTGATCTCCATCGACCAACGCGGTCGCCTGGCTGACATTTCACGTGTGGACGGGGGAGTCCCGCAGGATGCGTTCGACCTTCGCCCGTGGGTGGTGATGCCAGGGTTGATCGATCTTCACGCACACCTGCCGCAGCTGCCGAACGCTGGCGTGGGCGCCGGCTTGCACCTGCTGGATTGGCTGGAGCGCTACATCTTTCCGCTGGAACGTGACTTCGACCAGGCAGCCGCTGAGCTGGTTGCGCCGGCGGCGTTCCGCGCTTTTGCACGGGCCGGCACGACGACCGTGGTCGCGTACGGAGCCATCTGGCAGCCGAGCCTGGACGCGTGCTTCAGCGCGGCGGAAGAGCACGGCATCCGGGCCGTCATCGGCAAGGTGATGATGGACCGCCTGTCATACGACACCAGCCACGAGGCGCACGAGATCCTCGACCTGTCGCTGCGGCAGTCGGCAGAGTTGTGCGAGCGCTGGCACGGCCGCGACGATGGCCGCCTCTCCTACGCGTTCACACCGCGATTCGCGGTCAGCTGCTCGGCCGAGATGCTGTCCGAGTCGGCACGAGCAGCCAGCGAGATGGGCGCCTTCTGGCAGACGCACCTGTCTGAGGACCGCCACGAGCTCGAGGAGGTGGCGCGCCTCTTTCCGGACGCGCTCGACTACACCGATGTCTACGATCGCGCCGGTGGGCTGCGCTCCGGGACGATCCTGGGCCACGCCATCCACCTGTCGGAGCGCGAACTCGCCCGCATCGCCGAGAGCGGCGCGGCGATCGCGCATTGCCCGGCCTCGAATCTCTTCCTCGCCAGCGGTGCGATGCCGCTGGCCCGCTACATGGAGGCCGGCCTGATCATCGGTCTTGGGTCGGACGTGGCCGCCGGGCCGGACGTCTCGCTCTTCACCGTCATGCGGGCCGGCGCCTACACCCAGAACGGCCTCCACTCGCTGGGCCTGGCGGCGCATCCGGCCGTGCCGCCGATCGAATGGCTGCGGTTGGCCACGCTGGGCGGTGCGCGGGCGCTTGGTGCGCAGGATCGCATCGGCTCTGTGGAGGTGGGGAAAGAGGCCGACCTCATCGCGGTGGACCCGTCGGTGACGTTGCCAATGGGTGGGGTCGGCGGTCCGGTGGACGGGCCGGAAGAGATCCTCAGCCGGCTCATGTATCGCTCGCATCCCGACATGGTGCGTGGCGCCTGGGTGCGGGGACGCCTGCTGCCCGCTTGAGCAAGCGCCTTTCGACTACGCTACGCGCCGATGGGAATCGATCGGATCCTCCAGATCCTGGTCAACGCCGCCGCGCTGTGGGTGGCGGTCCAGATCGTGCCTGGCCTCAACTGGTCGGGCAATGAGTGGTGGAAGTTCCTGCTCGTAGCGGTCGTCTTCAGCCTGATCAACTCCTACGTGAAGCCGATCCTGCGCATCCTGACCCTGCCCATCTCGCTCGTCACGCTGGGCCTCTTCCTGCTGGTGCTGAACGCTCTGCTGCTGATGCTGACGGGAGCCATCAGCGACCAGCTGAACCTGGGCTTCACGGTGGCCGATTTCTGGGCCGCCCTGCTGGGGTCGATCGTGATCTCGATCGTCGGCTGGATCCTGTCGATGGTGGTCGGCGCCACCCGGATGCCAACCAGGGTCGTCTGAACCTGGATTCGCTGCGCGCCGATTCCCCGCGCGCCGGCTCAGCGGTGGTGCTGGCTTTCGGTGTGGCGGTCGCGGCGCTGGTGCTGCTCACCGGACCGCTGCTGCTCTTCTTCCCGCCAGTCGTCTCGCTGGAGCAGGCGCGCCACGACGTGCCGGCGCTGCTCGGCACGGACCAGGCAACCGTCGACCGCGCCACCAGCTCGATGCTCGGTGACCTTCTGTTCAATGGCGACTTCACGGTGAGCATCGATGGACGGCAGCCTGTGCTGGATGCGTCGGAACGCAGCCACATGCGGGACGTGGGTGGCGTGGTGCGCGGCCTCATCCTGGCCGACCTGCTGGCGCTGCTGGTGGCCGTCGTCGCCGGCCGACGGCTGCGGAACGAGCGCACGCGCCGCGGCCGGGCCATGCTGCGGGCCGCCGCAGGAATCGGCCTGCTGGCGGTCGTCCTGGGCGCGTTCTTCGCGTTCGCCTTCGACGCCGCGTTCACCGCCTTCCACGCCATCTTCTTCGCCGCCGGGACGTGGCAGTTCGGGCCGGACTCGAACCTGCTGCGCTTCTTCCCCGAGCCGCTGTGGTTCGAGCTGTCGCTGATCGCAGGTTCCATGATCGTGCTGGGTGCCCTGGTCGTGGTCCTGCTCGCGCCCCGTGAACTCGGCAGCGCCTCGGAGCGGGGGGCGTAATCCCGGCTACACTCGGGCCAATGGGCAGAGGGTCGTTCTCGATCGGCAGCGTGGCGGGCATCCGTGTCCGCCTGCACCCCACCTGGCTGATCATCGCTGCGCTGTTTACCTACTGGCTGGCGGCCGGCGACCTGCCGGAGCGTTTCCCGGGCTGGCCGGCCGTCGCTTACGCGGCCGTTGGGGCGGGGGTGGCGATGCTCTTCTTCGCATCGGTCCTGGCGCACGAAGTCTCCCATGCACTCGTTGCGCGCCGCTTCGGCATTGAGGTGCGCGACATCACCCTGTTCATCTTCGGTGGTGCGGCGACGCTCGAAGGCGACGCCAAGACACCGGGTCAGGAAGCGCTCATCGCGCTGGCCGGGCCGTTCTGCAGCCTCGTGCTGGGGGCCGCCCTGCTGGGTGGCTCGCTGCTCATCGACCAGCGGCACGTTGGTGAGATCGCCGGCTGGCTCGGGGTCATCAACTTCAGCCTGGCTCTGTTCAATCTGATTCCCGCCTTTCCGATGGACGGCGGAAGGGTCCTGCGCGCGGTCCTGTGGCGGGTCCGTGGCGACCAGTTCGCGGCCACTCGCGGGGCGGCAGCAGTGGGCAGGTTGTTCGGCTATGCACTGATCGCTGTCGGCGCGTGGTGGGCATTCAGCGGCGAGCCTAATGGGATCGATTTCAACGGAGTGTGGCTGGCCTTCATCGGCTGGTTCATCTCGAACGCTGCCGGCGCCACGGTCACCCAGATGGGCGTGCAGCGCTCCCTGGCCGGCGTGCGGGTGCGGGACGTGATGGAGCCGACACCCGCGTCGGTGTCGCCGAACGAGACGGTCGCCGATTTGGTCAACGAGCGACTGGTCCGTGGCGAGAGCCGCTCGTTCCTGGTCAAGCACGACGACGGCGGTCTGGCCGGCATCGTCACCTTGTCGGACGTCCGGCAGGTGGCCCGCGATGACTGGCCAACGGCCCGCGTCACCGACATCATGACTCGCTACAACGACCTGGCCGTGGTGCGGCCGGACGACGAGCTGAGCAAGGCGCTGGAGCTGCTCCAGGAGCGCGAGGTCAACCAGCTGCCGGTGGTCGAGGAGGATGCGCGGACCGTGATCGGCCTGCTCACCCGTGCCGGCATCCTGCGCCTGGTGGACACGCGGATGAAGCTCGGCGTCTGAGCCGATGCGCTCCGTCGATGAGGCGCTTGACGCCATCCTGTCCGGTGTCCGACCGTCGGGCGTCGAGACACTTTCACTGGACCGATGCGTCGGCCGGGTGCTGGCCACCTTCCGGATCACGGCCGCCGTCGACGTTCCCCCGTTCGACAACTCGTCGATGGATGGCTTCGCGCTGCGCGCGGCCAATGCGCCGGGTCGGCTGCGGCTGGCCGGTGAGATCGTGGCCGGTTCAGCCGTGCTGCCGCGAGTCGAGGCCGGCGCGGCGGTGCGGATCATGACCGGGGCGCCGATGCCACCCGGCGCAGACTCGGTAGCGCCGCTGGAGGTGGCGGACGAAGCGGATGGCGCGATCTCGGTTCCGCCGGTGGAGCTGGGGGCCCATGTGCGACGCGCCGGACATGACACGCGAGCGGGGGAGCTGGTTGAGCTGCCGGCCGAGCCGATCGGTCCCCCAACGCTCGCCGTGCTGGCGTCGCTGGGGATCGGGCAGGTGGAGGTCAGGCGCCGCCCACGGGTGGCGATCATGTCGACAGGCGACGAGCTGCGCGCCCCCGGTGAGGCGCTTGAGCCAGGACAGATCCACGATGCGAACTCGGCGGCGTTGGCAGCTGCGGTCGACCAGGCCGGCGGCCAGGCGCTGCGTTTACCACTGACCCCGGACGATCCCGGGCAGATCGAGCAGCAGGTCCGCGCAGCCGTTGCTGTCGCTGACCTGTTGGTGGTCAGCGGGGGAGTTTCCGTCGGCCGGCATGACCATGTTCGTGGCGTGATCGAGCGGCTGGGCACGCTGGACTTTTGGCGCATCCGCGTTCAGCCAGGCAAGCCGCTGGCCTACGGGGCGGTGGATGATATGCCGGTGATCGGCCTTCCTGGCAACCCGGTCAGCGCGCTGGTGACCTACGAGCTGTTCGCGCGGCCGCTCATCCGTCGCATGCTCGGCCTGACGGGGAGTGGTCGGCTGACGCTGCCAGCCGTGGCGAGGGACCGCATGACGAAGGACCCCGAGCGCCGCGCGTACCTGCGGGTACGCGTCGAGCGTGGCGCCGGGGGGCTGGAGGCACACTCGGCGGGAGGCCAGGCTTCGTCCCAGCTGCGCTCGCTGGCCTCCGCCAACGCGCTGCTGGTGGTAGCGGAGGGTGAGCCCGCCGCCGAGCCCGGCGGGACGTACGATGCCCTCCTGCTGGGTGAGATCGGGTGAAGCCAAGTCATCTGGGTCCCGAGGGAGTGGCGCACATGGTCGACGTCGGCGGCAAGCCGATCACGGCTCGACGTGCCGTTGCGCAGGCGGTGGTGCGCATGCGTACCGACGTCCTGGACACGCTCCTCGACGCGGGCGGGCCAAAGGGCGATGCATTCGGCGTGGCGCGCCTGGCCGGCATCGGCGCTGCCAAGCGCACCGCCGAGCTGATCCCGCTGTGCCATCCACTGCCGCTTGATCAGGTAGAGGTGGAGCTCACGCCGGACCGGGCGGCGGGCACGGTCACGATTAGGACGGAGGCCTCGGCCACGGCCCGCACCGGCGTCGAGATGGAGGCGCTGACCGCCGCCAGCATCGCGGCACTGACCCTGTATGACATGGCCAAATCCCTGCAGCGCGACATCGTGGTGGAGCGCGTGGAGCTGCTGGAGAAGGCGGGGGGCCGCAGCGGATCCTGGTCGGCCGGCGCGCCGGTCGCAGACGCGGTGGCGGCCAATGAGGCGGTGGTGGTCACCTGTTCGAATCGCTCGGCGGCCGGCGAGCGCGACGACGCGTCGGGTCCCGCGTTGGTGGCGGCGCTGCAAGATGCCGGGTGGGACGTTGCGCCGGACGCGATCGTTGTGCCGGACGACGAAGCAATGATCGCGGGCAAGCTGGTCGAGCTGGCCGAGGGCGGACATCGGCTCATCCTGACCACCGGCGGGACCGGCCTGGCGCCGACCGACGTCACCCCGGCTGCCACCCGTCTCGTGATCGACCGCGAGGTCCCGGGCCTGGCGGAGCTGATCCGGACTACCGGACTGGCGTCGACGCCGATGGCAGCCCTGTCGCGCGCTGTGGTGGGGGTGAGGGGCAGTACGCTCATCGCCAACCTGCCGGGCTCACCAAGGGGAGCCTCGGAGTCGCTGGCCGCCTTGCTGCCCGTTCTCCGCCATGCGCTCGATCAGCTCGCCGGAGGCGACCACTGAGCGGCGTTGAGTACCAGCCTGATTGCTCCCGCTGCGCAAGGGAACGCTTGACAGGGTCTCCTGCGTCATCTGCGCAGTGGCAATGCTCAGTGCACGCGTGGACAGCGCGTGGTGCGCGCTGTGAGTGTTGGAGGCAATCATCGGCAGCCGCAGCGCTCGGGCAGGGATCCGCCCCGGTAGCATGACCGCTGCATGCTGCTCGGTATTCCGTTCTATCCGCTGATCGTCGTTCCCGTGGCAGTTGCCGGGTTCCTGTTCTGGCGTCGCGCCCGGTATCACGTTGCCGTCCTGCGTGCCGGCCAACCATTGGACCGCCTCGACCAGCCGCTGAGGCGTATCTGGGGCTTCATGGTCTACGTCATCGGGCAGAAGCGGCTGCTGCAGGATCCCGTGCCCGGTGTCATGCACGCATTCATCTTCTGGGGCTTCATCGCCCTGCTGGTCACGACCGGCAACTACCTGACCAACGGGCTGGTGGAGACGGTGATTGTCTGGCCACTGGGCGGCGTGCTGTGGTCCGTCGCGGTGGGGTTGGCCAACCTGTTCATCGGCCTGGTGCTGGTGGGCGTGGTCTACGCCGTCTGGCGCCGGATCGTGGTGCGTCCCGCCCGGCTGGCCCTGTCGCGCGACGCGTTCGTCATCCTGGGCATGATCCTGGGCGTGGTCATCAGCGAGCTCGCCGGCGACGGCCTGCGCTTCGTGGCCCACCCCGACGACCCCGGCCGCACGCTGGCGCTGCTGGCCGGCCCGCTCTCGAGCCTGCTGACACCCATCGGTCCATCCTCGGCAGAGGCTGCCTTCGGCACGTTCGCCTGGCTGCATATCGGGTTCGTGCTCGCCTTCGGCGCCTACCTGCCATTCAGCAAGCACCTGCACATCTTGACCAGCGAGCCGAACGTGTACCTCCGCAACCTGGAACCGCGGGGCGCGCTGCGCAAGATGGACCTGGAAGCCGAGCCGCCGGCCGGCGAAGAGCTGGTGTTCGGCGCCAAGGGCCTTAAGGACCTGACATGGCGCCATCTGCTGGATGGACTGTCGTGCACCGAATGCGGCCGCTGCATGGAGTTCTGCCCGGCCAGCATGACCGGCAAGACGTTGAGCCCGAAGCACTTCATGGAAGGTCTGCGCGACCAGATCGTGATGGCCGAGACCGCGCTTGCCGCCGCCGCCTCAGCGCAGCGAGCGGCGAAGGGCGGCGCCGCCGGTGGCGTGGAGGCCTCGGACGCGTCCCTTGGCCTGGCGCGCGAGCGTGCGCAGGAGGCGCTGGCCCTGCCACTGGTCGACAACGCCATCCCGGAGGAGGCAGTCTGGCAGTGCACCACCTGCGGCTGGTGTGTGGAGGGCTGCCCGGTGTTGATTGAGCACGTGGACAGCATCGTCGAGATCCGCCGCAACCTGGTGCTGGAAGAGGCCTCGTTCCCGAAGGAGCTGAACGCCGCATTCCGCAACATGGAGAGCGCCGGCAACCCGTGGGGCCAGCCAAAGAGCGCGCGGCTGGACTGGGCAAAGGGCCTGGAGGTGCCGGTGTTGGGCCTCGATGTCACGCCGGCCGTCCCGCGTGAGCCGACCGACGGACCCTGGCGGACCATCTACGGCCGCCGGCGCACGGATGGGCCGATCCTGTACTGGGTGGGCTGCGCGGGTGCGTTCGACGACCGCAACCGGCGGGTCGTGCGCGCCATGGCGCAGCTGCTGCGCCAGGCCGAGGTCCCGTTCGCGGTGCTCGGGTCAGGGGAGACATGCAGCGGGGATCCCGCCCGGCGCGCGGGCAACGAATACCTGTACCAGATGCTGGCCGAGGAGAACGTCGCCACCCTGTCGGTGGCGCACGAGCAGCACGGCGTGCAGACCATCGTGGCCAGCTGCCCGCACTGCTTCAACACCATCCGCAACGAATACCCGCAGTTCGGCCTGACCGGAGTCGAGGTCATCCACCACACCCAGCTGCTCGACAGCCTGGTGCAGCAGGGCCGCCTGGTGCCCACCGAGCACCACGAAGCGGTGGTCGCTTACCACGACGCGTGCTACCTGGGGCGGTACAACGAGGTCTACGACGAAGGCCGCCGGGTGGTGGCATCGGTGCCCGGTCAGGAGGTCGCCGAGATGGAGCTCCACCACCGCAAGGGGATGTGCTGCGGCGCGGGCGGGGCGCGAATGTGGATGGAGGAACGCGAGGGCCAACGCATCAATCACCGGCGCGTCGAGCATGCGCTGGCCACGGATGCGACCGCTATCGCCACCGCCTGCCCCTTCTGCCTGATCATGCTGCGAGACGGGGTGACCGACCTGGAACGGACCGATGTCGCCGTCTCCGACGTGGCAGAGCTGCTGGCCGATGCCACCGGCGCCTGGACCACCGACACGAGCGCGAGCCAGGGGCGGGATCCACTGATCCAGTAGAAATCCGCGGAATCCGCGTATTTCCGATCGCGAAGTTGCGGAATGTTTTGACCTAGGGTGGGGTAGACGACTACGATTCGCGCCCGATGGCAGTGCGCTCGCTGGGCTCGTCCGGTCGCAGACCGCTCCTGGACGACCTCGACAAGGCGATCATCAAGGCCCTCCAGCTGGACGGCCGCCGTCCGTATGCGCAGATCGGCCGCGAGCTGAAGGTCCCGGAGGCCACGGTCAGACAGCGGGCCGAGCGTCTCATCAGCCGCGGCGTGGTCCAGGTGGTGGGTGTCACCGATCCGCTGGCAATGGGCTTCGGGCAGCCGGCCTTCATCGGCCTGCACATCGACGCCGGGCGGCTGGAAGAGGTGGCGGACGCCGTCGCCTCGCTCGAGGAAGTCACCTACGTGGTCGTCACCGCCGGCCGCTTCGACATGATCTGCGAGGTCGTGTGCGAGGACAACGAGCACCTGCTGCGGGTGCTGGCCGATCAGCTGGCCACCATCGAGGGGATCCGCTCCACCGAAACGATGGTGGAGCTGCGCTTCGTCAAGGAAAGCTACCGATGGGGCACCAGGTAGGAGGCGTGCTTTGACCGTTGCCGAGCGGCGGGACGTTGACCGCGAGCGAATCAGGGAGATCGGGGAGCGGGAAGAGGCTTCCTATCGGGCACGCACGCCGCGCAGCGCCGAGCTCCATCAGCGAGCGCGCGAGGCGCTGCCCTTTGGCGTGGCCAGCTCGTTCCAGACCTACGATCCATACCCGCTATTCATGACAGACGGGCGCGGCTCGCGCATCTGGGACGCGGATGGCAACGAGTACATCGACTTCGACATGGCCTTCGGTGTGCTCGCCGCGGGCCATTCGCACCCTCTGCTGGCGGAGGCACTCCAGCGCCGGGTTGCGAACGGCACCTGCTTCACCTTCCCGGTCGAGGACAGCATCACCCTGGCGGAGGAGATCAAGCGCCGGTTCAACGTCGACCTGGTCCGCTTCAGCAACTCAGGCACCGAGGCCACGATGGATGCCATACGGGTGGCACGCGGCTTCACCGGCCGCGAGAAGATCGTCAAGTTCGAGGGTGGCTATCACGGCCACCACGACGACGTGCTGGCCAGCATCCAGCCGGCTCGCGACGCGATGGGACCGGCTGAGTCGCCGACGACGGTGCCGGCCAGCGCCGGCATCCCACGCAGCCGGGCCGCGGAGACGATCGTGGCTCCCTTCAACGAGGCGGAGCACCTGCAGGGCATCCTGGAGGCGCATCGCGGTGAGATCGCAGCGATCATTGTCGAGCCGGTTCAGTTCAACATCGGGGTCGTGCCGCCGCGCCAGGGATTCCTGGAGCGTCTTCGCGAGCTGGCCACGGAGCACGGCATCGTGCTCATCTTCGACGAGGTCAAGACAGGCGCCGTGATCGCCTACGGCGGCGCCACTGAATATTTCGGGGTGCAGCCCGACCTGCTGTGCCTGGCCAAGAGCATCGGCGGTGGCGTCCCGATTGGTGCCTTCGCCGGTCGCCGCGACGTGATGCTGATGATCGAGAGCCTCGCCGGACGGCAGGCCGATGACAGCTCCGTTGACGGCCTGGCGGTGAGCACGCTCCCCGGTGGCGCAAGCCGCGTCGCGCACCTGGGCACCTTCAATGGCAATCCGCTGTCGATGACCGCCGGCGTGGTGACCATGACCCAGATCCTGAACCGCGACGCCTATCCGCGGCTGCAGGCGCTTGGCGATCGACTGACTGCCGGCTGCCAGGAGGTGGTGGACGAGTTCGGTCTGCCGGCCTACGCCATCAACGTCGGCGCCAAGGGCTGCGTCATGTTCACGCCGGAGCGGGTGACGAATTACCGCGACTTCATCGGCCTGGATACGGATCTGTGGACCGCGTTCTTCTTCTACCTGGCCAATCGCGGCGTTCTCTTGCCGCCAGGCCCCGACGACCAGTGGACCCTGTCCGTCCAGCACACCGCGGAGGAGATCGACCGGCACGTGGCGGTCTTCCGCGAGTTCGCCCAGGAGGTTGCCGGCTAGCGCTCAGTTCCGCTGGCGCTCAGCCCGGCAAGCGCTCAGTCTGTACGTCAGCGCCGACCGCCGGGATGTGCCCGGCGGCGTATAGGCAGGCGAGGGAGGGCTGCCATGCTCGAACGAGTCGCGCGCCCGCTGGCCGGGCTGTGGAACGGGATCGCCGCGGTGTCGAGTGGCTTCTATCGCCTGCTGGGCGGTCCAGGCAAGCTGCTCCAGGACTTCCTGAATGGTTCGTGGCTTGGCCACTCGCTGCACCCGGTGCTCACCGACGTGGTGATCGGTGGCGCCACGGTGGCCGTTTTCCTGGACATCCTGCGCGTGTTCTTCTCGGTCGACGGCCTGGAGACGGCCACGGCCTGGACGCTGGGCCTCACCGCAGTGTCCGGCTTGGGCGCGATCGTGACCGGCCTGACGGACTTCAAGGACACGGCCACCGGCGACGAGCGCAACATCGCCGGTCTGCACGGCCTGATCAACATCGTGGCGGTGCTGATCTTCGCGGTCTCGCTGCTGCAGCGAGCCGGCGGCGGCCACGATGGCGCCCTCTGGACCCTCCTGCTTGGCTACCTGGTCATCTCGGTTGGCTCGTATATCGGGGGCCACGTGGTCTTCAAGTACGGCTACATGGTCAATCACAATGCCTTTGCCCGCGGCAAGAAGGCGGCGGACTTCACAGCGGTCATGCCGGCCGACGGCCTGGCGGATGCCACGCCCATGCGCGCCAGCCTGGGCGCGACAAACCTGGTGGTGGTGCGACGCGGCGACGTCGTGTTCGCCCTCAAGGAGACCTGCTCGCATGCGGGAGGGCCACTGTCCGAGGGCACAGTGCGGGGCGACACCATCGTGTGTCCGTGGCACGGATCCACATTCAGGCTCTCGGATGGCGCAGTGCGCGATGGTCCGGCATCCTCGCGCCAGGTCGCGTACCGGGCGCGGATCAGCGCCGGTCAGGTCGAGGTCCAGGGACCGATCGAGTAGCCAGCCGGACGATGGCTGGACGCCGGCCTAGGCACACTCGATGTGAATCTGTCCGTTTCGCGGCCCTCAACGCAGGAATTGTCAGATTCAGATGAGGGCCGCACCATCTTGCCGGACGCGGCCGCCGAGCCCCGAAATCTTGTCAATCCGGCAGCTGGTGCAGCTCTGACCTGAATCTGTCAGGAAATCCAGGCCGAGACGTTCCTCGTGCGCACCACAGCTGAATCTTGTCGAGAACATCGGCTCTCCACCACCAATTCGGTATCCTGTCGCGGCCTGTCCCCGCACCCGATGAGGAATGCGTGACCTACCTGCCGACCGCCGAGCACGACGAGCTGCGTGCCGTGGTGCGCGAGCTGGCGGATGAGCAGATCGCGCCCCGCGCCGCGGAGATCGATGCCACCGCTGAATTCCCCTGGGACCTGAAGGAGCTGCTGGCCAAGCAGGACCTGCTGGGGACCGGCTTCGAGGAGCGGTACGGCGGGACGAACCTGGACACGATCGGGCAGACCATCCTGGTCGAGGAGATTGCGCGGGCAGACGCGACGACCAGCCTGATCCCCATCGTGCAGAAGCTCGGCGCGCTGCCGATCACCATGGCTGGCACGGATGAGCAAAAAGACCGATACATCCCGCGGCTCGCCTCCGGCGAGTGGCTGATCGCCTTCGCCCTGACCGAGGCCGCCGCCGGCAGCGACGTGGCAAGCAACCGGATGCGCGCGCGCATGGAGGGCGACTGCTACGTCCTCAACGGCAGCAAGCGCTTCATCACCCACGGCTCGGTGGCCAACGTGCTGACCGTCTTCGCGCTGACCGATCCGGAGGCGGGGGGACGCAAGGGGATGAGCGCCTTCATCGTCGAAACCGATACGCCCGGCTTCGCCGCTCCGCGGGTAGAGCACAAGATGGGGATCCGCGGCTCACCCACCGCCGAGCTCACCTTCGACGACGTCCGCGTTCCGGTCGAGAACCTGCTGGGCGAGGAGGGCGACGGCTTCAAGATCGCGATGAATACGCTGGACCGGTCGCGCCTCTCCATCGCCGCGCAGGCGGTCGGCATCGCGCAGGGCGCCATCGACCAGGCCACCAGCTACGCGGCGGATCGGACCCAGTTCGGCGAGCGAGTGGCCGACTTCCAGGGCATCCAGTTCATGTTGGCCGACATGACCAGCCAGAACGAGGCTGCCAGGGCGCTGACCTATGCCGCCGCGGCCCGGGTGGAGGCCAACGCATCGGACCTGCCGTACTGGACCAGCAGCGCCAAGCTGGTGGCCGGAGACACGGCCATGCGGGTCACCACCGACGCAGTCCAGATCCTCGGCGGCTACGGCTACATCACCGAGTACCCGGTCGAGCGGATGATGCGCGACGCCAAGATCACCCAGCTCTATGAGGGCACCCAGCAGATCCAGCGCCTGATCGTGGCCCGTCAGTTGCTGCAGCGAGCCGGCGTGTCCACATCGGGCAAGCGATAAGAAGGAGCAGCAGCCCCGCGTGAAGATCGTCGTAACAGTCAAGCAGGTGCCCGCCACCACGGCGGAGAAGCGTTATACCTCCGATATGCGGCTGGACAGGGCCGCCGCCGAATCTGTCATCAACCCCTTGGACGAGTACGCCATCGAGCAGGCGCTGCGCCTGCAGGAATCCGGGGCGGTGGACCAGGTCATCTACCTGTCCATGGGCCCGGCGCAGGCCGGCGAGGCACTCCGCCGCGCGCTGGCCATGGGTGGTGACGAGGCCTACCTGGTGACTGATGACGCCCTCACCGGGGCCGATGAGTGGGCAACCGCACGGGTCCTGGCATCCGCGCTCGACAAGTTGGCGCCCGACGTGACGTTGATGGGCATGGCCTCCGACGACGCCCGTGGCTCCCTGGTACCCGGGGCGGTGGCGGCCATCCGCGGCGTGCCCTTGCTGTCGTATGGCTCAGAGCTGCGCCTGGCCGATGGGGCCGCGCGCATCCGTCGGCTGACCGCAACGGGTTTCGACATCGTGGAGGCGCCGCTGCCGGTGGTCGCCAGCGTGACCGATCAGGTGGGGGAGCCGCGCTATGCCAGCCTCAAGGGGATCATGGCTGCGAAGCGCAAGCCGCTCGAGACTTGGTCGCTTGCCGATATCGGGCTGGACGCGGAAGCGCTGCGCGGCGCAGCCCTGACGCGCGTGGTGGAGGCGCGCCCGCCGGAGTCCAAGCCACCGACCGAGCGGATCGAGAACGTGGGAGCCGAGGAGGCGGCGACGAAGATCGCCGACTGGCTCGCCGCTCGCAAGCTGATCTAGGCAGGAGACGAAGATGAGCAAGGAGATCGCCTTCCTGGCCGAGTTCGCCGATGGCCAGCCTGTGCGCAGCGCGCTCGAGCTGGCGGCCGGCGCGGCGGAGCTGGCAAAGGCAACGGGCGGAGATGCCGTGGCGCTGGCCTACGGGGCAGGCGCCAGGAAGGGGGCCGCGCAGCTCGGAGCGGCCGGCGCAGGTCGGGTCATCATCTTGGGCGATGCCGATGCGCCGGCGATCACGGTGGCGGCGCCCGCCGCCGCCGCGGTTGGCGAGCTGCAGCCGCTGGCGGTCCTCGCCCCGGCCGCACCGAACGGACGCGACCTGGCGGCCGCGCTGGTTGGGCTGCTGAATGTGCCGGCCTTCGGCCCGGTGCGCTCGATGCGGATCGAGGACGGCCAGCTCCGGACTGAGCAGGCTACTTTGCAGGGGACCGTGATCACGGTCAGCGAGCCAGCCGAAGGCGCTCCCCAGCCGGCGGTGGTGCTGGTCCTTGCCAACACCTTCACGCCACTGGAAGGCGGCAGCGGCACGGCCGAGGTCAGCGACGCACCCGCAGGCGAGGCGGGGCCATTCGCCAAGGCGAAGATCGTCGAGTCGCACCCCGCAGAGGCAGCCGTGGCCAACCTGGAGGAGGCAACCATCATCGTGGCCGGTGGACGCGGCGTGGGCAGTGAGGCCGGCTTCGCCCCGCTGCACGATCTCGCCGCCGCGCTCGGCGGGGCTGTCGGCGCCAGCCGCGCAGCGGCGGACGCCGGCTGGGTGCCATACCAGCTGCAGATCGGCCAGACCGGCAAGGTCGTCAAGCCAGCGCTGTACATGGGCATCGGCATCAGCGGCGCGATCCAGCATCGGGTGGGAATGCAGACGGCCGAGAACGTGGTGGCGATCAACAAGGACCCCGATGCGCCGATCGGCGAATTTGCGGACCTGTTCGTGGTGGGAGACCTGTTCGCCATCGTGCCGAAGCTCACCGACGAGATCAATCGGCGCAAGGCAAGATAGACCGATGGACCCGCGAAACCGCCTGGCACTCATCCTCGGCCTGGCAGCTCTGGCCTTGGCCGCGAGGCCGGGCACATGCTGATGGGGCGCGGCGGCAAACGTCGTCGTCCGCTCGGCCACGGCAAGGAGCTGCGCGACTACCGAGACCAGCTGGCTGAGAAGACGGCCCGCATCGACGGTCGGCTGGCCAGCGCGGCCGAGACGATCGACGCTCTCCGTCGTCGAGCCGTCGACGTCGATGAGGCGGTCCAGCTGCTGCAGGCGGAGGAGGATGAGCTGGACAAGACGGCCCAGGACCTCGAGGAGATCCTGGCTCCGGAGGAGCTGCATGGCCTGCACATGGAGTACGAGGCCAACCTGGAGCGGGCGCTGCGCGGCATCGTCACCGCCGAGCGTGGCTGCGCCATCACTCGTCTGCCACATCGCCCGCCGGACGACGAGGAGCCGCCGAACTACTGGAAACGCGCCCACGCCAACATCGTCCACGCGCGGCTGCGCATGACCGAGGTCGTGGAGGTGCTCCTCGCCTGGGAGCCAGGGAAGCGCGCCGAAGTCAGCGTCACCACCCGGCTGCATCGGGACCGCTACAGCTAGCTCCGGCGCGCAACTGCGCCGTCGCAGACGGCAAGGCGACCCATATGTTGTGGTATGCTCCGCCGCGGTACC
>JBDUEE010000130.1:0-8910 GCA_040002615.1 Chloroflexota bacterium | reverse complement strand
GAACAACATCCGCCGCGGGCACGGCGAAACGGTTCGACTGCGTATGGAATGGTGGAGATGAGGGGACTCGAACCCCTGACCCCTGCGATGCGAACGCAGTGCTCTCCCAGCTGAGCTACATCCCCGTCAGGTCGCCCGATGGGCCAGCGCGAGTATATCAGGGGCCCTTGGCCGCCCTTGATGGCACCGTCGGCTGCCCCTCAGGCCGCACCGCGAATTAATTCCACTGCCCGCACGAGCCAATCGGTGGGATCGGCCGCGTGGTACGGCTGTTCCGACGGCTCGATGTTGTCCAGGAAATTCTGGTAGACAAGCGCCTGGCGCGCGGCGGCAACCGGCCGGAGCAGCATGGACGCACGATCTGGATCGGATCCTGGGAGCGCACGCGTCCACTCCGTGTGCCAGTGCCGGCGCACCGTCTCGACGGCATCGGCCGGCACCCGATCAAGGAAGGCCGGCTGGTCGAGCAATGGATGCCCAACGCCGCAGTCGCCCCAGTCGAGCAGTACCAGGGCGGTGTCATCGCCCCGAACGTTGCCTGGATGAAAGTCGCCGTGGACGACGGTATCGGGCAGGCCGCAGTTGGCGACCTGGGTCAGTCGCTCCTCCAGGCCCACCACAAACCCGTCCAGGGTCGCGCGGTCCTCGGTGCGCAGCCCTGGGCCAACGCGCTCGAGCAGCCCGGCGATCGCCTCCGCGAGCGAGGGCGCACGCCAGTCGGGTAGGTAGAGGGCCAGCAGCTCATCGGTCCTGTCAAGCCATTGCCGCTGCAGGGCGACCAGGAGTCGCACCATCGCCATCAGCTGCGGCATGCTGGCGTCGTACAGGTCATCCCCGGGGATCTCGGCCATCAGCAGGCGCTGCCCATCGTGCGAGATGAGGGTCGGCACCGGACCGCCCTGCAGCCGCTCCAGAATGCGTCCCTCGTGCGCGAAAAACGGCGGGACGCACTTGAGCCAAGCGGTCTGGCCCTCCACCGGCAGGCGCCACAGGCTGGACAGGTTCCAGCTGCGGACCTGTTGTGCTGGACCGATACGACGCATGCCGCGCTCGTCGAGCAGCGATTCCGCCCATGCCACGTCGGCTGACGGTCCGCCCGGTCTGGCCCAGGGCATGCGCAGCGGATGGTCGTCCAGGGTTCCCGGCCAGGGCTCTGAAACGATCCGCCGAGCGACCTCCGCAAGGTAGGTGACAGCGCCGCCAGGTGGTACCGCCAGATCCGCTTCGAGCAGACGGAGGATCGTCACGTCGATGTGGTATTGCTCGCGTGCGGCCCGCACCACCGGCTCGGCATCCTGCCACCACGGTGTGTCGACCATGAGCGGCGGTAATGCGCCGACAACCTCGCCATCCGGCGTGACGAGGACCAGCCTCGCGAGGCGGGGTGGGCTCTGCTGGAACGTCACAGGGCGAATGATCTCAGGAAGCGCTGCGAGGTGGGAAAGAGGGGCCTGATCCTCTTCCCTTTATAGAACGTCTGTTCTATCATTGATTGGGCCATGACAGTCCAGACCGATGTCTCCCGGCCCGTCCGACCCCTCCCCGAACTCCTCGAGGCGCTGCGCGACCACGGTCTGCGCCAGGGGACCGATCCCGGACCGATGCCGGTCCGTCCGCCGCTTCCCACCGGGCAGCCGGCGCTCGACGCGGCGCTGGGGACGGGGGGCTGGCCACGCGGCGCGCTGGCGCTCCTCGACGGTCCTTCGGGGAGCGGCGCCACCAGCCTGGCACTCGGCTCTCTGGCGGCCTGCCAGGCGGCGGGTGGCCTGGTCGCCTACCTGGATCCAACGGGCAGCCTCGATCCGGCCACCGCCACGCGGCTGGGCGTGAACCTGGAGTGGATGCTGGTCGTGCGCCCGGCCGATGCCGCCGAGGCGGTGGAGCTGGCCGCCGAGCTGGCCCGCGAGGGCCGGATCGATGCGCTGGTGCTGGACCTGGCCGACACCGTCCTGCCGCGTGGCCTCGATCGCCTGGCCGACCTGCTGGTGCGTGCCGGTGGCGTAACCCTGCTGCTCGCCGGCGCCGGTCGCGAGGCGGCCGGACGGGTGGCCGGCGTGCGCGTGGCGCTGCGGCGGCGGGCCTGGCTGGCAGTGGGGCGGGACCTTGTGGGTCAGCGGGTGGAGGCCATCGTCACGCGGCAGCGATGGGCGCTGGCCGGCGGCAGCGCGGAGCTCGACCTCTACTTCGCCGAGGGGCGCCGGGTGGACCCGCTGCTGCAGGCGGGCGCCACCCCGCTCGAGGATCAGGCCGAGCGGCCGGCGCTCCAGGTGGTGAGTGCGTGACGAGCCACGCTTTCGGTCATTCACCAACAGGGCTGGTGGTAAGCCAGGAATCGGCCAGATTGGGGCCTTGGCGGTATAGATTTGCCGAGATATCAGGGGCCAATGACTGGCTTACCACCATCTGGGCTGGTAAACGGCCACTTCGCGCGGCAGGGCGGGCGGCGTGACGCGGCTGCTGGCGCTGGTGTGGCCGGACCTGCGCGCGCCGGAGGTGGACCCGGACGCGGACGGCAGCGTCTTCGAGCCGATGCTCGACCGGCTCGACGACCTCTCCCCGCGGATCGAGGCGGTGGATATCGGCGTGGCGCTGGTCGATATCACGGGCCTGGGGCCGCTGCTCGGCGAGGAGCGCCGCATCGCGGCGCGGGCCGTGGCGCTCACCCAGGGAGTGTCGCCGCTTTCCGTGCGCGTCGGGGCAGGGGACAACCGCTGGCTGGCGGCGCTGGCCGCGCGGCTGGCCCGCTTGGAGCGTCCCAATGCCCCGGCCGCCTTTCGAGCCCTGGCGCGCGAGGAGCTCGCGGCACTGCCGCTGGACCTGCTCCCCGCCGACGTGGCCACGCGCCAGCGCTTCGCCTTGTTCGGGCTCACGGCCATGGGTCAGCTGGCCGCCCTGCCGCGTTCGGCGGTCGGCGCCCAGTTCGGGCTCCCCGGGGAGCGGCTGCAGGCGCTGGCACGCGGTGACGACCCACGCCCCCTTGTCCCGCGGCGGCGGCCGGAGCGGCTCAGCCGGCGCGTCGTCTTCGATCCGCCAATCGACGGGGTGGGCGCCATCGCCCTGGCGCTGCGACGCGCCTGCGCCGAGCTGTGCGACGTCCTGCGCACCCGCCACCTGGCCCCCGGTCGCGCCCGTCTGCGCCTCCAGCTGGAGGACGCGCCGGGGCTCGGCGTGGAGCTGGCCTTCCCGGCGCCCGCCCTGGAGCCGGACTGGATCGCGCGCCTGCTGATCGGGCGCATGGAGGCGCTGAGCCGGGACCGGCGCTTCACCGACGAGCCACGGGTGGGAGCCATCGGGCTCGTCTTCGACCGCCTGGCGGACCCGATGAGCCGGCAGCTGCCGGCCTTCGAGGCGCGGGTCGGGCGCTGGGAGGAGCTGCGCTGGTCGCTGGAGCGCCTGGCCGCGCGATTCGGGAGCGGTCGCTTGTGGCGAGCGGTGCATGACAGGCCGACTGCGTCGCTGGCCGAGCGGCGGACGCGGCTCGTCGACATCGGTCCACCGGCGTCATGACCCGGCTGATGGCCGGCCATCCGCTGGTGCAGGTGGAGACGGACGCCGAAGGCACCCCGATCAGGCTGCGCATGGACGGCACGACGCATGGCGAAGTTGGGATCTGCAACCGATGGCGCCTGGACGATGACTGGTGGCGCACCCCGGTGGCGCGTGCCTACTTCAAGCTGGTGACGCGCGACGGCCTGCTCTGCACCATCTACCTCGATGAGATCCGTGGCACCTGGCACCTGGAGCGCATCTTCGACTGACCGGCGACCCGGTCATCGCTAACCTGCTGCCATGACCGATCCAGCCTTCCGCGTTCGGCCGGGCACCGCGCAGGACGCGCGCCCGACCTTCGACGTCTTCCTGCCAGCCATCAAGGACCTGGCCATTCGGCTGGGAAACCCGTGGGAGGTCGAGCCGGAGGATCTGTGGACTCGCATGGAGCCGATGTACCAGTTCCTGGCCGCGCACGCCGCAGAGTGGTGGGTTGCCGAGGATGCGGCCACCGGCCAGCTGATTGGACACGCCCGTTCGATCGAGCGCGGCGGGCTGTTCGAGCTATCCGAGTTCTTCGTGCTGCCAGCACGCCAGAGCGCCGGCGTGGGCGCCGAGCTGCTTAAGCGCACCTTCCCGGAGGGGCGCGGCGAGGTGCGAGCGATCATCGCCACCCCGGACATGCGAGCACAGGCACGCTACTACCGCGCCGGAACTGCCGCGCGCTTTCCGATCCTCTCGCTGAATGGAGCGCCCGGAACCGTTGTCGGCGACGGAGCTGCGGACCGAAGCATGGAAGCCCAGCGCGCCACCGAGGACGATGTCGCTGCCCTGGCCGAGCTCGAGCGTTCGGTGCTGGGATTCGACCGTGGAGACGAGTTCCGCTGGCTGCTCGAGCAGCGGGAGGGCTATCTCTACCGGCGCTCCGGGCGGATCGTCGGTTCCGGGTTTCTCGCAAACCGTGGCGGAGTTGGCCCGGTGTCGGCAACCGAGCCGTCCGATACGCCCGGCATCCTGGACCACCTGGAGCGACGCGCCGCCGAGCTGGAGATCGCAGAGATGTCATTCGACGTGCCCGGGCCGAACGAGGCTGGCATCAGGCATCTGCTCGACCGCGGCTTCCGCCTGGATCAGTTCCTGACTCTGCTGATGTCCAGCCGTCCGTTCGGCCAGTTCGACCGCTTCATCGGCTTCTCGCCGCCACTCGTGCTCTGACCAGCGCTGTGGCCGGCGTGGCACCCTGCGTGCAAGGGTCAGATCGTCATGAGCGATTGGCAACGAAACCCGGGAGCGATCGACGATCCCGGTCTCAAGGGAGGGACAGAGCCTGACCAGGATCGGCTGCCGCCGGGTGACAGCGCCGATGACATTAGTACCGAGGGGGAGCCGAAGGCCGCCGAGCTGGACCTGCCCGGGCCAAACGACCCGGTGGCCTGGACCTACATCCAGCCGGGAACGCCGGTAAGCGGTCGTGAGGGCGTGCGCATCGGCAGCGTGGAAGACATGCTCGGCACCGAGGCGGAGGGAATCTTCCACGGCATCGCGCTCAAGCCGGCCACGGGAGGGCCGACTCGCATGATCGCCGCCGATTCGGTCACCTCCCTCACCCCGTCGGGGGTACAGGTGCAGGTCGGGACTGACGAGGTCGACGGCCTGCCGGAGTACAACGAGACGGGCTGATCGGTACCATCGCGCTGCGATGGAAGAAGAGCACCGCGTCGAGGAGCACCGCGTAGACCGCCTGTGGCCCGATCCGGCCACTGACCTGCCGCTGGACGAGGCGTTCGGCCAGATCTCCCTGCCCGATGCACCCGCGGGTCGCCCGCTGGTCGGCGTGAACATGGTGACCAGCATCGATGGTCGCGCCCAGCTGGGCGGCATGGCCGAGGGCCTCGGCTTGCGCGCGGACCGGCGGCTGATGCGCCTGTACCGCGTCGCCTACGACGCCGTGGCCAGCGGCGCCGGCACGCTGCGGGCCGACGATTTCTACTCCTGGCTGCCCGATGACCTGGCGGCGCTGCGCGCCGCTGAGGGCCGCCCTTCGCAGCCACTGGCGCTCCTCATCGCGGGCGCAGGGCCGCTGCCCACTGACCGTCGCTTCTTCGCGCACCACCAGCAGCCCCGCGCCGTGGCGGTGGGTGTGGGCAGCCCGCACGCGCGCGAGGAGCCGCTTCGCGGGGTCGAGACCTGGGTCGCACCGACCGCCATGCCGCAACCCGGTTGGCTGCTGCAGCGCCTGGCGTCGCTTGGCGTGCGATCGCTGCTGATCGAAGGGGGCCCGACCGTCAACGCGGCCTTCCTGGCGGCCGATGCCTTCGACGAGCTGTACTGGACCATCGGGGCGCGGCTGGTGGCGGCCGATGCGCTGCCGATGATCGCCTCGCTGCCCGAGGGGCATCCTCCCCGCCCGGCTCGCCTGGTGAGCGCTCACCGTTCCGGTGACGAGCTCTTCCTGCGCTATCGCTTCGGTAGCATCGGTCCATGACTGCGCCAACGCTCGACCTCGGCCGGTTGGGGGTGTGGGGTCATCTCGACACGTTGTCGGCGGATGATGCGCGCGACTACGTCCGGCGCGTCGAGGAGCTCGGCTTCGGCACGCTGTGGGTGCCGGAGACGGTGGGGCGCGAGCCATTCACACTGCTGGGCCTCCTGGCGGGCGAGACGTCAAGCCTGTTGCTTGGCACCAGCATCGTCTCGATCTGGGGCCACGACCCGCAGACGACTCGTATGGCCGCGCTGACCCTGCAGGAGGCGACAACCGGCCGCTTCGTGCTGGGCCTGGGCGTCTCGCACCCGCACCTGGCTGAACGGTTGCGCGGGCACCAGTTCGAGCGACCGCTAACCCGCATGCGCGAGTTCCTGGCCGCCTACCGGGCAGCCGTCTACAAGGGGCCAATGGGTGACGCCTCTCCGCCCGAGCCACCCATCCTGCTGGCGGCGCTGCGCGAGCGAATGCTTGGGCTGGCCGCCACCGACGCGGACGGCGCGTTCCCGTATCTGGTCACGCCCGAACGCGTGGCGTGGACCCGCACCGTGCTGGATGCGGCATCGCCGGATCGGCGACCGGTTCTGGCGGTCAGCATGCCCGCCGCGCTTTCAAGAAGTCCGGGCGCCGCTCGTGCTGCCGCTCGTGCCTACCTGGCCTCGTACCTGCGCACGCCGACGTACCAGGCCAGCTGGGCGCTGCAGGGCTTCGGCGAGGCGGACTGGGAAAAGCCCGGCAGCGATGCGCTGGTCGATGCCATGGTCGCCTGGGGTGACGCCGACGCTCTTCATGGGCGAGTGGCCGAGCTCGTCTCCGCTGGCGCGGATCACGTAGCGGTCATTCCGCTCGCGGGGGACGGGTCCACCGAGGACCTCGACGTGCTGGAGGCCATGGCGCGGGTCTAATCCGAGGCGTGTATCCCCTCCGGGGCCTGTAACGCCCGCCACTCGTCCCGGTCGATGCCATACACCAGGACGCGATTGCTCCACAGCTCCGTCTCGCCCTGCAGGGTCTCGCCCAGCCGGACAGCCACGGCGATCGACGGGGCGTTGGCCGGATCAATCAGTCTGATCAACCGATCGAATCCGATGGTGCGGAATCCCCAGCTCATCGCCGCCCCCGCCGCCTCCGTGGCATAGCCGCGTCCCCACCAGCGCCGGCCCAGCAGGTAGCCGACCTCAGCGCCGGGCCAATCGACAGGATTGATGAGGCCAGCTCTGCCGATGACATCGCCGCTGCCGCGCTCCTCGATCGCCCACTGCCCGTATCCACGCAGTGCCCAATGGCCGATCCAGCTGGAAACCGAGCGCCACGTGTCCTGCAGGGTCGGTACGCGACGGTCGCCGACATAGCGCATCACGTCTGTGTCCTGCATCAGCGCAAAGAGTGGCTCCACTTCCGCCTCGCTGAAGGGGCGCAAGAGCAAGCGCTCAGTCTCGAGGGTCGGGTAGTCGATCTCCATCGGCCCATGATGGCGCAGCGAGGCCGGGGGCCGCGTTGCCTATCATCTGCCGATGCCGACGCCCTCGTCCGAGCAGCTGCATGATCGCCAGCGACGTCGCGCGCTGGCCACCTATTTCGTCTCGGTGGCGTTGACCAGCACCGGCTACATCGCCACTTTCACCATTGCCGCCCTGGCTGCGCCGGAGCTGACCGGTTCACGCGCCAGCAGCGGACTGCCCAGCGCGGTTGCTGTGGCCGGCACCGCCGTGGCGGCCACGCTGCTCTCGACACTGATGGCGCGCCGCGGCCGCCGGGCGGGAATCGTGGCCGGCCTGGCGATCGGTGTGGTGGGGGCGGCGGCCGGCCTGCTCTCCCTGTTCGTTGGATCCTTTGCCCTGCTGCTGGTGGGATCGCTGGCGATAGGCTTTGCGAACTCGGCATCGCAGCTGACCCGGTATGCCGCAGCCGACCTGTCGACCAGCGCCAGGGCGTCGGCCCTGAGCCTGGTGGTATGGGGCAGCACCATCGGTGCGGTGATCGGTCCCAACCTGGCCGCGCCGGCGGGGTCCGTCGCGTCGTCGCTGGGCTGGGATCCGCTGGCCGGCGGACTGGCCGCCGCGCTTATCTTCGTGCTCGCCGCGCTGGCCGTCGCCAGCCTCGGGCCGCGAGCGCCAGGCATGCCGATCGAGCCGGTCGATGAGCGGACCACCCCGAGCGTGTCGACCGTGAGCCTGCTCCGCCGCCTCCTTGGCACGGTGCATGGGCGGACGGCTGTCCTCGCGCTGGGCAGCGGCCAGCTGGTGATGGTGCTGATCATGACCATGACGCCGCTGCACCTGCATGAGGCCGGGCACGGGCTCGGGATCGTGGGCCTGGTGATCGGTGCCCACACGCTGGGGATGTTCGGGCTGGCGCCGGTGTCCGGCAGGCTGACCGATCGACTGGGCGCGCCAACCGTCGCCGGCATCGGCTTTGCCGTGCTCGCGGTGGCCGGCCTGATGGCCGCATTGACCCCGGCCGCCGCCGGCTCGGTGCTCGCCGCACCGCTGTTCCTGCTGGGTGTGGGCTGGAGCCTGACATTCGTAGCAGGCAGCGCAATGATTTCCGGCGCAGGGCCGCTGTCCGAGCGCGCCCGGCTGCAGGGCGCCACCGAAACGCTGGTCTGGACGGTTGCCGCTGTATCCAGCCTGGCCAGTGGGTTCGTGCTGGACCTCGTCGGCTACCAGCTCATGGCAGTCATCGGCGCCTCGGTTGCGGTCCTGCTGGGAGTGACCATCGCGATCGACCGCCGCGCACAGCCTGCTGCAGCGTCTTCATCCGGGTAGCAGGTCGCCGACCACGCGGCCGGCGACGATGCGGCTGGGCTGGCCAAATGGTTCTGATTTCGTTGCAGCGTGCTCTGCCTCGTCAGCCCAGGTTGGCGCGCAGGAACTCCACAGTCCTCGAGTACGCGAGCTCGGTCGCATCGGCGTCGAACTCGGGCCGATCCGGCT
>JBDUEE010000129.1:0-2189 GCA_040002615.1 Chloroflexota bacterium | reverse complement strand
TGTTGATGGCTTTCGACTCCCAGTGCTCCCAGTCGATCGCTGGCGGCGCCTGGATTACACGGTCAGTGGCGTCGAGGTTGGCGACCTCATCGCCGATGGCGACCAATTTGGCGTCACGCTGCGCCTTATCGGTCAGCCCATCCTCGTAGTTGTCCAGCACGCGCCGTCTACGGGCTTCCAGCTCCAGCCGGCGCGCCTCGTCGCGCTCGGCGATGAGGATCGGCTGCTTCGGGATCTTGAAGCGTGCCGCCTCGGTCCTCACCCAGTCAATGAGCCTGGACTCGGACACGTTCAGCCGCCCGTGGCCCGGCGTCGTGCGGCCGGCCAGACAGCGGTACACGACCTGGACGTACTTCTTGTCTTTCGTGCCGCCGGTCGTGGTGAAGCGTGACGCACTCATCAGCCTCCCGCAGTGGCAACGCACTAGGTGGAACAGGATGAAGGGCGCCGCGTTCTTGGCTCCTGGCCGCTTCCGATGCGGGAGCGCGGCATGGCGCTGCAGAATCTCACGGACTGGAGTCGTCGACCACGGCTTGCCCATCCGGGTTGGGACACCTCGCTCATTGAGAAGTCGTCCGGCGCCGACAACGCTACCGGCGTCCGCGTAGGCCTGTAGAACAGCCTCCACGGACTCTCCTGGTCGCTCGCCATAGTTGGGATGGCCGATGCGGTCGCCGCGCGCCCTACGGACGGCCACGGTGTCCTTGGACCGCTCCGACGCCAACTCGCGCTCCATCTGGGCGATCGCCACCAGCACATTGATCACGAACCTGCCCGAGGCACTGGTGAAGTCGAGGTTCTGGTCTGCCGCCAACCGGATCGGCACCTTGCGCGCGATGCACAGCTCGGCCAGGGTGGCAAAGTCGGAGATCGAGCGGGACAGGCGGCTCAGGCTGTAGGCGTACAGGGCACTCACCTGGCCGGTCTCGATCATGGTGATGAGCTGGTGATACCCAGGCCGTCCATTGGCACCTTTGCCGCCGGAGCGGTTCCAGTCGCTCAGCAGCAGCAGGTTGCCGTTCTCGCCGTGCCGATCGGCTAGCTCGCGGATCTTCGACTCTTGCACCTCCCAGCTGAGGTGACGGTCGCTGGTGACGCGGCTCTTGCGGAGATAGGCGACGGGTTGCTTACCCATGCTGTATATGCTAACCCGCTCGTCTGACCGACGTGCGCCGCATCCTCAGCTTCGAGGCCGCCTATCCCGCCGCGCGCCGGGTGCAGCTGGCCACCAACTATCGATGCCCGGCGCCGGTGGTCGCCATCTCGCGGCGGCTGATCGGCATCAACCGGGAGCGGTTCGAGAAGCGGATCTACGCGGCCCCCGCCGCCATTGCTACGCCCGATGCGGTCCTCAGCAGCTCAACGGCCGCCCGGGACTGGCCAGATCGGATGGCGCAATTGGCCGCCGACGAAGCACGCCAGGGTCGGACCGTCTGCTTTCTGGCACGCACGCGCTCCGAGCTGGGACCGATGCTGCTGGCCCTGGCGCGGGCCGGCGAGCCGCATACCACCACCGTGCCGGCGGCCGTCCAGGCGGAGCCGGTCCAACAGCTTGTCGCCGCTGCGCGGAAGCTGCCGGGCCACCTCGCTCCGTTCGCGGCGCTGCTGACGTTGCGTGGCGGTCTCGGGTGGCGCCGGGCAGATGGCAGCGATGCCCTGTCCGACGACGACCACGCTGCGCTCGACGCGCTGCTCGGCTGGGCGGTGGGGATCGCGCGGCTCGATCGGTTCCTCGAGTTGCACGACCGGGCGCTCGCTCGGCTCGAGACATTGCGCCAACCGAACAGCCTGATCGAGCTTGTCACCGTGCACGGTGCCAAGGGGCGTGAATGGCAGACGGTCGTGGTGCTCGGCATGGAGGAGGAGCGCTTCCCCAACCGGCGGGCGCTGGTCGGCGCCGACTGGCCGGAACGTGCCCTGGAGGAGGAACGGCGCCTCGCCTATGTTGCAGTGACTCGCGCCACTCGCCGCCTGATCCTGGCCTTTGATCCGTCGCGCCCATCCCGCTTCCTCGGCGAGATGGGGATCACGGCTGGCACCGCGAGCCTGGCATGAGAAGAGCCCGGCAACCGATCTCGCTAATGGGCTGCCGGGCTCTGCGAGGGTTCAGGCGCCCTGGGTCAGAAGGGCCTCCAGGCGATCCCAGGTCTCGATCGCGCCACCGACCATGCCGGTTGCCAGCGCGCCTT
>JBDUEE010000128.1:0-4052 GCA_040002615.1 Chloroflexota bacterium | reverse complement strand
GGTCCTGCATGATCTTGCTGCCGCGGAACTGGTCACGCCGCACCAGCATGGTGACTTTGGAGGCGAACTTGGTCAGGAAGAGCGCCTCCTCCAGCGCGGTGTCGCCGCCGCCCACCACGGCGATCTCCCGGTCGCGGAAGAAGAAGCCGTCGCAGGTGGCGCAGGCGCTGACGCCGCGGCCACGGAACGCTTCCTCGGATTCGAGCCCCAGCCACAGGGCCGATGCGCCGGTTGCCACGATCACGGCATCGGCCACGTACTCGTCGTCGTTGACCCACAGCTTGAAGGGTCGGTGTTTGAAGTCGACCTTGGTCACGTCGCGATCCAGGATGGTCGTGTTGAAGCGTTCCGCCTGGTCGCGGAAGAGCTGCATCAGCTCCGGGCCCATGATGCCGTGCGGAAAGCCGGGGTAGTTCTCGACGTCCGACGTGATCATCAGCTGCCCCAACGGGGCGTTGCCGGCGAAGACGATCGGCTCGAGGTTGGCCCGTGCAGCGTAGATGGCGGCGGTGAGTCCGGCCGGCCCGGACCCGATGATCGCGACCTTGTGGTGGCGGATATCGGTGCTGTCTTGTTCTGTCGTGGAAGTGGGCGGGATGGTCGCGGTCATGTGCTCAGCATAGCGAACCTGTCGATCGGACCGATCGACCGCCTCGGCGTATTCTGGGCGGAACGCGTACGATCGAAGGCGTGATCGAGCGGCGTCAAACCAGCATCGTCGACGTCGGAGGGGTGAGCATCGGCTCGGGCCATCCGATTGTCGTCCAGTCGATGACGAACACCGATACGGCCGACGCGGATGCCACTGCCATCCAGGTCGCGCAGCTGGCGCACGCCGGCAGCGAGCTGGTGCGCGTTACCGTCAACAACGACGAGGCGGCACGGGCGGTGCCGGTCATCCGCGAAAAGCTGGACCGTCTTGGGGTTGGCGTGCCGCTGATCGGCGACTTCCACTACAACGGCCATCTGCTGCTCACCAAGTACCCCGCCGCGGCGACGGCGTTGGCCAAGTACCGCATCAACCCCGGCAACGTCGGGGCCAAACGTCGGGACGCGAACTTCCAGCAGATCGTGGAGGTCGCCATCGCCAACCACAAGCCGGTCCGCATTGGCGTCAACTGGGGGAGCCTGGACCAGCAGCTGCTGACCAGCCTGATGGACGTCAATGCGGCCCTGCCGGAGCCGCGCGACAGCCGCGAGGTGATGATCGAGGCGATGGTCGAGTCGGCGATGCGCTCAGCACGGCTGGCGGAGGAGACTGGCCTGGCGCACGACCGCATCATCCTCTCGGCCAAGGTCAGTGGCGTGCAGGACCTGGTCGAGGTTTACGCGCGCCTGGCCGAGCGGGGCGACTACCCCCTGCACCTTGGCCTGACGGAGGCCGGCATGGGCAGTCGCGGCATCATCTCGTCGACCGCCGGGCTGTCGATACTCCTGCAGCGCGGGATCGGCGACACCATCCGGGTGAGCCTGACCCCGGCTCCCGGCGGCGACCGGACGGAGGAGGTGCAGATCGCGCAGCAGGTCCTTCAGTCCCTTGGCCTCCGCAGCTTCACGCCGCAGGTCAGCGCCTGCCCGGGCTGTGGTCGCACCACCTCCACCTTCTTCCAGGAGATGGCGCGCGACATCGGCGATTACCTGAAGGAGCAGATGCCGCTCTGGCGCCAGTCCCATCCCGGCGTGGAGGAAATGCGGGTCGCGGTCATGGGCTGCGTGGTCAACGGGCCGGGGGAGTCCAAGCACGCCGACATCGGCATCAGCCTGCCCGGCACGTTCGAGGAGCCGGTGGCGCCGGTCTTTGTGGACGGCAAGCTGAGCACGACACTGCGCGGTGACGACATCGTGCCGCGCTTCCTGCAGATCCTGGACGAGTACGTCGAGCGGCGCTATCCGGCGCCCGCCGCCCAAGTCACCGTCGGCAACTGACGCGGCCGGATTTCAGACGCCCGGCTGCGCCGCCAGGAAGGTCCACGCGGCGGCCAGAAAGGCCAACACCAGCAGCGCGATCAGGGCCAGCGGCAGGAGCGCGACGCTGACGTTCTGTCTCAGCTCTTGGTGCTGCGGGTCGTGATGGTCGGCATGCAGGTCGTGGACCGTATCGACCACCAGTTCCGCCTGTTCCTGGCGTGCCGGAAGGTTCTCCGTCATGTCTACTCCTCAGGCGAGTTGGCGAGGGCCAGCGCCAGCTGGCGATCAAGATCGGCGGCGGTGAGTTGGCCGATCTGGCGGCCTCGCACCACCCCATCGCGGTCGATGAAGAAGGTCTCCGGCGGGCCGTAGATGCCGAAGCTCTGGGCGACCTGCTCGCCCGGATCCATTGCCGCCGGCCACGTGGCGCCCAGCCGCGCAATGAAGGCACGGGCGGCCTCTGAGTTATCGCGATAGACGATGCCGACCATCGCCAGGCCGTCGGCCCGATGCCGGCTGGCGGCGGCCTGCAGGAGCGGAAACTCCTCGATGCACGGGCCGCACCAGCTCGCCCAGAAGTTGATGATCACCGGCCGCCCGCGCAGGTCGCTGAGTCGCAGCGGTTTGCCGTCCAGGTCGGCCAGCGCGAAGTCCGGGGCGGGCTGTCCCACCCGCGCACCAACCGGCGCCGCGCTCCGACCGAGCAGCAGGAACCCCCAGCCGGCCAACACCACCAGCGGCAGCACCGCCGCGACCACCAGCCAACGGCGCGGCACGGCACTGCCCAGCCGCTCCGCAGTGGCGGCAGTCATCTGACCCTCAGTGACCCGCGACGTCGTGCGGGGGGCCAGCCTCTGTCTCGCGCCACTCGTGTCCGGCATCCCGGACCCATGACCAGACGCCAAACAGCAGGACCGCCAGGCCTGGAAGCCCAACCAGCGGATTCATGGCACGCGAGATCAGGTCAAGCACCGGCAGCTGGTACGGGTCGTCAGGCTTGAAGATCAGGCCCGCGCCAAGCAGCGCGGCTCCGACCGAGAGCACCACCGGCAACATGCTGGGAGACGGCATGTGAACGCCCGGCGGAGGCCCGCGTCGCGGCTGGGCTCCTCCCTCGCCGCCTCGCAGGGTGACCGCGAAGACCAGCGACAGCACCAGCACGATGCCCACCGCCAGGATCAGGAAGCCGACCGTCGTCTCGCTCACGCCATCGGTCCTCCTAGCGCAGGAAGTACAGGGTGGTGAAGAGGGCGATCCACACGACGTCGACGAAATGCCAGTAAATGCTGATGGCCTCGACAGCGACGTGGTTGCGGGCGCTGAACTGTCCCTGCGTGGCACGCGCCACCAGGATGGTGAGTCCCACCGTTCCGCCAAATACATGCGCGCCGTGGAATCCGGTCAGCGTGTAGAAGACCGTGCCGAATACGCCGTCGCTGATGCCGAAGCCGAGGACTGAATAGTCATATGCCTGCCCCACCAGGAAGATAACGCCCAACGCCAGCGTGACCGCGGTCCAGAAGCGCATGGCGCGCTGGTCGCCGCGGCGAATGGCCCACACCCCGAACTGCATGGTCAGGCTGGAAGTGACCAGGATGATGGTGATCGGCAACGCGATCGGCATGATCTCCAGCGGCTCGGCCGGATGCAGCGGTCCCCACTCGCCCACGAACGAGGCGCGCGCATTGAAGTAAGCCGCGAACAGGCCACCGAAGAACATGACCTCGCTTGCGATGAAGAGGAGCATGCCGATGAGCGGGGTGGGCAGGCCGGCCTCGCGGTGACTGGGCTCCAGGCTGCCGCCCATCTGGGCGCTCACGGCGGTCAGGGCGTCGGCGGTCATTGCGGGGCGGCCTCATCGTCGGCCGGCGTGGCGACCGGCAGGTGCTCATCGGCAAGGCGCTCATCGTCATGCCGGTGGCGCAGGTCGAAGACGGGGCGCTCGCTGCGCACGGGCGGCAGACGGTCGAAGTTGTATGGCGGGGGCGGCGACGTCGTCGCCCATTCCAGCGTGTTTGCTTCCCACGGGTCATCGCCCACCCGCTCACCGTTGATGAAGGTGGCCACCACGTTCACCAGGAACGGCAGAATGCTGGCCGCGATCAGGAAGGCTCCGGCCGTCGACATCAGGTTGTAGAGGTTCC
>JBDUEE010000127.1:0-32621 GCA_040002615.1 Chloroflexota bacterium | reverse complement strand
CGAGGAGGTCGCGCGCATCGCCAACGAGCACGACCTGGTGGTCCTGGCCGATGAAATCTACGGGCGCCTGCAGTACGAGGGCGAGCCGCTCTCGATCGCGACGCTGGACGGCATGGCGGAGCGCACGATCACGCTCGATGGATTCAGCAAGACATTCGCGATGACCGGTTGGCGGCTGGGCTACGGGATCGTGCCAGAGTGGCTGCTGTCCTCGTTCAGCCGGCTGGTGATCAACAGCGTGTCCTGCACCAACGCCTTCACACAGGCCGGCGGGATCGCCGCACTGACCGGTCCGCAGGACGAGCCGCAGCGCTTCCGTGACGAGTTCATCGCGCGTCGAAGCCTCATCGTGGAAGGCCTCAACGCCATCCCGGGGGTGAGCTGCGTCATGCCACACGGCGCGTTCTACGCCTTCCCGAACATGGGCAGCTTCGGACGAACCAGCGCCGAGATCGCCGATCACCTGCTCTACGACGCGGGGGTGTGCGGCCTGGCGGGCACCGCCTTCGGCCGCCATGGAGAGGGCTTCCTGCGCTTCAGCTACGCCAACAGCCAGGACAACATCGGGCGCGCCGTCGAGCGCATCGGTGAGTCGCTGGCCAGGCTGGAGCGCACCGGTGAGCTCATCGGTGCCGGATCGGTGCGCGCCACATGACGGCCACTCGCCCCGACCTGGTCGAGGAGCTGTACGAGCGCTCCGCCGCGTCGTTCGACGACTGGGAGCTGATCAAGGAGATCATCGACGAGTCGATCGACCTGGCCCTCAACTATCGGCAGTCGGGGCACCCCGGTGGCTCGCGATCGAGGGTGCACATGTTCGTCTCGCTGCTGCTGTCCGGCGCCATGCGCTGGGACATCCGCCGCCCATGGCTCCCGTTCGCCGACCGCTTCGTGCTGTCGGCCGGCCACACCGTGCCGCTGGTGTACGCCACCCTGGCGGTGCTGAACGAGGTCCTGCGCGCCCGTGCCGAGCGCGACCCGGACCCGGCGTTTATGTTCCCCGACGACGGGCGCTGGGCGCTGACCTGGGAGGATCTGCTGAAGCTTCGGCGGCGCGGCGGGCTGCCGGGCCACGCTGAGATGGAGGGCAAGACCCTCTTCCTCAAATTCAACACCGGTCCCTCCGGCCACGGCATGCCCCCCTCCGCCGGCGAGGCGGTGGCCCTCAAGCTGGCCGGCGCCGAGGAAGTCAAGGTCTTCGTGGCCGAGGGCGAGGGCGGACTCACCCCCGGCGCATCGCACGAGACGCGCAACACTGCCTGGGGCCTGGGGCTTTCCAACCTCGTCTTCCTGGTCGACTGGAACGACTACGGGATCGACGATCCCGCGATCTCGAGCGTGGTGCACGGCACCCCGGCTTCCTGGTTCGAGGCCTACGGCTGGCGCGTGAATGGCACCCCGGATGGCTCGGAGTGGGCGCCGGTGGCGCGGGCTGTGCTGGAGGCGGCTCGCGGCGCCAATCCCGATCGGGTCCCGTCCATGGCCTGGTTCAAGACGCGTAAGGGGCGGGGTTACGGCAAGTACGACAACAAGAGCCATGGCACGCCGCACCCCATGAACTCGCCCGAGTTCTGGGCGGTGCGCCACGAGTTCATGGCGCGCCACGGGGTCGAGTACGCCGGCGTGGACGAGCCGGCCCCCAGCGATCCGGCCGAGCAGGAGGCGCAGGCACGCCACAACTTCGGGGTGGCAATGGGTGTGCTGCGGCGGTCCACGGCGGTCGTCGATGCGATCAGCGATCGGCTGGTGGAGGTGGCCGCATCGGTCCCGGACCAGGTCGCCGGATTCCACCTGGGAGGGCGTGGGGCACAGATCTTCGACGATCCGCGCTTCACCGACGTGGCCGCCTATCCCGCCTCCATCTGGAAACAGCCTGGCGAAAAGGCCCCGAACCGTTCCGCGCTGGCTGCCTGGGGAGCATGGGTCAATGCCACTGCGCGGGCCGACTACGACCGCCCGCTGGTGATCGCCTGCTCGGCGGACCTGGCCGAGTCGACCAACATCTCCGGCTTCGCCAAGGACTGGGAGGACATGCCCGGTTGGGGCTGGTACAACCGCGATACCAACGTGCGGGGCGCGCTCCTGCCGCAGCAGATCACCGAATTCACGAACGCGGGGCTGACGGTCGGCCTGGCGACGGTGAACCTGGCGGATGATCCGATGACGTCCTTCAACGGGTTCTGGGGCGCCTGCTCGACGTATGGCTCGTTCTCGTACCTCAAGTACGGACCGATGCGCCTGTTCAGCCAGCTGGCCCAGGACTGCGAGCTCAAGGTTGGCAAGGTGATCTGGGTGGCCGCGCACTCCGGGCCTGAAACGGCAGAGGACTCGCGCACGCATTTCGGCATCTACGAGACCGGCGTCACACAGCTCTTTCCGGAGGGCCACGTGATCGACCTTCACCCGTGGGAGTACAACGAGGTGCCGGTCGTGCTGGCCGCCGCGCTGCGCACTGACGTTCCGATCGTGGCGCTGCACCTTACCCGCCCCACGGTCGAGATCCCCGACCGTCTGGCACTGGGGATGGACTCGCACCTCGACGCGGCGCGGGGGGCCTACGTCCTGCGGCCGGCCTCGACCGATGCGCCGTCGGCCGGTACGGTTTACGTCCAGGGCACCGTGACGACCGCCAACGTGGTGAAGGTACTGCCTCGCCTAGACGAGGCGGGCATCAACGTGCGCATCGTGGCCGCCATCAGCCCGCAGCTGTTCGCCATGCAGGATGCGGCGTACCGCGAGCGAGTTCGATCCGAGGCGGACCGCTGGGACGGCATGGCGATCACCAACCGTGCCTTCAAGCTGATGCGCGACTGGGTGGACGGGCCGCTGGCGAAGGAGTACTCGCTGTCATCGGACTGGGATGACCGCTGGCGTACCGGCGGCACCGTCGACGAGGTGATGGACGAGGCGCACCTTGGACCGGACCACATCTTTGACGCCATCAGCCGCTACGCGGCGGACCGTGATGAGCGCCACCGCCGCCTGCGAGCGTTGGTCGACGGCATCGAGCGGGGAACGTGAGCGGCCTCATGCCGGAGCTCCGTCCGCACCCCTACCAGCACCAGCGCCCGCGTCGTCCGCGCGACCTGGCGCGCCGCACGCAACCGCCACCCGAACGGCAGGCGCCGCCCGACCTGCGCTATCTGTTCTACGCGGGAATTGCGCTGGCCGCAGTGCTGGCCGCATTGGCCGCGCCCTACCTGGTGGCCTACCTGCTGCAGGCGATGAACGGCGGCTAGTTTCCCGGGTCAGGTGCGGACCGTCTTGACCTGCACTTCGTCGTTCAGGACCCGAATCTCGGGGCGCACCAGGTTCGGCAGCTCGATCGGATAGGCATGTTCGTCACCACGGTAGGCGCCCGCATCGCGCCATCGATCGCGGCCGTTGGCCAGCTGGCCCTTGAGGTCGAAGCTTGCGCCGTGGCATGGGCAGCGCAGATCGCTCCACGCCGGCCGGAACTGCAGCGTGCAGCCCATATGGCTGCAGACCGCGCTGAGTGCCCGGATCACGCCGTCGTCGTTGACGACATAGCCGTCGAAGGCTGCCGTGGTGAAACGGACCGCCGAACCTGGTGGCAGCTCATCGGCTCGGGCCACTGTCACCCATTCGGAGTCGCCGATGACCAGGGGGGTGCCGTCATCCCAGATCCAGTCGCGCTCTCCGCTCGCGCGCTGCAGCACCATCGCTCCGGCCGCTCCTGCCGCCAGGCCGGCGGCACCGGTCAGGCCGGCCAGCAGCAGCTGCCGACGGGTGACCCGGATCCGGGAGCGTGGCCCGCCCAACCCGGCCCGCACGGGCAGCGGCTCCTGGACCGAGGCGATGCCGTTGTCCGCCTGGCGCATGCGAAGTCGCATCTGGTCCAGGAAGGCGGGATCCGGCCCGCCCGCATCAGGGTCGGCGGCGGCGGACATTTCCGCTGCCAGCCGTGCCATCTCGGCCTCGTCGCGGTCGTCGACGTCGTCGGGCGACGGACGTCCGCCGGCCAGCAGCGCGTCCAGGTAGCGCTCGAACCGCTCGGCTCGCGGGTCTGGCGACCCGTCAGCCGACGGATCCTCGGACGGATCGTCGCGAGGTGGCGTGCGGTCGTCGTCAGGCATCCGGCTCACCCAGCATGGCCGCCTTGCGCAGTGCCCGGTACTGCAGAATCTTGGCATTTCCGTGGCTGATGCCCATCCGCGTGGCAGTTTCGGCCACGGTCATGCGCTGCAGAAAGCGGAGCTCAAGCACGAGTGCGTAGCGCTGGGGAAGCCGCTCGAGCACCTGTTTCACGCGCAGCACCGCTGCGGCCGTCTTGCCCGGTGCCTCTTGTACGTCGCCCGGTTGCGGCGGCTCCCAGCCGGGGGCGACCTGGTCGGTGCCGATGATCGGCAGGCGATAGAACGCGCGCCAGTAGTCGGCGATCGCGTTCTGGCTGACGCGGTAGAGCCAGCTCACGATCTGCCCTCCTTCGCGCGTCGTGTCGAGCTGCTCGACCGCACGCATGAAGACCTGCGCGGTGAGATCCTCGGCATCGGGTCGGTTTCCGACGCGGGCGTAGATGAACCGGTAAATCGGCACGACGTGTTCGTCGTAGATCTCCTCGAAGCGGCCGGGCTCGGCGGCGGGACGGGCGTCAGGGTCGGCCATCGCTGCCTTTACGAGGCCGGTTACGACGCCGGCTCAGGCCTCCGGGCGCGGGCGGAGAGGCGCCAGCAGTGCGGCCACCTCCTCGAGGAAGCGCGCATCGGTCTCGTCGTATGAGGCGACGTCTGAGCCGTCAATGTCGATCTCGCCGATGACCTGGCCGTCGGCGAAGATGGGCACCACGATCTCCGAGCGGGTGCTGGCGAAGCAGGGCAGGTAGCGGGGATCGGCGTTCACATCGTCCACGATCAGGGTCTGCCCTGACTCGGCCGCGGCGCCGCAGATGCCGACGCCGATCGGAATGCGGGTGTGCTCGGTCGCCTCGGGGCCGATCCAGGGTCCAAGTACCAGCTCGCGCCCGTCAGCGTCGACCCAGTAGATGCCGACCCAGTCATAGTGGCCGAAGCGGTCGTGCAGCGCCTCCACCACCCGCTGCGCGGCAGCGTCGGGGCCGGGTGCCTCGGCAACGATGGTCCGGACCAGGTTCAGGGCGTCGCCGTGCTCGACCGGGCGCTCCTCGGCGACGGGGTGGCTCACTGCAGCGACGCCCACCGGTCGGCCCAGCGGTCGATGCGGGCGATGGCACGCCGCAGGTCGGCTCCCTTCTGTGTCAGCGAGTACTCGACCCACGGCGGCACCTCGGACACGGCGCGCCGATCGATGAGGCCCTCATCTTCCAGGAGCTTGAGACGCTGCGACAGGGTCGCTGAGTTGGCGCCGCCCAGTGCATCCTGCAGCTCGCAGAAGCGCTGCGTACGCAGGCCAAGCTCCCGGACGATGCGCAGCACCCACTTCTGGCCGAGGATGGTCAGCGCTGCCGTGGCTGCGCACTCCGCGCGCAGGGCTGCCGCGCGGCGCTCGGCCCGCGATCGGTGGCTGGCAGGGGATGGGGAATGGAGCCCGGCGTCCATCAGGCGGCGGACGATAGCACCGGCCCTGAAGGGGGTCAACCGAACGGCATCGCCCAGTCCGGCTTCCGTGATCTTCTGTTCGGCGGCCGTCCTCAAGGGTTCGGTTCCTTGACGCCCGAGCGTAGGCTGGGCCTTTCCCGCAGGCGGGGGGGTGCCCGACTGAATGTCGGAGCAACCGAACAGGCGAGCCCGCGATCAGGCCGACGGCGACCGCTTGGCGGAGGATGCGCCTACCGACGTCGAGGATCGCAGCAGCTCCACAGCAGGAGCTGCTGCACGCACAGAAGATCGCGTCAATCGGCCGCCTGGCGGGCGGCATCGCCCACGACGTCAACAACATGTTGTCAGCCATCCGTGGCTGCGCTGAGCTCCTGCACGAGGACCTGGAGCGACAGCCGCTGCCGCCCACAGACGAGCTTCGGCACAGCGTGGACGCGATTCGTAGCGCCGCCGATAGGGCGGCGGCTCTGACCGCCCAGCTGCTGGCCCTCTCGCGAGGACAGGTCCGCGCGCCCGTCCCACTGAACCTGGCGATCGCGGTCCGTAACATGGAGCCGATGCTGCGAAGCCTGGTGGGCGAGCAGACGCAGCTTGTCATCCGCCCCGACCCGTCGACCGGCAGCGTCCGAGCCGACGCGGGCCAGGTCCTGATCAACCTCATCATGAACGCCCGTGATGCCATGCCTGACGGTGGGACGGCTCGCCTCGAGACGTCCAACGTCGATGTCGACGGATCGCAAGACCGCGACCCCCAGCAACTCGCGCTCCCGCCGGGGCGGACGTCATGCTCGCCGTATCGGACACCGGCAGGAGCCCGGACCGCTCGACGCGGGACCAGATCATCGAGCCGTTCCTCAGCGACACGGAGCAGGGGAGCGGCGCAGACCCGGGGTTGGCCGCCATACACAGCATCGTTCGGCAGAGCGAAGGCCACATCCGGCTGCATTCGGAGGCCGGGCAGGGCGCGACGTTCAGCCTCTTCTTCCCGCGTATCGAACTGACGCAGGAAGAGCTGCAGGCCCCAGCCCCGCCGGAGGCTCGTTCACAGTCGGGGACGGTCCTGGTGGTAGAGGATGATGCGGCGGTACGGGACTACACCACCCGCGTGCTGGAGCGCAAGGGTTTTCGGGTGATCGCCACACCCAACGCCACCGAAGCGCGGTCCGCGCTGGAGGGCGAGGAGCCGATCGAGGTCCTGGTCACGGACGTGCTAATGCCCGGCGTCTCCGGTTCGGAGCTCGCCTCACAGGTTGTGGCCGACGGTCGCGCGATCGGGCTTGTGCTCGTGTCTGGCTACACCGCGGCGGACCTGGACCTTGCCGAGCTGCTTGAGCGCGGCGCGATCTTCGTGGCAAAGCCGTTCACCTCGCTCGACCTGTCGCGAGCGGTGGCAGCCGCCATGGCATCTCCAATATCGGCCCGTCGCTGACCAACGCCCACCGGAGGCGCACTCCGGCGGAGCCGCCGAGCCGTATCTGACTATTCGACGTGGACGACCATGTTCATGGCGGAGTGGAAGAGGCAGGTGACGTGGTAGTCACCCGGCTCCGGGAAGTCGACCGTTGCACTGGAACCGGCCGCAATCTCCTCGTTCACGCGGGCATCTGCGGCCTTTTCGCCGTTTTCCCCCTCGGTGAAGGTGTGGTTGGAGCTCGAGTCGTTGACCACTGTCAGCTGCTCGCCGGAGGGGACCGTGATCTCGCTGACACCGAACGAGGTGAATCCGGTGATCGTCACCGTCGGCCCGGCAGGAGTGCTCTCGGCGGCGCTCTCGCTGACCGCCGAACTTGCCGCCGCGCTCTGGCTTGCAGCCTGCGAGGCCGACTCGGAGCTGGATGCGGCTGTTGAGCAGGCACCGAGGATGATCAGCAGGCTGCCGAGCCCTGCCGTCAGCAGCAGCCGCCGATGCGCCGGATGGGGGTTGATCATGCGATGCACCTTTCTGTCGTTCGTGGAAATGGGGCGCGCCACCGGCCGCCCCGTCCAGGCTGCGCGATGAGCGCCCGATGGCTGATACGTACTGAGTTTCACTGCGGCGCCAGAGCGCATGCCCGACCCTTCGGCATTTGACGCGATACTCCGCTAGTCGCACACTCTGGCCCACCCACGACCGTCAGCCCCGCGCGTCGAGCATGCCGCAGACCACTATCTACGCCGCTCCCCGGACCCGCGAGCAGACTCCGCCACCGGCGGTCGCCACATTCGAGTTGGCGCGCCTGTTCGGACGGAGTGCTGCACTGGCCGGTGTCTCGTTGCAGGTCCAGGTTGGCTCCACGGTGGCCCTGCTGGGTCCCAATGGCGCGGGCAAGACCACGTTGCTTCGCATCCTGGCCACGTCGCTGCGGTCGTCCTTCGGCAGCGCGGAGGTGCTGGGCATCGACGTCAACCAGCGTCCAGACCTGGTCCGCGGACGCGTGGCCTATCTTTCGCACGCCAACGGCCTGTACGAGGACCTGACTGCTGTCGAGAACCTGCGCTTCGCCGCGTCCATGCTCGGCATCGAGGAACCCCGCCGGGCGGCCGCGGCTGCCCTCGGCGAGATCGGGCTGACGGCGGATGCCGATCGCCGGGTTCGCGGCTTCTCGGCCGGCATGCGCCGCCGCCTGGCCCTCGGCCGGCTGATGCTCGGCAATCCGTCAGTCATCCTGCTCGATGAGCCGCACGCCGCCCTGGACAGCGACGGCATGGCGCTGGTCGACCGTCTGCTGATTGGCTGGCGCGACGCCGGTGTCACCGTGCTGGTGGCCTCCCACCAGGCCGATCGGGTCACTCGCCTGGCAGACGGCTGGGCCCGGCTCGACGGCGGCCTGCTGCTCGAGACCGGTGGCACGGGGGTGAGCAGCATCGCCACCCAGGCAATCGGCCTGCCTGCGCCGGTGGCCGGCGCATGAGCAGCCTGCGGGCCGATGCGGCCGTGGCGTGGCAGATTGCGCGCAAGGACGCCCTCTCCGAGCTGCGCGGCCGGCAGGCGGCCGGCTCCACCCTGTTCTTCGCGGGACTGGTACTGCTGCTGTTCGGCTTTGCCCTGGGGCCAGACTCGCGCCGCCTGACCGAGGCATCGCCGGGGCTGCTATGGCTGGCGATCGTGTTCGGGTCGCTGCTGACGGTGGGCCGTCTGCACCAGCTCGAGGCCGAGGACGGCGCCCTGGAGGAGCTGGCTCGCTATCCCGTCGAGCGGTACGCCATCTACCTGGGCAAGGCGCTGGCCGGCGTCGCGGCGTTGCTGGTGCTTGGCGGCGTGCTGTTGCCGTTGGTGGCAATCCTGTATGGGATCGACCTCGGAAGCGCCTGGCCGGCCCTGCTTGTCACGCTGGTGCTCGGTGCCATCGGGCTGGCGGCGGTCGGCACCTTCTACGCCGGCGTGACGGTGCGCATGCAGTCGCGCGAGGTGATGCTGCCCCTGCTCATGCTGCCGATCGTCGCCCCGCTGCTCCTGGCCGCCGTCAAGGCCACCTCCGCCGCCCTGCTCGGCGACCCGCTGGGCGACCTGGCCGCCTGGCTGCAGCTATTGGGTGCATTTGATGTGGTCATGCTGGTGGCCGGGGCGGCCACATACGGCTACCTGCTCGAGGAATGAACGTGACCAGGGCGCTCGGCGTGGTGGCATTGCTGGCGGTGGTGGGCGCGTCCATCAACGCGCTCTTCCTGGTGCCGGCCGATGTCAACCAGGGTGACGCCCAGCGAATCATGTACGTCCACGTCCCCTCGGCGTGGCTCGGCTACCTGTCATTCGGTGTGACCGCCCTGGCCGGCATCGGCTACCTGTGGAAGCGCGACCTGCGCCTGGACGCGGTAGCGGTGGCCGGCGCCGAGATCGGCGTGATCTTCACGGCCTTCGCCATCTGGGGCGGGATGATGTGGGGCCGTCCGGTATGGGGGGTCTTCTGGCAATGGGAGGATCCGCGCCTGACGACCACCGCCCTGCTGCTGGCGCTGTACCTGGGCTACCTGCTCTTCCGGCGCCTGACCGATGACCCGCACCGCCGCGCCGCCCGCGCGGCGGTGGTGGGGCTGATCGCCGCGGTCGATATCCCCATCGTGCATTTCAGCGTGGAGTGGTGGCGAGGCCTTCACCAGGCACCCACCATCGGCTCGCCGGATAAGGTCCTGAATCCGTCTGCCCCGGGGCTCTTCGTCATCGCGCTGGTGAGCATGGTGCTGGCCTTCACCATCGCCTGGACGTGGCTCATGATCCGCCGCTATCAGCTGGCACGCATCGAGTGGCAGATCGAGGAGCACGGCCGGCTGGGCCGGATCAGCGCCGCTCGCCGCGCGGTGGAGGCCTCGACCGGGGTCCAGGGGGTCGACGGCGTGAAGGAGGGAGCCTGATGCAGGACCTGGGGTTCATCGTCGCCGGCTGGGGCTTGATCCTGGGCGGCCTGGCAGCCTATGCCGGCCTGCTTCTGCGCCGGCTGGCCGTTGCCCGCGCCGCCTCGCTCCGCATCCGCCGCCAGGCGGAGTCCGTCGCCTCGCCCGATCACCCGGCATGACGCTCGACTCGTCGGCGGAGCCCCGCAGCAGGCGGTGGGGCGTGCTGCTGGCCGTGGCCCTGGTCGCGGCCGCCATCGGTTGGCTGGCCTTCAGCGGTATCGGCAACGCCCTGGTCTACTACCGCACCCCGACCGAGCTCAAAGCGCTCGGTGCCGATGGTATCGGCGCTTCCATCCGCCTCGGCGGCCTGGTGCAGCCCGGAACGCTGACCTGCGATCAGGGCGCCGTCGCATTCGTCATCAGCGATGGCGACACCGACATCAGCGTGCGCAGCGCCCCGGGCCAGCCCTCGCTACTCTGTCCGCGCGAGGGGGTTGGCGTGGTGGTGGAGGGCCAGCTCAACCCGCTCGGCGTGTTCGAGCCGACCCAGGTCATCGTCAAGCACGATGAGAACTACGTGGCTCCCAGCGAGGGCGGCCTGCCCCCGCAGGTGATCGACCCCGGCACATGATTCCGACCATCGGTCACGTGGCGGTCGTCGTCGGCCTGGCCACCACACTGTTCGCGGCTGCCGCCTTTGGGCTGGGTGGCCGTCGCGGCGATCGGTCCCTGGTACTGCTGGGTCGTCGAGCCATGTATGCCGCGCTGGCCCTGGCGCTCATCGCCAGTGCGGCGATGGTGACCTCGCTGCTGACCCATGACTTCAGCGTGCGCTACGTGGTGCGCAACAACGCGATCACCACACCGCCGTTCTACTCGTTCATCAGCCTGTGGGCCGCGCTGGAGGGTTCGATCCTGTTCTGGACGCTGCTCGCAACCGGCTGGGCCGCACTGGTGCTGCATCGGTTTCGGGATCGCGCTCCGGCGCTGATGCCATGGGTGGGCCTCACCCTGGCCATGGGTGCGGCCTTCTTCTTCGCGGTCATGACCTGGCCGGGCGACCCGTTCCTGCGCATCTCGCCGGTGGCGGTGGAGGGCAGTGGGCCCAACGCCCTGCTGCAGAACCACCCGTTCATGGGATTGCACCCGCCGCTCCTGTACCTGGGCTATACCGGCCTGGCGGTGCCCTTCGCCTTCGGGGTCGCGGCCCTGATCACGCGACGCACCGACGAGGAGTGGCTGGGGATCGTGCGGCGCTGGACGCTGGTGCCCTGGATCTTCCTGACCGCCGGCATCGTGGCCGGCGCATGGTGGAGCTACGGGGTGCTGGGTTGGGGCGGCTACTGGGCCTGGGACCCGGTCGAGAACGCCGCCCTGCTGCCGTGGCTGACGGCCACCGCCTTCATCCACTCAAGCATGGTCGCCGAGCGGCGCGGGACGCTGCGGGTCTGGAGCCACCTGCTGGTGGTGCTCACCTTCTGGCTGACCCTGTTCGGCACCTTCGTGACTCGCTCAGGCGTGGTGGCCAGCGTGCATTCATTCACCGCCTCCGGTATCGGGGCCTGGTTCCTGGGCGCGCTGCTGGTCACGCTGCTGGCCGGAGTGACGCTGATCGTGTGGCGAGCTCCGCAGCTTGCCGACCGACGGGCCGCGGGCCAACCGGTCAGCCGCGAGTCCGCCTTCCTGTTCAACAACGTGCTGTTCCTGGTCATCAGCCTGATCGTGCTGCTGGGGACCCTCTATCCATTGGCGGTGGAGGCGGTGAGCGGCGAGAAGGTGAGCCTGGGCGCGCCCTGGTTCAACCGCGTCGGGGCGCCGACCTTCGTGGCGCTGCTGTTCCTGATGGGCGTGGGCCCGGCGCTGCCCTGGGGCGGCGCCTCGTGGCGCACGCTGCGCGAGCGTTTCGCGCTGTCGGTGCTCGCCGCTCTGGGCAGCGTGGGGGTGGCGTGGCTGATCGGGTTGCGTGCGGTCGCCCCGCTGGCCGCCATCGGTTTCGCCGCCTTCGTCCTGACGGTGATGGGCGAGGAGGTGGTGCGCGGCGCGCGTTCCCGGGCGCGCAGTCGCTCCGAACCACAACCGGCTGCGGCCTGGCGCCTGGTGACCCACAATCGGCGCCGCTACGGCGGCTACCTGGTGCACGCCGGGATCTGCGTCATGGCGGTGGCGATCGCGGTGTCGGCCACATTGGGGACCGATGTCACCGCCACCCTGCGCCCGGGGGAGGGGCTGACCCTGGGGGCGTACCGGCTGCGGCACGACCGGCTGGTGGTCGAGCCGCTCGCCGACGACCCGCGCGTGCTGGAGACGAGAGCCGAGCTGACGCTGAGCGGGCCGCAGTCTGGCCCGGTGGTCACCGCCCTGCGCGACTATCCGAGCTCCACGACCGCCATCGCCACACCATCGGTGCGCAGCTCGCTAGGTGAAGACCTGTACGTCACCCTCATCGGCTACGACCCCGCCAGCGGCTCAGTGACGCTGCGCGTGTTCATCAACCCGCTTGTTGGCTGGATCTGGCTGGGCGGTGGGATCGTGGCGCTGGGCGCCGTCTTCGCCATCTGGCCGGAGCGCCGGCGCCGCGTCGCCGTAACCGCAGCCGCAGCCGCCTGAGCCGATGACCATGCGTTCCGCATTCCGCTGGCGCTTCCTGGCTGTTCCGCTGCTGGTGGTGCCGGTCGGCTGGCTGCTGTTCACCGGCCTGGGACGCGATCCGCGCCTGATCCCCTCGCCACTGATCGGTCAGCCGCTGCCGACGATCTCGGGTGCCACCCTGGATGGCGACACGTTCAGCAGCGCCTCGCTTCTTGGAAAACCGGCTCTGATCAACGTGTGGGCCTCGTGGTGCACACCGTGTATAACCGAGCACCCGTTGCTGTTGGATGCAGCACGCCAACATGCCGGCGAGCTGCAGCTGGTGGGCGTGGTCTACGTGGACACCACCGAGGCCGCGCGCGCCTTTCTGGCGCGCTACGGGGACGGTAGCTGGCCCGATGTCCTCGACCCATCCGGCCGCATCGCGCTCGACCTAGGCGTCACTGGACCACCGGAGACCTTCTTCGTCGACGCCCTGGGCGTCGTCCGCTACCGGCACGTTGGCCCACTGACCTCCGAGGTCCTGGCCGAGCAACTCGCAGCGATCGGGATCGGTCCATGAGGCGACTGCTCGTTCCGGTGGCGGCGCTTGGCCTTGTAATCCTGGCGGCCGTCATTGCCGGGCAGCTGCTGCGCCCGGCGGAACCCTCGAGCGCTGCGGAGCAGGCGAAGCAGCTCGCGGCTGAGCTGCGCTGCCCCGATTGCCAGGCGCTCTCCGTTGCCGAGTCACGGACCGACGCGGCCGCGGCGATCCGCCGGGAGATCGCCGCGCAGCTGGCCGCCGGGCGCTCAGCGAGCCAGATCCGCGATCACTTCGTGGCGCGCTACGGGCCGTGGATCCTGCTGCAGCCGGCCGACCCGCTGATCTGGCTGCTGCCCGCTGCCGCATTGCTGGCCGGGCTGGGGGCGTTCGGCTGGTGGCTGCGCGGTGGCCGCACCGCGGGCTCGCGCCCGGCGGAGCTCCCCGCGCCCGTGGACGAGGTGGAGCGACGGCGCGTCCGCGACGAGCTCGAGGCGCTCGATGGCTGAGCCGCTGCTCCTCGCCCTGGTGGCCGTGACCGCGGCTGTCTTCGTCGCCTGGCCGCTGCTGGGCGGAGACGCCGATGCTTCGTCCACGCCCAGGGGGCCGGATCCCGAGCGAGAGGCACTGCTGGTACGGCACCGCCTGGCACTGGAGGCGCTGCGCGACGTCGAGGCGGACCGCCGCGCGGGGTCACTCGACGAGGAGTCGTACGCCGCGCAGCGGGCCGAGGCGGAGGCTCATGCAGCCGAGACGCTCCGCGCGCTCGATGCTGCGCCGGCCGGCGACACGACGGTCGCGCCGCCACCACGGGCAGGCCAGCGTGCGGCGGCCATCGTCGCGGGCGGGCTGGCCCTGCTGCTGCTGGTCGGCTACGCCCTGCCGTCACCCTTCGGTATCGCCGAGCGTGACGCTCGCCTGGAGCGCATCCGTGTGCTGACCGATGCGGTGGCCGTTAACCCGCGTGACACGGCCGCCCTTGCCGAGCTGGCCGACCAGTACCTCGCCGGCGGTACACCGGACGAGGTGGCCGGGGCACTGGCAAGCCTGCTGCTCCTGCGCGACGCGGAGCCGGCGAGCCGCGACGCGCACCAGCGCCTGGTGACGCTGCTCATTCGCACCGGGCTGTGGGAGGAGGCATCGGCCGCCGTCGATCGTTACGCGGAGGTGGTGGGCCACGACGACGTGGATATTCCGTTCTTCAGGGGGCTCATCGCCCGCGGCAGTGGCGACCTTGCGGAGGCTGTTCGCCAGTTCGATCGGTTCCTGCGTCTCGCGCCCGATGACCCGCGCGCGACCATGGTCCAGGGGCTGCGCGACCAGGCGGCGGCGAGCTCCGGCGGCTAGGCGCGCTCCAGCACCCGCTCCAGGGTTGAGCGCAGCGCATGCAGCTCCGAAGCCGGGATGCGATCCAGGAAATGAGCGGCGATCCCACGCAGGTGCGTCGGTGAGGCGGCGCGCAGCCGCTCGTAGCCTCCGTCGGTTAGGTGCGCCCACTGGCCGCGCCGGTCGGTATCGCAGCTCACCCGCTCGACGAGCGCATCCGCCTCCAACCGGTCGATCAGGCGGGTCGCTCCGGAGCGAGACAGTGCCAGCGTATCGGCCAGCTCGCTCATCCTCAGCCTGCGCCCATCACTGTACGCAAGGATGAGCAATAGCTCGTAGTCGGCGAGGCCCATCGACTGCTCCGCCTGCAGCTCGCGCTCCAGCTGCCGTCGGACCTGAGCGTGCGCGTACAGGAACGTGCGCCACGCCTTCAGGCGGGGGTCGCGTGGGCTGGGGACCGGGCTCGGCTTCATCGGTCCAATGCTGACAGACAGATCATTGACCGCGCAACCACCCTCGGGCTGCGACTCAATACCGTTCGACAAGCTCTCTGCGCCAGTCGGGGGGCTCGAACGGCTGGCACCAGTAGCTGCGCTCCGCAAGCACCCGGCCATCGCGGCACTCCACGAACAGCACGTCGAACCAGCGATCGCCGCTGGGATAGATGAGCTCCGCTTCGCCGACCCAGTGGGCGCCGTGGCCGCTCACGCGCATCGGTAGGGGCGCCGCGCCGATCACCCATTGGTCCTCCGGGCCGGTCAGGCCGAGCGGCTTGAGCGCCGGCAGGCCTCCCGGATAGTGGCCGTGCGCCTCGACATAGCTGTCCGGGGTGGGGAATCGCTCGCCGGACTGCGGCATGTCGTGCACGAAGTCGTGATGACGCAGCCGTGTCAGCGTGGCGAGGTCGGACTCCGACTGCGCGCGGAAGTAGCGCTCAACCACGTCCCTCTCAACGGCCTCGTGGCCGCCCGGGTCCGTTGCAGGCCGGTCACCGGGAACCGGGACTACCCAATCCGCGCGCCAGGCGGCGGGCTCGAGCTCGGGCGCGAAGTAGGCACGCTCTCGGCGGAGCAGCCCGTCGCGGAATTCCAGAATGCCAACGATCCACCACGGATCGTCCGCGTAGCGGACATGCATCTCAATCGCAGCTCGCTCGTCGCCAAGCAGAGTGAGCCGCGGCTTCGTATCGCCGCGCGGCGGCGTTGGGTGGCTGCCCATCACCCGCACAATGTTCTGCGGTCCGTGAATGCGCTCCCGCGACTGGGGGTATTCCTCAACCACGTCCGGAGCCAGCCGCCGCGCATAGGTGTCCAGGTCGCCGGCCAGCTCGGCATCGACCAGCGCGGTCAGCGTGGCACGCAGCGCTTCGCTCGACATCGATTCGGATTGTGCGCTGTCAGCGACTCAGGGGCACGTCGATCCAGAAGGTCGAGCCGACACCCTCCTCGCTCTCCAGCCCCACGCTGCCGCCGTGAGCCTGGGCGATGTGCCGCACAATGGCGAGGCCCAGGCCGGCGCTGCCGCCGGGGGCTTCATCGGCCACGGCGTCGGCGGGGTCGCTGCGCGCTCGGGAGCGATCCACTTTGTAGAACCGCTCGAAGATGCGTTGCTGGTGGGCAAGCCGGATGCCGATGCCGTCATCGGCTACCTGGAAGCGGACAGCGGCGGGAAGCAGCAGCCAGCCAACGCGCACCTCGCCGCCGGGGTGGCTGTACTTGACCGCGTTGTGTGCCAGGTTGAGCAGGGCCTGGCCGAGCCGCGCCGGATCTGCGGTGGCTCGTGTGGCGCCCTCGACCTGAGGCATCGGCTCCTGACGAATCCGGACTCCCGCACGATCCGCCACCGGCCGGATGCGTTCAGCCAGAGAGGCCACTACCTCTGCGGGATCGACCGATTCGAGGGCCAGCTTTGTTTCGCCGGACTCGATCATCGACAGGTCGAGCAGCTCGTCTACCAGCTGGGCAAGGTGGTCTACCTCGCGCTCGATCTGCAGGCTGAAGTCATGGGCGGTCTGCGGGTCGTCCACCGCCCCGCTCGAAAGCGTCTCGGCCAGCAGCTTGATGGAGGCCAGCGGGGTGCGCAGCTCGTGGCTGATGTTGGCGACAAAATCTCGCCGAACCCGCTCGATCCGGCGCTGGGTTGTCACCTCGTGCAGCGAGATGACCAGACCGTGAGCGACCAGCGGCAACGCATCGACCGCAAAGATACGGTTGCCCAGCCGTCCGAGCTCGGCCTCGCCAACGACCGGCTCGCCGAGGGCAAGCGCCTGCCTGGCAAGGGTGTCCAACTCAGCAGAGCCGAAGGCGGCGATCAGGCTCATGCCGATCAGCTCGCCGGTCGGCCGCTCGGCTAGCCGTTCCGCTTCCGCTCCGGCCCGCGTGACTCGCAATCCTTCATCGACCAGGAGCAGCAGCGTCTCACCGCGCCTACGCAGCAGCGCCTCGAAGACCGCCGACCCAGGGTCGTCGGCCGGCATGCTCAGCCCGGCTCCGGCCGCGGAGCAAAGGCGTAGCCGACGCCTCGCACCGTGCGGAAGTAATCGTGTCCGTCGATGCGGCGCAGCTTGGTGCGCAGCCACGAGACGTGCACGTCGACGGTACGTGCGTCGCCGTCGTAGTCCACACCCCATAGTCGGGCCAGCAGCTGGTCGCGGGTGAAGATGCGACCCGGATGGGATGCCAGGTGCGAGAGCAGGTCGAACTCGCGGGTGGTCAGTGTGAGGGGCTGGCCGGCGAACGAGGCTTCGCGCCGCGCGACGTCGATCTCCAGCGACCCGGCGTGAATCGTTTCGTGCCGCTCTTCGGACGTTGCATCCACGCGTCGCTGCCGGCGCAGCACCGCCTCGACCCGCGCGAGCAGCTCCGGTCGGCTGAACGGCTTCGGCACATAGTCATCGGCTCCGACCTTGAGCCCAACCACCCGGTCGATCTCGTCGCCCTTGGCTGACAGGATGATGACCGGCGTTCCGACCCCCTCGGCGCGCACCGCACGGAGCACCTCCAGGCCGCTCATGCCGGGCAGCATCAGGTCCAGCAGCACGAGGTCAAGGCTCGGGTCGCGGGCAGCGGCCAGGGCCTGCTCGCCATCGACCGCGACCTGCACCTCGTACCCCTCGCGGGTCAGGTTGTAGCTGAGCGCCTGGCGAAGAGTGCGGTCGTCCTCGACCACCAGGATCCTGCGTCTCAGGGGTTGAGGTCCTCGATGCGGCCGGTGGCCAGATAGACGACGTCCTCGCCGATGTTGGTCACGCGGTCGCCCAGCCGCTCCAGGTGGTGAGCGGCGAAGAGCATGTGCGTGGCCTGCCGCGCCCGATCGGGGGTGGCCTCCATCATGCGCAGCGCGTCCTCGTAGACGCTGTTGTAGAGGTGATCGATCTCGTCGTCGCGGGCGCACAGGGCCCGCGCATCATCCTCGCTGACGTCGACCAGGGCGCGCATGGCGGCGCGCATCTGCTCCCGGCACAGCTGCTCCATCCGCGGAATCTGCCGGAAGATCGGCGTCTCGGGCTCCGCCGCCAGCTGCTGCGCCAGCTTGGCGATGTTGGTGGCGTAGTCGCCCATTCGTTCGAGCTCGGCCGACGCGTGATAGAGCGCCAGCAGCTCGCGGACGTCGCGGGCCACCGGGCCCTGGGTGGCGATGATGGCGGTGATCTCGGTGTTGATGCTGCGCTGTAGGTCGTTCAGCCGCGAATCTTCCCGTCGCACGGCCTCGGCCAGATCGGTGTCGCGTTCCATCAGGGCGCGCGCCGCCCGTTCGACTGCGTCCTCCGCCATGGCGCCCAGGCGCAGGACGTCATCCTTGATGGCGTCCAGTGCGCGATCGAAGCCGGTCCTTGAATGCGGAGCGCGCGGAGCCTGATCGGGATCGGTCCTGTGGCCCTCGGTTGCTATCGGCTCCATGTCTGCCTCCTGCCCTCAGCCGAACCGGCCGGTGATGTAGTCCTCGGTCAGCCGATTGGCCGGCCGCGTGAAGAGCGCTTCGGTGGGTGCCATCTCGACGAGGTGCCCGGCGCGATCCTCACCCATGGTCAGGAAGGCGGTCACGTCGCTGGCGCGAGCTGCCTGCTGCATGTTGTGCGTGACGATCACGATCGTGTAGTTGCGCTTCAGCTCGTTCATGAGCTCCTCGATCTTGAGCGTGGCGATGGGGTCGAGAGAGCTACACGGCTCATCCATCAGGATCACGTCCGGCTCGACCGCGATCGCCCGCGCGATGCATAGCCGCTGCTGCTGGCCGCCGGACAATGATGTGCCCACGGAGCGCAGCTTGTCCTTCACCTCATCCCAGAGAGCCGCCCGGCGCAGCGAAGCCTCGACCAATTCGTCCAGGTTGCCGCGGAAGCCCGCGACTTTCGGCCCGAACGCGACGTTGTCGTAGATGCTCTTCGGAAATGGGTTCGGCTTTTGGAAGACCATGCCGATGCGCCGCCGCACCTCCACCGGATCGACGCCGTCCTCGTACAGGTCGACGCCGTGGTAGAGGATCGTGCCCTCGATGCGCGCCCCGTCAACCAGGTCGTTCATGCGGTTGAAGCTACGGAGCAGCGTGCTCTTGCCGCAGCCTGATGGGCCGATGATGGCCGTGATCCGATTGCGCGGCACCTGCAGGCTGATCTCGTTCACCGCGCGGAATGAGCCATAGAAGCAGGACAGCGCATTGAGATCGAAGACGATCTCTTCTGCAGGCACCTCCATCGAGACGGCGGCCCGCGAAGGACCCTGCGCCAGCCGGATTGCCGGATCGGTGTCGGACTGCGTCACGAGCCGTATTGTGGGCCCCTCACGCTGCTCCGTCTCGGATGGCGGCATCGCCTTCCTCTCTGTCTCCACGCTCATTGCCTTACCACCTTCGTTCGAATCGGTTGCGGAGGACGATCGCGAGCGCGTTCACGGCCAGCAGGACCACCAGCAGGACGATGATGGCGGCGGCGGTGTCGGCGCGGAAACCCGCGTCCGGGTCGCGCGAGAAGCCGTAGATGATGGTTGGCAGCGCGGTGTAGGGACCGCGCAGCTGCTCGACCACGTTGTCGGCCGAGTATCGGAAGGTCCCGGCAATCGCGCCGACCACGATGAGCGGCGCCGTCTCACCGAAGGCTCGCGCCAGCGACAGGATCGTTCCGGTGAAGATGCCCGGCGCCGCGTACGGCAGGACGTGGCTGCGCACCGTCTCCCAGCGCGTGGCACCCACGCCGAAGGCAGCCTCGCGGATCGTCATCGGCACAGCGCGCAACGCCTCGGCGGTGGTGATGATCACGATCGGGAGCACGAGGACGGCGAGTGTCAGCCCGCCGCTGATGATCGTGCGCCCGCCGGTAAGGCCGCCCAACGCGCCCACGAAGATCGCGACGCCCAGCAGGCCGTAGACGATGGCGGGCACGCCCGCCAGGTTGCGGATTGCGGTGTTCACCAGCCGGGTGACCGGCGTGTCACGCGCGTACTCCTCGAGATAGACGGCGGCCCCGACGCCGATCGGGAAGCTCAGGACGATCACGAAGACCATCAGCAGCAACGAGCCCATGATTCCCTGCGCGACCCCGGTCCGGTCCGGGCTGGACGACAGCCCGGTCGTCAGGAAATCGGTCCCTCGCGCGGCCAGAACGGGCACCCCGTCGCTGAACACCTCAACCAGCAGCGTGACGAGCACGCCGATGGTCACCGCCAGTGCCAGCACCAGGAGACCCTCGAAAACAATCGTTCCGATGTCGAGGCGGCGGCCCTGCAGCGTCTGCCGCACGATATCGGCGGTACTGAGAGCCTGGGTGCGCGGGCGAGCGGCCATCAGTAGCGGGTCCTCACGCGCCGCACAAAGGCGTCGGCCACGAGGTTGAGGGTGAGGGTCATGACGAAGAGCAGGAAGCCAACGAAGAACAGGCTCGGGAACGCAAGGCCGCGTACCTGGTCGGACCCGGTGGCGAGCGCGGTCATGGCGGCGGTCATCGTCTGACCGGGCATGCACGGATTGATCTGGAAGAGCGAGCCGCCGCTGGCCCCCGCCGCCATCGCGACGACCATGGTCTCACCGATCCCGCGCGACATGCCCAGGATGAGGGCCGCCACGATCCCGGACACCGCGGCCGGGAACACGATCCTCAGGCTGGTCGTCCGCTTCCTGGCACCCAGGCCGTACGACGCCTCTCGCATGGAGCTCGGGACTGCGTAGAGCGCATCCTCTGCGACGGACGCGATCAGCGGCGTGATCAGGATGCCGACCGCGATCCCCGCGGCGGCCATGTTGAAGATGTTCGTCTGCCCGGGGCAGACGGCGTCCACCAGGGTTGGGCTGATGAAGCTGAGGGCGAAGTACCCGAGGACTACGCTCGGAATGCCCGCCAGGATCTCCAGGATCGGCTTGATGGTGCGGCGCAGGCGGGGGCTGGCGTACTCCGACAGGTAGATCGCGGCACCCAGCCCCAACGGCGTGGCGACCAGCATGCCGATGCCCGCCACCAGGAAGGTGCCGGTCACGATTGTGGGGATGCCGAACAGCTCGCGACGCGGGAACCAGCCCCGCTCGAGCAGCGCGCCCGGGTCCACCTGGAAGACGAAGCTCGCAGCCTGGCCAACCAACGACGCGACGATGCCAATGCTGATCGCGATCGAGAGCATCGCCGCGGATGCGAAGGCGATGCGCAGGATCGCCTCTCGACGACGCCTGGCGGGATTCCCCCGGAGCTCGCCGATCGTCAGCCGCGGGCCAGGTCCGGTGGATACGGCCATCGTCAGCAGGCTACCTCAACGGGTTGGGTGAGAAGGGAACGAGAGCCGGGCGGGACGAGATGACCCACCCGGCTCCCACGAGATGAAGCGTTTTTACCGGTTCTCCCAGGCGGAACGCGTGGCTGCCAGCTGGTCCGCAGGCAGGGCGACGTATCCCTCCTCGGTGACCGACGAGATGCCCGCGTCCGAGAGGTAGAAGTCGACGAACGGTGCCAGCGCAGCGTTCGTGTCGATCTTCCCGTTGTTCGCGTAGAAGAAGAGCGGACGGCTGATCGGGTAGCTCTTGTCCCCGACGGTCGTGCTGGTGGGTGCGACGCAGCCGTTGCCACCGTCGACCTCGAGGGCCTTGATGGTGTCCGCGTTCTGCTCCGCGAAGTGCAGGCCCACCCAGCCGAGCGACGACGGCGAGCCACCGATGCCGGTGACGATGTCGTTGTCGTTCGACGACGAGGTGTAGTCCGGACGGACGACCCACTGAGTGTCTGGCAGACCGCGCGCTTCGGCGATCTTGGCAATGACCAGCTCGTTGAAGCTATCAAAGGTGCCGGACTCCTCGCCCGGGCCGGCGATTGTGATTTCGGAATCCGGATACGGTGCATGCGATGTGCCGAAGTCGGTTCCAAGCTCGGTCGCGAGCTCAGCGACCAGGTCGTTCGCGTCCGACCACTTGGTGAAGCCCTCTGACTCGGGACCGAGCAGCGCGTAGAGGTCGAGGAAGCTGAGGCAGGTGATGTCGGTGTTGTCGACCGAGGTGATCACCGACAGCCCGTCATACCCGATCTGCAGCTCGGTGTACTCGACGCCCGCATCGGTGCACTGGGTGATCTCCTCATCCTTGATCTGGCGCGACGCGTCAGAGATGTCCGAGTCGCCCGTGCAGAAGAAGTCGACGAAGCCATCACCGGTGCCCTCATCGCCGACCTCGAAGTCGAAGCCGGGGCTATCGGCGGCGAACTTCTCCGCCACGTTGCTGGTGATCGGCTCGACAGTCGATGAGCCATGGATCGAGACGAATCCCTCGACCCCGGATGCTGACGATCCACCGGCGGAGGCGGATGGCGACGACCCGTTCGAACAGGCCGTTAGCAGGAGCAGGCCGCCGAAGGCGAGTGTCACGGGCGTTCGCACCCAGCTGCGCTTGAGGTTCAATTGATCTCCTCCGCTGTCTTAGGGGCATGAGCGGGCCTCGTGGGCCGCGCCGGCAGGCTAAGTGCCGCCCCTTAACGTCGACTCAGGGGAGCGTCAACGGACCATTAAGGACCGATGCCCGCCGCGCGCAGCGCCAACCCGGCGGCTCCACCTGCCGCAACCAGCACGATCGAGGGGACCTTAACCACCAGACCTATCAGCGCCAATGCGGCAAGGGCGACCGTTGCTGGATCGACGACCGCGTGGGTGGCCAGCTGGACGGTGACAGCGGCCATGAGGCCAATTGAGCCTGCATTCAGCCCGTCCAGCAGCGCGCCGGTGGTGGCCCACTCGCGCACCCGATGCGCTACGCGCCCGATCAACGCCGACAGCACGAAGGCAGGCAGGAAGATGGCGATGGTTGCCAGCACGGCGCCCGCCAGGCCAGCCACCACGTAGCCGATGAAGGTGGCGGTGGTAAACAGCGGTCCCGGCGTGACCTGGCCGACCGCCACCGCGTCGAGGAGCTGTTGATCGGTCAGCCAACCCAGCCGCACTACCAGATCGCCACGCAGGTAGGCCAGCAGCACGTAGCCGGAGCCGAAGAGCAGCGCGCCGGCCTTGAGAAAGACGCCGGTCAGCAGCCACAGATCGACCTGCGCGGCCGTGGCCATTCGCCCGGCCATCGCGGCCAGCGGAGCGACGGCGGCCAGCGGCCCGCGCATGGCGGCGACGCGGACTGCGGCCATCACCAGCGCCGCGCCGGCCAGCACCGCCAGCTCGTTCACGCCGACTGCCCACAGCCCGGCAGCGCCCAGGCCAATCGCCGCCGCCAGCCGCGTGTTGAGGGCGGTACGCCCGAAGCCGACCAGCGCCGCCGCCACCACGGCCAGCACCACGGGCTTGACGCCATACAGCAGCGCCTCGGCTGCCGGTGTCGTGCCGTAGGTCACGTAGGCCCAGGCCAGCGTCAGCACCAGGGCAGCTGCGGGCAGAATGAAGGCGAGGCCCGCCGCCATCAGGCCCCAGCCGCCGGCGCGCTTGTGGCCGACCAGCATGGCCAGCTCTGTCGAGTTCGGCCCCGGGATCAGGCTGGTGAGTCCGATCAAGTCGAGCAGCTCACTCTCGGTCAGCCAGCGCCGCCGATCGACGACCTCTCGTCGCATGAGGCCGATGTGTGCCAGCGGGCCGCCGAAGCCGATCAGGCCCAGCATCCCGAATACCGCCACCAGCTCGCGTAGCCGGTGCGCGCGATCCACGGCTAGCCGAGCAGGGGGTTCAGGACAAAGTAGGCCAGAGCGGCAGTGGCGGCGGAGGCGGGGATGGTCAGCACCCAGGCGATGCCGATGGTGCGGGCAACGCCCCAGCGCACCGCGTTGAACCGGTCCGAGGCACCGGTGCCCATGATCGCGCTGGAGATGACGTGGGTGGTGCTGACCGGCATGCCAAGCTGTGAGGCGCCGAAGATGATGGTGGCGGCTGTCGTTTCAGCCGCAAAGCCGTGGACCGGGTCAAGCTTCACGACTCCCGAGCCCATGGTCTTGATGATCCGCCAGCCGCCCGCGGCCGTGCCGAGGGAGATGGCGCTGGCCGCCACGATGATCACCAGCAGCGGCACCTTGAACTCGGGCAGCACCCCGGCCGTGACCAGGGCGAAGGTCATGACCCCCATCGTCTTCTGCGCGTCATTGCTGCCGTGGCTGAACGCCATGTAGGTCGCCGAAAGCACCTGCAGCCGTCGAAAGCGATCGTTCATGGTCTTTGGATGCGCGTGACGAAAGACGTTGAAGATGACGATCATGAGTGTCAGGCCCAGCAGGAAGCCGATGATCGGCGACGAGACGAGCGGTATGAGGACCTTGTCCCTGACGCCCGCCACGTTCCAGGCGCCAACGCCGGCGGCGGCCGCGGCGGCGCCCAGCAGGCCCCCGATGAGTGCGTGGCTGCTTGAGCTGGGAATGCCCAGTCGCCAGGTGAACAGGTTCCAGAAGATGGCTCCCACCAGGGCGGCCGCTACCACCACCTGCCCCTCGACGTGCGGGTCGATCAGCCCGGCACCGATGGTCTTCGCCACGGCTGTACCGGTCAGCAGCGCTCCCGCGAAGTTCGCCACGGCGCTCATGGCAATCGCCCACTGCGGCTTCAGGGCACGAGTGCTGACGCTCGTGGCGATGGCGTTGGCGGTGTCGTGAAATCCATTGATGTAGTCGAACGCCACCGCCAGGCCCAGGACTGCCAGCAGGATCCAGGTAAAGCCCTCAAGCATGCTTGACGACGATGCGCTCGATCACATTGGCGGCATCCTCGCAGGCATCGATCGCCTTCTCGCCAAGGTCGTAGATATCCTTCCACTTGATGACTTCGATCGGATCCTGACCGTCCTTGAACAGCTCCGCCACCGCCTGGCGGACGATCCGATCGCCTTCGTTCTCGAGCCGATGGATCTCGATCCAATGCTGCTCCAGCCCCTTGAACTTCCGCATCTTGCCCAGGGCGGCGGCCAGCTCCTCACACTGCCGCACGATGATTTCGGCCTGCGACACGGCCACCGGCGACGGCTTGTCGATCCCGTACAGGATGCAGGTGTCGGCGACCTCCTCGATGAAGTCCAGGATGTCGTCCAGCCGGCTGATCAGGGCGTGGATGTCTTCGCGGTCGAACGGCGTGACGAAGGTCGACTCGAGCTTGTGCCCGATGTCGTGGCTGATCACGTCGCCGGCATGCTCGGCGTCCCGCAGCTGGCTCGCCAGCCGCTCGCGCTCGTGGTAGTTGCGGAAGAACTGCTCAAGCAGACGCGCGGCAGCCAGCACGTTGCGAGCATCGTCCAGGAACAGGTCGAAGAACTTCTCCTCGCGGGGGATGAGCGGAAGGCGCATCGGTCTCCTCAGGCGGGACGTGGGTCTGCGCCGCCTAGGGTAAATGTTGGTCCGTGCCGGCGCGAGGCAAGCCCAACGCTTAGCGCGTCATTAACACCCGGCTCCTAGACTGAATTCATGGACCGGGCTCGGGTGCTGTTCGTCTGCACCCACAACTCCGCGCGCTCCCAGATGGCCGAGGGCCTCCTGCGCCACGTTGCGGGGGAACGTTTCGAAGCCTTCTCCGCCGGCACCGAGGTCAGCGCCGTGCGGCCCGAGGCGATCAGAGTGATGGCTGAGCTGGGCATCGATATCTCCGGTCAACACAGCAAGTCCGTCGACGAATTCGTCGGGCGGCAGTTTGCCTGGGTCATCACGGTCTGCGATCGGGCCCGCGAGACCTGCCCCTACTTCCCCGGCGCCGAACAGACCGCCCACTGGGGTTTTGACGATCCGGCCGAAGCGCAGGGCACCGATGAGGAACGGCTGCTCACCTTCAGGCACGTGCGCGACGAGATCCGCGATCGGCTGCGCATGTTCATCCCGGCAGCCAGCCGAACAGACCTGCCGGCACACGCTCCGACGGTCCTCGAACGCCAATAGGCGAGTGGTGCCTCCCGGCACCACCTCGCATAAGTCCGTTGGCGAGCCGGCGCCAATCGGTGCACCATGACGGTCTTACGCCAATGGGGGACGGGCTTGCGGTTGCGTGCGCGCCCCAGGCGGCTCGAGCCGCTCTCCCCCCACGACGACGGAAGAGGAGGAGTTGACGATCGTGCTCTCACCCAGGACTGCGCGCTTCCAGCCTGCGAGGCTGCGAGCGATCGTGCTCGCCATCGGCCTGGCGGTAGCGCTACCCGCCAGCGCCATCGGCGCCCAGGCCCCCGCCGGTTTCCGGACAGCCGAGGCCGCATATCTCACCCTGACCGCCGACGGCAAGCTCATCCCGATCTTGACGGTCGGTGAAGATGCCGGAGTCGAGGGGTTCACCTTCGAGGGTCTGCCGGACGGAATCGGAATCATGCCCACCGGAGCGCGAACCATCGACGTGTTCGTGAATCACGAGCAGTCGCGCGTCCCGTTCGGGGGCACGGCCGACATCCAGGATTCGTCGGTATCGCAGCTGAGCATCAACACCAGGACCGGCGGCGTCCTGGACGCCAGCGTCGCCATCGGGCCGGAAGCAGGTCTGATCCGATTCTGCTCGTCTTACCTGGCTGGGCCAGCCGAGGGATTCAGCAACTACACCCTGTTCACCAACGAAGAGTCGAATGACCTGCTGGATGTGCCTGCCGGAGCGGTGTACGGCTCGGATCCGAGCATCGCGCCCAGGCGGCAGGCCGGCTACAGCGTGATCTTGGACGCGGCCACGGGCGACTACGACGTGGTGCCGGGCCTGGGTCGCATGAACCATGAGAACGCGGTGCCCATCCCGGGCGGCTGGAGCGGCTTCTCGCTGCTCACCGGCGACGACACATTTGATGCGCCCGCCTCCCAGCTGTACGAGTACCGCGCCGCCAGCGAGGCAGCGATCTGGAGCGATACCGGCAGCCTGTGGGCATTCCAGGTGACCGCCACCCAGGATGGTCAAGTCGATGAGACCGATCCGTTCAACGGCGCCAACGACTATGGCGACATGGCGCTCGGCGACGATTGGACCGGACGCTTCATTCCCGTGCCGGCCGACATCGCTGGGGGTACGGCCGCGGGCACGGATCCTCCGCAGCTCGCGCTCGAGAAGTGGTCCAACGCGAACAACGTGTTCCAGTTCATCCGGGTCGAGGACATTGCCTATGACCCGGCTCATCCGCGGACGGTCTATTTCGCCGACACGGGCGAGGCTCGCGCGCTTGATGATGCGCAGTGGATCGCCCTCAACCCCACCGTCAACACCCCGTCCGGTCGGCTGCACCGTGCACCAAGCGGGAACAATGGTGGGCGTGGTTTCGGTCGCATCTTCAAGCTCGTGATGAACGCTGATGATCCGACGGTCGTGGATTCCTTCAGCATCCTGTTGGATGCGGACACGCAGCTCCTGACCGACCACAACGGCGCGACGACGAAGATGTCGCACCCGGACAACGTGGCCATCGGCAAGAAGAGCCTCATGGTCCAGGAGGACACCAGCAACTCACGAATCTGGCGCTATTCGCTCGAGGACGGAACTTGGTCAGTGGTGGCCACCGTCAACGATCCGGCCGGCGAATCGAGTGGGATCGTCGATGCATCCGCCTGGTTCGGTCCCGGATGGTGGATGGTGGACGTCCAGGCCCACAGCGTGCCCTACGAGACGTCGGACGTGGTAGGCGGTGTGACGATCAAACGGGAACGCGGTCAGCTTCTGCTGATGAAGATCTCCGGCAGCTGACGTCTCGAGAAGCAGCTGGGGGGCCGTCCCCGCCGCAGGGGCGGTCCCTTCCGGTCATGACGCCCGCGCAAATGTGCTTGACCGATGCGCCACACTGCCCTTCGAGGATGCAAGGCGCGCTTGAGGAGGACCCGTGATAAACCTCAACCAGGTGGAGCTGCTGCACCGGCACGGCAACGATTGGACCCCGCTGCGACAGGCTCCTCACTCTACGCCGGACGACCATGACATTGAGCGGCGCATGCTGCGCGGCGAGAAGCTGTTCCGGTGCGAGGAATGTGACCTGGAGATCATGGTCGTTCCGCCGGACGAGGATGAATGACCGCCCGTCGTTGACAGGTCCTTGGCCTCTTGCAACCCGCGTCCGCGCTTAGACCCTATCTCGGCCGACAGCCACTCGCCAGACACACAAGTCGACGATGCCGACAGGAATGCGCCGTGGGGTGGTGACGGTGCGCGGCATTCCGACCGACGCGTTCATCATCGAGTACTCGCGACGGCGGACCCTGCTGATGGCCATCCTGTGTGGCGCATTTGCCCTCCTCGGCGCGGTGCTGCTCCTCATTGGCGACGGGGCGGACAGATTCTGGGGCGCCGTCTGCCTTGTTTTCTTCGGAGGCGGCGCCGTCGCGCTCGGGATGCAGGTCAGGAGACCTGGACGCTTCGCCCTCACGCCTGATGGCCTCTACAGCGAGTCGAAGCTCGCCCACGCCTTCGCTCCGTGGGACGCAATCCTCGGCGTCAGCCGCGCCCACATCTCACGACAGGAGATGCTGACCGTCGACGTGACCGACGCGTCGCTAATCGAAACCTCGCGCGGCATCGGGTGGCTGAAGGGCTTGAACCAGTCCATGGGCATGCCCGACCTCGCCTTTCCGACGAGCCTGCTCGGCGAGCGGGCGGAGGTGCTGGAGCGTGCGATTTCGCATTACGTCAAGCATCCGGAGCAGCGGCCGCGGATCGGGACGGTCGCAGAGCTGCAACGACTGGTGCCCCTCATTGGCGCCGAAGGTCACGCGCCGGAGTCGCCGAGCAGGGCAGGCAATTCGGCCGTTCCGCTTCCAGCTCGCTGGATCCTGTGGGTGGGGGGTGCGCTGGGCCTCCTCGCCTCACTGGCGGCAGTGGTCGGAGACGGCGACCCCGCGCGGCAGGGATCGCGCCTGCTCGGTGCGCTTCTGTTCGGAACGACAAGCGTCGCGGCGCTTGGATCTGCATGGCTTCTGCCGAGACGCCCACGACTGGGAAGGGTCCTCGGCATCCTCGCGGCCGCGGGTGGCCTGTTCCTGGGATGGGTTGTCACACAGACAGCAGACGAGATTCCGCGCGTGCTGGTGGGGCTGGCCATCGCCGGCTGCGCCGCAGTCGTCGCATGGCAGCTCGCGCGTTGGACGCGGCCCACGGCCCCCACCTCGACCTGAGCCTCGGCATTGCCACCTCATCGTCTTCGGTAGGAGATAGGGTCGTCTGGGATTCGAACCCACGACACGAGGCCTGAGGCGCATGTCTTATGTGGTGCGACCAACACTAACCGGCACAGTCCCGGTGTCGACGGGATCGAGGTCCATCAGGTCGGGGAGTTCAGCTGACCAGCCGCCAGTGAGGGCCGAAGGGAGAATCCTTGGTCATGCTCGCGACCAGCTCGTCGACGATTCCCTCGAACGGTTGCAAGGCTGCCTCGATTGCCTCGATGGCTCCGAAGCCGAAGCCGAGGCCGAGGCTCGGACCAGCTGGAGTATCGGCAGACGCGATCCAGCGGCCATTGATGTCGCGCAGCCGCACGCCGACCCAGAACGTGGCGCAGAGCAGGCGTAGGGTGACCATCGTCCGCAGTCACAACACCGTGACCTTGCGGGCGGCCATGCGATGGTGACCGTCCGCGCCATTTCTCCCCAAGCAACAGCCAGGCGACACGGTAGCGGGAAGCGATTGCGTGGCCTCAGCGTCCCCAAGCGGGCAGCGTCTGAATCGTGCTCAGAACGAAGAGGGCCGTGTGGGATTCGAACCCACGACACGAGGATTAAAAGTCCCCTGCTCTAACCACTGAGCTAACGGCCCGCCGTCCGCGTTCAGCATAGCCCGGCGCGGCGGCCACCCTGGGGTGGCTGCTAGCCTCACCCCGTGGCGATCTACTGCCCGCGCTGCGGCAACCGGTACCTGGACGATGCTCGATTCTGCTGGGGTTGCGCTGATGGCGAAGCGGACCCGGATCGTGCTCGCGCCATCCTCGATGCAGCAATACGCGGAAACGACCAGGCGCTCCGCATGCTAGGGACGATCGACGACCGCCGTGCCGTCCCGGTCCTGCTCGCGGCTGCGCGCAACCCACGGGCCGATCTACGGCGCGCCGCGCTCTCATCGCTGGGCTGGGCGACCGAGGACGTGCCCTGCCAGCGGCTGTGGATGGGCTGACCGACGACGAACGCAGGGTGCGCGAGGCGGCGCTCGAATGCCTGGCCGAGCTTGGATCGCCGCCCGCTGCCGACGCGCTGGCCAATCATCTCGGCGACCCACGCGATATCGGCGCCACCGCCACCGCGCTCGCGTGGCTGAAGGATCCACGCGCATTCGATCCGCTCATCGCCGTCCTTGATCGGCCGTACGACAGCGGCAATGTCTACCGAGGCTCGATCATCGCTTTCGGTTGGTTGGGCGATGCTCGAGCGGTTCCAGCCCTCGCAGCAAAGCTCGAGCGGCTCGGCGATGGATGGGTCGCGGCAGCAGGTCATGATCCGCAACGGCCCGATTGGGCGGCGCACATGGAGGCGACTTCGATCTGCGACGCCCTGCGCATGATCGGCGGCGGCGACGTAGTGGCGACGGTCGCGCGCGCAAGTACGGTTCGGAGACCTTCGGCTCCGCTACCCGGTGAGGGCCGAACGCCTGCCGTTTGCTCACCGTGCTCCGCCCGATGAGCGCCGTACGGTCCCTCGCTGGTCGCTCCAGCTTCAGCCGACCTCGATCCCAGTCGACTGGCCAATCACGAAGTTCGGCGGCCAGCCCGCATGGATCGGCAGTCCGGCATGGCCCTTGGGTTCGGAAGGCGAGCCGATGACCTTCTTGGCGCAGTTCTCGATTCCAGGCGTCGGAGGCATGGCCTATCTCTTCTTGGATCCGTCGGAGGAGATTTGGGCCTCACCGTACGACGGCTCAGCATTGCTAATGCAACCGGGCCTGTGCCAGAGCGGCACGTCGTGCTGGCCAGCGGCCCCACATACGCGTCAGGCTTCACGGAGCTGGATCGCTACGTCCCCAGGCTACGGACCAGGCGTGTCGAGTACTTGCCAACCCTGGAGGAGGGTCTGGAGCCGATTGAGTGGGAAGCCTTCGATCGCGAACGGGAAGACGAGCGGGATGACGACCGCGACTGGAACAAGATCGGTGGATCGCCGCGCTATCTCCAGGGCGGGCCGCCCGATCCCCAGGCACTGCGCTTCCTGTTCCAGTTCACCGCCAGCCAGGTCGGACACGAGATGGGGGACGCGGCTGAGTGCTACGGATTCATCGATGAGGAACGGCGCGGCTATTTCCTCATTGAGTCACATTGACGCCCGGCCAGACGGGCCGCTGGCTGCCGATTCAACCTTCGCCTGACGGGCCGCTGATCGGGAGCGCCCAATAGGCCGCGAAAGCCACGAAGCCGGCCAGGCTGAGATACGGGCTCACGAAGGCGAGCAGCGTGATGGCCAGGTAGATCGGGCACGCCGTATCGATAGCCTCTTGCCTCCACGCGCCCGCCAGGTGAGGCGGCGCTGCCGAGTAGGTGACCGTCATGCGCGGATGCGTACAGCCAGATGGCATTGAACATGACGGCGATTCCGACCATCTTGCCGCCATAGAGGAGCGAGGCGCCCACCGTGTCCACCCCGCTCCCCAGCCGCTGTGCAAGGACGTCGGTCGGGAAGGGGACGAATGCGACGAGCATCAAAAATCCAACGTTGATCATGGCGAAGCTCGTGTTCGAGCGGCGGATGAGCGTGAAGAGTCGGTGGTGCTGCACCCACATGATCCCGATCGTCAGGAAGCTCACAACGTAGGCCGCGAACTCCGGCCAGTGCTGGAGCAGGGCCGGGCCAAGGTCCTCGTCCGGCGCGGGCGGAACGATGCCGAGCACGAGCAGGGTGATGGCGATGGCGAAGACGCCATCGGCGAAGGTCTCGAGTCGGCCGGTCTCAGTCATTGCAATGCCGAGTATCGGCAGGCGGTCAAGCCGCGGTTCAGGCCGGCCGCGTGCTAGATTCGCACGGCATGCGCATGATCCTGCTCTGGATGGCCCGCAACCGATGGATGAAGGACCATCTGCCGCGCCTCCCGTTCGCGCGCCGCGCCGTCCGCAAGTTCATGCCCGGTGAGCAGATCGAGGACGCCCTGGAAGCAGCCGAGCAGTTTCGGCCCCTTGGCATCGGGGTGCTGCTCACGCACCTGGGCGAGAACCTCGAGACCGCCGAGCAGGCGAAGGCGGTGGCCGAGCATTACCACGACGTGCTGAACAAGGTCATGGCCCGCGGGATGGACGCGGAGATCAGCGTCAAGCCCAGCCAGCTTGGCCTGGACCTGGATGCCGATGCGACGCTTGCTCATCTTCAGTCGCTGGCCGCCCACGCCGCCGAGGCAGGCGGCAGCCTGTGGCTGGACATGGAGGGATCGGCCTATACCGATCCGACCATCGACCTGTACCGGCGCCTCAAGGCGGACCATGGCGCGGTGGGTATCTGCCTGCAGTCGTATCTGAAGCGGACGCCGGCCGACATCAACGCGCTGATCCCGCTCAAGCCCCAGATTCGGCTGGTCAAGGGGGCCTACAACGAGACGGCCAGCATTGCCTTCCGCCAGAAGACCGATGTGGACGCCGCCTTCCAGTCGCTGGCCGTGCTGATGCTGCCGCATGCGGGCGCCGGGGAGCTCCAGCTTGCCCTGGGCACTCACGACACGCGGCTGATCGAGCGGATCGCCGACTACGCGCGCGGCGCCGGCATCGGGCTTGACGCGTTCGATGTTCAAATGCTGTACGGCATCCGCATGGATGAGCAGCGCCGCCTGGCGGCGGAGGGCTACAAGGTCCGCGACCTGATTTCCTACGGCGACGCCTGGTATGCCTGGTACATGCGTCGCCTCGGTGAGCGGCCGGCGAACATGTGGTTCGCCCTGCGCCAGATCGTCGGCTGAAGGGAATTCGCGTGCCTCGTCTTCGATCCGTTGGGGTGACGCTATCCGCCATCAACCTGCTCGCGACAGCCTGTGCCGGCGGCGCGTCGCCGGCCGGATCGGCGGCCGCTT
>JBDUEE010000126.1:0-11881 GCA_040002615.1 Chloroflexota bacterium | reverse complement strand
GCGTGGCATCAACCACGTGACCGTCACGGTCCACTCGGCGAAGCCAGGGATCGTGATCGGCAAGGGCGGAGCCAACGTGGAGCTGCTGCGCACCTCGATTGGCAAGCAGACCGACAAGAAGGTCAAGCTGGAGATCAAGGAGGTCCTGCAGCCCGAGCTCGACGCAGTGCTGGTGGCGCAGAACGTCGCCTCGCAGCTTGAGCGCCGGATCGCCTTCCGCAAGGCGATCAAGCAGACCATCCAGCGCACCATCAAGGCCGGCGCCAAGGGCGTGCGAATACAGGTCGCCGGCCGGCTGGGCGGCTCCGAGATGAGCCGCACCGAGTGGGACCGCGAGGGTCGCATCCCGCTCGGCACGCTGCGCGCCGACATCAGCTACGGCGTGGTCCATGCCCGGACCACGTACGGGCGCATCGGCGTCAAGGTCTGGATCTACCGCGGTGAGCAGCTGGGCGAGCCGCCTGGCTCTGCCCGCACCGAGCCGCGCGAGCGAGCGCGACCGGCCCGCGCGACCCGTTCGACCCGCGCCACCAACCCAGCGCCGGCCGAGGTGGCCGCAGCGGCCCCGGCGAGTGGCGAGCCGCCAGCCGCGAGCGAGGAGGCCTGATCAGATGCTGATGCCGAAGCGCGTCAAGCATCGCAAGGTGCAGCGCGGTCGACGAGCCGGAATGGCGAAGGGCGGTACCACCGTCAGCTTCGGCGATTTCGGGCTCATGGCCGAGGAGGTGTGCTGGTTGACCAGCCGCCAGATCGAGGCTGCCCGACGCGCCATGACCCACCACATCAAGCGCGGTGGACGCATCTGGATCCGGGTCTTCCCCGACAAGCCGGTCACCAAGAAGCCGGCGGAGGTGCGCATGGGATCCGGCAAGGGCGCGCCCGACCACTGGGTGGCAGTCGTCAAGCCGGGGCGGGTGATGTTCGAGATGTCCGGGGTGCCGGAGCCGATCGCGCGCGAGGCGATGCGCCTGGCCAGCCACAAGCTGCCGATCTCGACCAAGTTCGTGATCAAGGAAGGGGTCGAGCATGGACATCAGTGAGATCCGCCGACTCTCTGACCCCGATCTGGAGGCGGCGCTGGTGGACGCCAAGCAGGAGCTGTGGAAGGTCCGCTTCGATCTCGCCACGCGCCAGGAGAAGAACTACAGCAGGCTGCCGGCGACTCGCAAGCGGATCGCTCGCATCCTGACCGTGATGACCGAGCGTCAGCATGCCGCCGAAGCGGCGACGGCTGACGCCGAGAAGGCCAGCTGATGCAGGGAAAACGACGAGTCAAGGTGGGGCGCGTGGTGTCCGACAAGATGGACAAGACCGTGGTGGTCAGTGTCGAGCGGCTGCGGCGGCACCCGATCTACAAGCGGGTGGTGCGGCTGTCGAGCAAGTTCAAGGCGCACGACGAGGAGAACTCGGCGCACGTCGGCGACACGGTGCGCATCGAGGAGAGCCGCCCGCTCTCGCGCGAGAAGCGCTGGAAGGTGGTCGAGGTGGTCGCCCGTGGCTCCCACGAGGAGCTGGTGGGCTAGATGATCCGCCAGTACACCCGCCTGCGGGTCGCCGACAACACCGGCGCCCGGGTGCTGCAGTGCATCACCGTCATTGGCCGTTCCGGAGCGGACACGGCCGAGGTGGGTGACGTGATCGTGGCCAGCGTCAAACAGGCGCTGCCCAACTCGGGGGTGAAGAAGGGCGACGTGGTGCGGGCGGTCATCGTGCGCACAGCCAAGGAGTACGGCCGTCCGGACGGCAGCCACATTCGCTTCGACGAGAACGCGGCGGTGCTCATCACCCCGCAGGGCAGCCCGCGCGGCACGCGCATCTTCGGCCCGGTGGCCCGCGAGCTGCGCGAGCGCAACTACATGAAGATCGTCTCGCTCGCACCGGAGGTGCTGTAGCACATGAACGTCAGAAAGGGCGACACCGTGATGGTGTTGGCCGGCAAGGATCGCGGCAAGCGTGGCACGGTGGAGCGCATGGAGCGCACCAAGCGCGGGATCGGGGTGGTGGTGCCCGGGCTCAACATGGCCAAGCGGCATCAGCGCCCGCGGTCGCGCACCCAGTCGGCCGGCATCCTGGACCTGCCGGTGCCGCTCCACCTCAGCAACGTGCAGGTCGTCTGTCCGCGCTGCGACAAGCCGACGCGTATCGCGAACCAGGTGCTGGAGGACGGCCGCCACGTGCGCGTCTGCAAGCATTGCGGCGAGCAGATCGAGACGGTGGCCAAGTGAGCGCCGCCACGACCGGAAAGGCCACGACCGGCAAGGCCAAGGCCGCGCCGCGCCGCAGCGCCGCCAAGACGAGCGGGAAGGCTGCCGCCTTCACGCCGCCGGCCTACGAGGGGCTGCGCCAGCGCTACCACGACGAAGTGGCGCCGGCCATGCAGCGCGACTTCAGCTACCCCAATGCCATGCAGATCCCCCGCCTGGAGAAGGTGGTCGTCAACATCGGCCTGGGCGAGGCGATCGCGAATGCCAAGGCGCTCGACGCCGCGGTCAAGGACCTGGCCACGATCACCGGCCAGAAGCCGATCGTGACGCGCGCCAAGCGCTCGATCGCCCAGTTCAGGCTGCGGACCGGGATGCCGATTGGCGCCAAGGTCACCCTGCGCGGGCAGCACATGTATGACTTCCTGGAGCGGACCATGCGCCTGGCACTGCCGCGCATCCGCGACTTCCGGGGCATCGCCACGCGCTCATTCGACGGGCGCGGGAATTTCAGCCTGGGGCTGCATGAGCAGCTCGTCTATCCGGAGATCGACTACGACAAGATCGACCGCCTGCGCGGGCTCGAGATCAGCATCGTGACCACCGCCAAGACCGACGAGGAGGGCCGCAGGTTGCTGCAGCTCCTCGGCATGCCGTTCCAGGCCAGCTAGGAGAGATCGACCAACGTGGCAAAGAAGTCGAGTATCGCCAGGGCGTCGCGCCCGTACCGGTTCCCTGTCCAGCAGCACAACCGCTGCTCGATCTGCGGCCGCCCGCGGGGGTATATGCGCCGATTTGCGATGTGCCGTATCTGTTTCCGGGAGCGCGCCCTGGAGGGCCTGCTGCCGGGCGTCACCAAGTCGAGCTGGTAGCTCGGCACCAACAGGCCGCGCGAGAGCGGCCCCATCAGCGGCAGGCGCCTCCCACGCTGAGCGTGGCGCGAACCACCGCCGAGGAGAACCACACCGACCATGAACACCTCTGACCCAATCGCCGACATGCTGACCCGGATCCGCAACGCCAGCATGGCGCGGCACCCGGAGCTGACCCTGCCATCGTCCAGGGTGAAGCGCGAGATCGCGCGCATCCTGGTTGACGAGGGCTTCGTCGACTCGTTCGCGACCCAGCAGGACGGCGTGCAGGAGATGCTCACCGTCCAGCTCAAGTACGTCGAGGGCCGGACGCCCGTCGTCAGCGGGCTGAAGCGCATCAGCAAGCCAGGCCTGCGGGTCTACGCTCGCAAGACCGAGATTCCCCGCGTCCTCGGCGGGCTCGGGCTGGCCATCCTCTCCACCTCGCACGGGATCATGACCGGGTCGCAGGCCCGGAAGCTGAACCTGGGTGGCGAGGTGCTGTGCTACGTCTGGTGAGGGGGAGCTGATGTCACGAATCGGACGGATGCCCATCACGCTCCCCTCCGGCGTCGAGCTGACGCAGGAGGGCCAGCTGCTGCGGGTCAAGGGTCCGCTCGGCACGCTCCAGCGTGAGATCCACGCCGAGATGCGCATCGAGCGCAGCGATGGCGAGGTCCGGGTGGTGCGGCCCAGCGACGAGCCGCGCCACCGCGCGCTGCACGGCCTGACCCGGACCCTGGTCAACAACATGGTCACCGGCGTGACCTCCGGCTTCACCAAGGGGCTGGAGATCAGCGGCGTCGGCTACCGCGCCCAGCTTCAGGGCGAGAAGCTGGTGCTGGCGCTCGGCTACTCGCATCCGGTCGAGGTCGAGGCCCCGGCCGGCATCGAGTTCCGGGTCGACACCCCAACGCGCCTGGCGGTCTTCGGCGCCGACAAGGAGCTGGTCGGCCAGACGGCCGCCTACATTCGCTCCCGTCGCAAGCCGGAACCGTACAAGGGCAAGGGCATCCGCTATGCCGGTGAGCAGGTCCTGCGCAAGGCCGGCAAGGCCGGTAAGGTCGGAGGCGCCAAGTAATGATCAAGAAGCAGAGCCGCGACGCACTGCGTCGCAAGCGGCATGAGCGCCTCCGCCTGCGCCTGGAGGGAACATCCGAGCGGCCACGCCTGTCGGTGTTCCGTTCGGCCAAGTTCATCTATGCCCAAGTCATCGACGACAGCACCGGTCACACCCTGGCGGCAGCATCCAGCCGCGAGGCTGGCCTCGCCGGCGGGGCCGGCAAGGTCGACGTGGCGCGGGCGGTCGGCAAGGCGATCGCGGAGCGGGCCAAAGCGGCGGGCGTCAAGACCGTGGTCCTTGACCGCGGCGGATACCAGTACCACGGGCGGGTTCGCTCGCTCGCCGAGGGCGCCCGCGAGGGCGGCCTCGACCTGTAGAGCGGAGATACGAATGGCACGAATCGATCCGACCAAGCTCAATCTCGAGGAGAAGGTCGTCCAGATCAACCGGGTGGCGAAGGTGGTCAAGGGCGGCCGCCGCTTCAGCTTTAGCGCGGTGGTGGTCGTCGGTGATCACAACGGCGTGGTGGGCGCCGGCCTCGGCAAGGCGAACGAGGTGCCCGAGGCGATCCGCAAGGGCGTCGAGGACGCCAAGAAGCACCTGATCCGCGTTCCGCTGGTGGGCGCCACCATCCCGCACGAGGTTCGCCACGACTACGGCGCCTCGCACATCATGCTCAAGCCGGCCTCCGCCGGCACAGGCGTGATTGCCGGTGGCTCGGTGCGCTCCGTCGTCGAGGCGGCAGGCATCCGCGACCTGCTGAGCAAGTCGATGGGCAGCAACAACCCGGTGAACGTGGTAAAGGCCACCCTCGAGGCCCTCGCTTCGCTGCGTTCCGCCGACGAGATCGCCGGCCGGCGTGGCAAGACCGCCGAAGAGTTGCTGGGCAAGCGCGCCGCCGAGGCCGCTCGCCGTCCGCACGAATACGTGGAGCGGCCCGCGCCGGCGTTCCCGGGCGGAGGCGGCCGTGGCCGCTAAGGCATCGGGCGCCAGGGCAGCCGACAAAGCCGGTGGCGTGCGCGTGACCTGGGTCCGATCCACCATCGGGCACAAGGAGGGCGCACGTGGCACCATCCGCGCTCTTGGGCTGCATCGGCTCAACCAGACCATTGAGATTGCCGATACCCCCGCCAACCGCGGGATGATCCGTCGAGTCGCCTTCCTGCTACACGTGCAGGAGCCCGCGGCGACGAAGGAAGGGACCACCGAGTGAAGCTCCACGACCTGCAACCTGCGTCGGGTTCGCACAAGCCGCCGCGCCGTGTGGGGCGCGGACACGGCTCGGGGCGCGGCAAGACCGCCGGACGCGGCACGAAGGGACAGAAGTCCCGGGCCGGCTCCGGCATCCCCGCCTGGTTCGAGGGCGGGCAGACGCCGCTCCATGTCCGTACTCCGAAACTGCACGGCTTCAAGAACCGATTCCGGGTGGAGTACGCGGGGGTGAACCTGGGTCGCTTGACCGATGCCGCGGCCGGCACCCTCATCACGCCCGATGTGCTGCGCCACGATGGCCTGCTGCGCACCTCGAAGACGAAGGGGCAGCCTCTGAAGATCCTGGGCGGCGGCGACGCTCCCACGGGCGTCACCATCCACGCTCACGCCTTCACGCGCTCGGCGCTCGAAAAACTGCAGGCTGCCGGCAGCACCGCGCAGCGCATCAGCTGGCCGGACGGCCTGCCGATCGACGAGGCCGCCGATGCTGCGGAGAGGGCCGCCACCGAGGCCACCAACCAGGCCAAGGCCGATGCTCGAGCGGCGGGCAAGGCGAAGGCCAAGCGTGCCAAGTCTGGGGCCGCGGCCCCGGCCAAGGATGCGCCCGAGTCGGCTGCTCCGGCCACTGCTGCAACTGCCGAAGCTGCGCCTCAGCAGGAGGAGGAGCCGATGCCCGCCACCGAAGCTGGCGAAGCCGCTGAAGCCGCGGAGTCGTCGGCGGACCCGGCCGGGCCCGATGAGGAATCGCCCGCGTCAGACGAGAGCGAGAGCGGGAGCGAGTCCTAGGTGATCGACTCCCTGGTCACCGCGTTCCGCGCGCCGGACATCCGGCGCAAGATCCTCTTCACGCTGGGCATCCTGCTCATCTTCCGGGTGCTCACCAATGTGCCAGTGCCGGGCGTCGACCAGGCGCGCCTTTCGCAGCTGTTCGAGTCGAACCAGCTGCTTGGCCTGCTGGACCTCTTCTCGGGTGGCGGCCTGGCGACTGCGTCGATCATCGGCATGGGGGTGAACCCCTATATCAACGCCAGCATCATCATGCAGCTGATGCAGGGCGTGATCCCCAGCCTGGGCGAGCTGGCGCGCGAAGGCGAGTACGGCCGCAACCGCATCAACCAGTACACCCGCATGCTGACCGTTCCGATGGCCTTCGCGCAGGGCTACGGCTTCAGCGTGCTCCTGTCCGCCAACGGCGTGATCGCGTCGCACTCGTTCTTCAGCTTCGAGACGCTGTCGCTGCTGACCAGCTTCACGGCAGGCACCATCCTGCTGATGTGGCTGGGCGAGCTGATCAGTGAGCGCGGGCTGGGCAACGGCATCAGCTTCATCATCTTCGCCGGCATCGTGGGCCGCATCCCGCACCAGGCGGGGCCGATCGTGACCGGGCCGGATGGCTTCCTGCGCATCATCCCGTTCGTGATCATCGCCATCATCGTGATCGCCGGGGTGGTGTTCATCAACGAGGGCCAGCGGCGCATTCCGGTCCAGTACGCCAGCCGTGTCCGCGGACGGCGCATGTACCAGGGCCAGACCCAGTACCTGCCGCTGAAAGTGACGATGGCCGGCGTGATCCCGATCATCTTCGCCATCAGCATCCTCCTCTTCCCGGCGCAGATCGCCCAGTACTTCACCGCCAGCGACATCGACTGGGTGAAGGGCGCTGCCACGTTCGTGGTCAACAACCTGTCGCAGAACAACGTGCTGGTGTACGGGGTCCTGTACTTCGTGCTGGTCGTGTTCTTCACCTACTTCTACACGGCCTTCCAGTTCCGGCCAGAGCAGACCGCCGACTACTTACGCAAGAACGGCGGCTTCATCCCCGGTATCCGGCCCGGCCGGCCGACTGAGGAATTCCTGGCAAGGGTCACAAATCGGATCACGCTGGGTGGCGCCTTGTTCCTGGCCTCGCTGGCCGTGCTGCCGCTGGTGGTGGCAGGACTCATCCCCGGCACGAGCGGGCTGCAGCTGGGCGGCACCAGCATCCTGATCGTGGTCAGCGTGGTGGTCGAGACGATGAAGCAGCTCGAGGCGCAGATGGTGATGCGCCATTACGAGGGCTTCATCCGGTGACCGATGCGGGCCTCGGCCCGACTGCGCCCCGTGGGCGCCTGATCCTGCTGCTGATCGGCGCCGTCGGCGCCGGCAAGGGTACGCAGGCAGGACTGCTGAGCGCTGAGCTGGGTGTCCCGCACCTGGCGTCCGGCAACCTCTTCCGCCAGGCGCTGCGCGACAGCACCCCGCTGGGGGAGCGTGCGCGGGCGTTCATGGAGCGAGGCGACCTGGTGCCGGACGATGTGACGATCGCCATGTTCATGGACGAGCTGTCCCGGCCGGAGGCGGCTCGCGGCGCCATCCTGGACGGCTTTCCGCGTACTGTGAATCAGGCCGACGCACTGGACGCAACACTGGACGAGCAGGGTGAGCGCATCTCGCGCGCCATCTATGTCGACGTTCCGAATGACGAGCTGGTGGCGCGGGTCAGCGGCCGCTCGGTCTGCCCGAAATGCGGCACGGTCTACCACGACGTCACCGACCCACCGAGGGTGCCTGGCATCTGCGATCGGGACGGCACGCCACTGGTCCGCCGCGACGACGATCGGCCAGAGGTGGTCCGCGCTCGGCTGGACAAGCAGGTACCGCCGATGCTGGAGGTCGTCGAGCACTACCGCCAGGCAGGCTCGCTTTCGCGCATCGACGGATTGCAGCCGATCGCGGACGTCCTGCGCGACATCAAGGAAGCCCTGGCCTGATGGGCATGCCCTCGCGAGCCGCCACGGTCACCATCAAGCGCCCCGAGGAGGTGGCGCTCATGCGCCACGCCGGGCTGATCCTGGTCGAAGTGCTTGACGCGCTGCAGGCGGCGCTGCACCCGGGCGTGACCACTGCCGAGCTGGATGCCATCGCCGATGGGATCATCGTCAGCGCCGGAGCCGTTCCCTCGTTCAAGGGCTACGGCTCGAATCCGCCCTTCCCGGCCAGCATCTGTGCCTCGATCAACGATGAGGTGGTGCACGGCATTCCATCGCCCCGCCGGCAGATCCGCGAGGGCGACGTGGTCAGCCTGGACGTCGGCTGCATCTGGCAGGGCTGGCATGCCGACTGCGCCCGCACCTGGTCCGTTGGACCGGCGCCACGTCGGGTGCAGGAGCTGATCGATGCCACGCGGCGCGGGATGGATGCCGGGATCGCGGCAGTTGTGCCGGGCAACCGGTTGGGTGATGTGGGGGCAGCCATCGAGAGCGTCGCGCATGAGCATGGCTACGGGATCGTGCGGCCCTTTGTCGGCCACGGCATCGGGCAGTCCATGCACGAGGATCCGCAGGTTCCGAACTACGGTCGGCCAGGCACCGGCCTGCGCATCGAGGCGGGCATGTGCTTTGCCATTGAGCCGATGTTCAACCTGGGCGGCGACGAGGTCGCCATGCTCAACGATGGATGGACGGTGGTGACCGCCGACGGCAGCCTGTCGGCTCATTTCGAGAACACCGCGGCGGCGACCGATGGAGCACCGCAGGTGCTCACCACCCCATGAGCGTGGCGTTGTGCCGAAACTGGCGTCGGGTGTATACTCGCTTTTCCGTGGGTCGCCGGGTGCGGCGGCCTTTCCGTGTGTCTCCAACCATCGAGTTCCATACAGCAGACGAGGGTGCGTAGCGGTTGCCAAAGAAGGATGCCATTGAGGTCGAGGGAGAGGTGGTTCTACCCCTGCCGAACGCGATGTTCAAGGTGCGGCTGGAGAACGGGCACGAAGTGCTCGCCCACATCTCCGGCAAGCTGCGCCAGAACTTCATCCGCATCCTGCCCGGTGACACCGTCCGCGTCGAGCTGAGTCCCTATGACCTCACCCGGGGTCGCATCACGTACAGGATGAGATGAAAGTTTCTGCGTCCGTCAAACCCCGCTGCGAGCGCTGCAAGGTGATCAAGCGCTCCGGCGTGGTGATGGTCATCTGCGTCATTCCCAAGCACAAGCAGCGGCAGGGGTAGTTAGAGGTTGGCCAGAATTTCCGGCGTCGATATTCCACGCGATAAGCGCGCGGTCATCTCGCTGACTTACATCTTCGGCATCGGCCCCACCTCCGCCCGCCAGATCCTGGCCGGTGCGGGCATCGCCGAGGATCGCCGCGTCCGCGACCTGACCGAGGATGAGGTGAACCGCCTGCGCGAGCTGGTCGACCGCCGCTACAAGGTCGAGGGCGACCTTCGGCGCGAGGTCAGCATGAACATCAAGCGGCTGATGGAGATCGGCTCGTACCGCGGCATCCGCCATCGGCGCAACCTGCCCGTCCGCGGGCAGCGCACCAAGACCAACGCACGCCAGCGTCGCGGTCCACGGCGGACCGTCGGCATCCGGCGCAAGAAGTAGCACGGGAGTTTCATGGCTGAGCGAAAGCGCGCGACGCGCACCAAGAAGCGCGAGAAGAAGAACGTGCCGGTCGGGCACGCCCACATCCAGTCGACGTTCAACAACACGATCGTGACCATCACGGACACGAGCGGCAACGTCATCAGCTGGGGCAGCGCCGGCCTGGTCGGGTTCAAGGGCTCACGCAAGAGCACGCCCTTCGCCGCCAGCCAGACGGCAGACGTTGCCGCGAAGCGCGCGATGGAAAACGGCATGCGCCAGATCGAGGTCTTCGTCAAGGGACCCGGCGCCGGCCGCGAGCAGGCGATTCGATCGCTGCAGACCGCCGGCCTGGAGGTCACCGCCATCACCGACGTCACGCCCATCCCGCACAACGGTTGCCGCCCACCCAAGCGGCGAAGGGTGTAGGCAGCATGGCCCGATACACCGATCCCGTCTGTCGCATCTGCCGCCGCGAGGGGCTGAAGCTCTTCCTCAAGGGCTCGCGCTGCTACAGCCGCAAGTGCTCCTTCGAGCGACGCAGTACCCCGCCGGGCATGAACACACAACGCCGCCGCAAGGTGAGCGAGTTCGGCATCCAGCTGCGCGAGAAGCAGAAGGTGCGCAAGACGTACTCCGTGCTGGAGAAGCAGTTCCGCAATTACTTCGAGAAGGCGGAGCAGCGCAAGGGCATGACCGGCGAGAACCTGCTGCGCATGCTGGAGATGCGTCTGGACAATGTCGTCTACCGCATGGGCCTGGCCCGATCACGGGCCGAGGCGCGGCAGCTGGTCACGCACGGACATTTCACCGTCAATGGGCGGCCCACCAACATCCCGAGCTACGGCACCAAGACCGGTGACCGGGTGGAGGTTCGGGAGAGCCGCCGTGGACGCGAGTACTTCAAGACCGCGGCAGAAACGGTCAACGCGGCGCAGATCCCCGAATGGGTGAGCGTCGACGCGACCAAGCTATCGGGCTCCATCCTGTCGGAGCCGGCCCGCGAGCAGATGCCGATGGAGTTCAACGAACAGCTCGTCGTCGAGTTCTACTCGCGATAGCAGCAGGAGTCACGAACCTTTCATGATCGAACTTGAGACCACGCCAGCCCCGCGAATCGAAGAGGCGGAGTCGGAGGGCAACCTCTCCGTCTTCGAGGTCAACCCGCTGGCCGACGGCTACGGCGTCACGCTGGGCAACGCCCTGCGCCGTGTGCTGCTGAACTCCCTCGAGGGATCGGCCGTCACCTCCATCCAGATCGCCAATGTCTTCCACGAGTTCAGCACGCTGCCGAACGTCAAGGAGGACGTGACGCAGATCGTCCTGAACATCAAGAAGCTGCGCCTCCGCTCATTCGCCCGCCACGCAGTCACCCTCAAGCTCGTCAAGCACGGCGCGGGACCGGTCACCGCCGGTGATATTGCCGAGTCCGCGGACGTGGAGATCGTGAACCCGGAGCTCGTCCTGCTCACCCTTGACAGCGACGCCGGCTCGATCGAGATGGACCTGACCGTGGAGACTGGCGTCGGCTACCGACCGGCTGAGCACACCGAGGACATGCCGATCGGCATCATCCCGGTCGACGCCATCTTCTCGCCGGTGCGTCGCGTGAACTTCGTGGTCAGCGACACCCGCGTCGGCCAGATGACGAACTTCGACCGCCTGACGCTCGAGATCGAGACCGACGGCACCAGCACCCCGAAGGCCGCCCTCTCGTCGGCCGCCGACATCCTGGTTCGCGAGTTCGGCCGCTTCACCGAGATCGGGCGCCGCCCGCTGGCCGGCGAGGAAGAGCTCCCGGCGCCGATGGCGGCCAACCTGCTCGACGCGCCGATCGAAGAGCTGGACCTGCCGATGCGGGCCTACAACAGCCTGAAGCGCAACAACATCACCAAGATCGGCCAAGTGCTGGCGCTCTCCGATGACGAGTTCCTGCGCATGCGGAACTTCGGCCGCAAGAGCCTGGATGAGCTCAAGGAGCGCCTGGCGCTGCGCGGCTTCATCAGTCCCGAGGCGGCCATGTCCGACGCGGACGAGTCCGACCTGCCGGCTTCGGCGGAGCTGGACGAGGCCGCGGCCGCCGAGCTGGATCGCGAGGCTTAGACCGGTGTCGCATCGCACCACCGGGCGCCGGCTGGGCCGCACCAGCAGCCATCGGCTACACATGCTGGGCAACCTGGCCGTGGCGGTGATCCGCTACGAGCGTGTGA
>JBDUEE010000125.1:0-18034 GCA_040002615.1 Chloroflexota bacterium | reverse complement strand
CCGCATCGAGGGAGGCCAGATCACGGAGGCAGGCGTACGGACCAATGTTTCGGTGGCGCTGCAGTACCTGGCTTCGTGGCTGGCCGGCAACGGCGCGGCAGCGATCAACAACCTGATGGAGGACGCTGCGACCGCCGAGATCAGCCGCTCACAGCTGTGGCAGTGGCGTATGCATCGGGCCGACCTCGATGACGGGAGGCCGATGTCCGCCGACCTCTACGCCGCCATCCGCGACGATGAAATCGGTCGTCTGCGCGCGTCTGCCCCGGACTTCCGCTGGACCGATGCGGCCGCGCTGCTCGACGACCTGGTGCTCTCCGAGGAATTCACCGACTTCCTGACGGTTCCGGCGTACCAGCTACTCGACTGACGATTTACTCGACTGACGACGCAGCCCGGCGTGCCTCATGGCTGCTGAGAACCTCGTTGATCTGGTGTCGATACCGTAGCCCGGAAGACTGGCGGCGGAGCCATTCGAGGTATCCCGGCTCGATCCGAACGATCTGGCCCAGGCTCATCCCCGCGTAACGGCCGAAGTCGAGGATCACGTTGGCAGGGTTCTGCAGGTCGCGCTCGACGGCCGTCGCAGCGGCCTCCTGCATTCGCTCCGTGAGAGAGGCGCTGGATGGCGTCGGGTCGATGGGGATCGGCGCTCGCGCCTGGTCGGCGGCGGAGCGCTGCTCCGGGTCTCGCAGCTCGCCGAAGGCCCAATTCAGTTCGGCCATCGCGTGGGCGGCGTCGGGATCGGCGCTCCGGTCCGGGTGGTACAGGAGCGCCAGCGCCCGATAGGCAGCCTCGACGACCTCGGGCACGGCAGAGGGACTCAGCTGCAGGATCTCGTAGGGATCGCGTTCGTTCGACACGGCATGGCGAAGGCTAGCGCCAGTACCGGTCCTGCTGGCAACTACCCTTTCGGGTCAGCGGCACCCACGTTCACGCGGGCTCCGGCTGCCAGACGGCAAGGTCGTGGGCCAGCATCACTCGCTGCGGGTCGAGATCCAGCAGGCGGGGCAGCCAGGCCGGATATGGCGGCACCGGCGTCGACCCCTCGCGCTCAAGGCCAACCGCGTAGATGGCCGACGCAACGTCGGTGGCCGATGGCATCGCCTGGCCAAGAAGCACCACGGCTCCGTCAGCAGTCTCGACCACCAGCGACTGGTGCCCGCGGGTGTGGCCCGGTGTCGGAACCAGGAGCAGACCGGGCAGGATCTGGTGCTCGCCGTCGACCGCTCGGTAGGCCAGCCGATCCACCGCCAGCGCATCCCGTACCAACGGCTCATCGTCGGCACGGGCCTCCTCGAGCTCCCCCTGCTGCACATAGATCGGCAACGACATGGGGAGCCGGAAGTTGCCGCCGGCATGATCGATGTGCAGGTGGCAGTTGGCGACCAGGTCCAGCTCATCGAGCGAGCTGTCGGCTGCGGTAAGCAGCGCCTCGAGCGGACACGGAAAGGTCGGTATCGAATCCTCGTTCTCATTCACGCTGGTGGGCTCGTCGAACGGGAAGCCGGTGTCGAACAGGAGAGTGGCATCCGGATGGCGAACCAGGTAGGCGACCGCAACGATCCGCTGGCCGGCGAAGCGGCTGGCGGCCGGAGCCAGGTAGTCCCCGGTGACGAAGCGGCTGACGGTCGATTGCGCCGCGGCCATAGGTCCATCCTAGCAGCGGGCCTGAGCATCGCCTGGATCGTGGTGGTGCAGCTCAATTTCGCCACTGGCCTGCGACTGCCGTTCCTACGGCATATCTGAATCCAGGCCGCGCTCGAGGAAGGCGCCACCGCCACGACGCCCAACGAACAGGCCGTCGCGCACGACCGGCTCGCCACGCAGCAGCACGCTTCGGACCGATCCTCGCACCGGCATCCCCTCATAGGGCGTGAAGTCGCTGGTGTGATGCAGATCAGCCTGTCGGATCGTCCGTGACGCATTCGGGTCGAACAGGACGAGGTCGGCATCACGCCCGACCTCGATGGCGCCCTTGCTCGGCATGCCGAACAGGCGCGCCGGCGTGGTGGAGAGCACATCGACCATGCGCTCGACCGACATGCGCTCGGCCGCCACGCCGACGCCATACACCACGCTGAGCAGCGTCTCGATGCCAGGCGCGCCGTTGCTGATCTGCGGGAAGGGAGGTGCCGGCAGCGACTTTTCAACGGCAAGGCGGTCGGGCACGTGATCGGTAGCCACCACGTCCAACCCGCCGCGTGCCACTCCCAGCCACAGGGCCTGGCGATCCGCCTCTGAACGAAGTGGCGGCGAGATGACCGATTTGATGACCTCTGCCTCGTCATCGGCCTGGTAGGCGGCATCGGTGCGGGAGAGGTAATGCGGGCAGGTCTCGGCGTACACCCGCCAGCCGCGCGCCTTGGCGGCGACCACTTCGGCCAGCGCATCGGCGCATGACAGGTGAACGACAAAGACCGATGCCTCCGCCGCCTGGGCCAGCGCGATCGCCCGATGGGTGGCCTCGGCCTCGGCGTAAGTCGGGCGGCTGGCCGCGTGATGCCGGCAGTCGGTATCCCCGGCGTCAATGGCGCTTGCGACCAGCGCGTCGATGATGGTGGCGTTCTCGCAGTGCACCTGGAGCATGCCGCCGTGGCGGCCCATCACTTGCAGCGCCGCGAAGAGGCGCTCATCGGTCAGTCGAAAGTCGTAGACCATGAAGGCCTTGGCCGTGGGCACGCCACGCTGGATGAGGGTTGGAAGCTCGGCGATAGGGTCAGCTTGCTGGCCAGAGATCACCGCCGAGAGAGAGAAATCCACCGCCGACTCGCCGTCGGTTCGCTGCTGAAACTCGCTGAGGCCGGCCAGCAGCGAGCGGCTGCCCTGCTCGCTGATGCCGGTGCCCGGATTGTTGAAGGCCAGGAAGGTGGTGGTGCCCCCAAAGGCGGCCGCGGTGCTGTCCTGGAAGAAGCGATCCGGTTCCTCGTCGGTCGGGAGGCGGGTGTGGGTGTGGGCGTCGATGCAGCCGGGCAGGACAAGCAGCCCGCCAGCGTCAACGGTCCGTGCCGCCGGATGGTGCTCGACGAGGGCCTCTCCCACCTCGCTGATGCGACCAGCGCTGATGGCCACGTCGGCGCGGAACGAGCGCTGAGCGGTGACGACCGTCCCGCCGGCCACGATCAGATCCGTCATGCGCGCAGGCTAAACGGAAGTCATCCCGCGCGCTGCCCGCGCGCTGCCTGTCCTCTGGCCGCGCCGGTCTCCCCATCTGATGGGCCGATGGATCAGCCGGCGAGCGTAAAAGCCAAGATCAACGCTTCGATGCCAGGCAGATGCCATATCCGGGCTGCTCCGCGGCCGTTCTGCTCGCCCGCTGATCCAAACAGCCAAGCCGGGTCAGGATGCGCCGTCTCGTTGGCCGTTAGACTCGCCCGCTGATCCGACGGGCCCGCCGCGCGCTCAGTCGCGCGGTGGCCGGCGAGTTCCAGGCGGCATATCGCCGCCGGCCCGGTCCTCCTCAGACCTCACGACCCTCCGAACCACCGATCCTGGTGGATTGGGATGCCGCCTGCCCCGTGGGAATCTGCGTGGGTTGTATTCGTAGTGATACATCCCCGGCGCGCCATCAATCGGCTGGATGGAGATGATCTCCGCGTCCCGCGACGGAGTTTGGCGCGCCCCGGGATCACCGCGATGGGCAAGGGTCCACAACACCACCGCCAGTGCAAATAGGGCCGAAGCCGCGACGATGACGTCACCCACGGGTCAGTTCGCTGATCGAGATGTCCTGGGCTCCCTGCCAGAGCACCCGCCGGCCGACCTCGCGCAGCCGGTCGCGCCATCCCGCGTCCGGCTCCAGTGTCGCGAAGTGGTTGCCGGCCAGCGGCCCCACCTTGGACGAGAAGGCGCAGGCACCGTAGGGAAACAGGATCTCGCACTCGGACAGCTCGCCGACGTAGATCAGCAGGTCGCCGGGCGCGGGGTGCGCGGTGGCATTCTCGTAGCCGACGTCCGGCCGGGAGTCCCCAAACGGGATCCAGGTTGACTCGCCGCTCCATCGGCAATGGATGAGCTGAGCGCCGATTGGAAGCCAGGCGCGCAGGGCAGCGCAAGTGAGCGGGGCGTCCGGCTCCCATCGGGCGGTAAAGTGAAGGTCGCCGACGCTGATGCGAAGGTCACCCATGTGCGGAGGATAGCAGTGGCCGATTCGCGCCCCACCATCAGCACGCACGTCCTGGACCTGGCCAGCGGTGAGCCCGCCGTCGGCGTGCCGGTGGCGCTCTTCCGGCTGGGCGATGACGGACAGCCGCACCTGGTGGCTGAAGCGGAGACCGATGACGACGGGCGGGTCCGCGCCCTGCTGCGTGGCGATCTCACCGCAGGCAGCTACCAGCTCATCTTCGACGTGGCCGCCTACCTCCAGGATGATGCCGAGTTCTTCGAGAACATGGCGGTCGGCTTCCGGATCGACGATCCCGACCGCAGCTACCACGTGCCCCTGCTGCTCTCGGCGTTCGGCCTGTCCACCTATCGCGGCTGCTGAGCAGATGCATCCGGGCCGCCACTCGCGTGGCTGAGGTCCACGTCCGCGACCTGGTAGCGGCGGATCACGACTGGGCACGCGCGACGATCGCGCGGCTGCAGGGCTCCGAGCGGCTGGCGCGGCTTGGCGAGCTCCTGGACCCGCTGACGATGGACGGCCTGGTGGCCGAGGCGGATGGACGACCGATCGGCCTCGCGTCGGTGCACGAGACCCCGGGGAAAGGCCTGGAACTGGTTGCGTTACTGTCCGATCAGGGCGGCAAGGGTGCCGGTACGGCCCTGATGGAGATGGCACGCCAGGTAGCGGCGGCAAGCGGGCACCGTCGGCTGTGGCTGGTGACCACCAACGACAACCTGGCGGCCATTCATTTCTATCTCCGACGCGGGATGTCGGTCGCCACCATCCATGTCGGCGCCGTCGAAGCGGACCGCGCCCTCAAACCTGAGATCCCTGAGCGCAACCAGCAGAATGGTCTTCCCATCCGCGACCTGATCGAGTTCGAGCTCGCCGGCGAGCGCCTGGCACGACCGCTGGAGACCCGGCCCTTCCCGGACGTCACGGACCTCGACCGGCTGCCGCCGGAGGCGTTCGCGCCGGAGGTTGCGCCGCTCTTCGAGGGTGGCGGACGATTCCTGGCGCTCCTGGCCGATGCCCGACCGTTCGGTTCCGATGAAGGCCTGCTGGCCGCCGCTTTCGAGGTCGGCCATGGGCTGCCGGAGCAGGAGCGCGTGGAGTTGGTTGACAGCCATCCGCGTATCGGAGCCGACGCGGCAACGGTCTCCGAGATGTCGCACGTCGAGCAGGGCTACGATGCCGAAGCGTCCGTGCCGGAATCAGATCCGCCGGACTCGGATGATGAGGAAGCACGCGAAGAAGCTGCAGCCGAACGTGTCCGTGAAACCGCGTTGGCCTACGAGGAGCTCGCCATCCTGAACGAGCTGTACGAGCGGCATTTCGGCTTCCGGTACGTGGTGTTCGTCGCCGGCCGGCCAAAGACGGAGATCGTGCCACTGCTCGAGCGTGCGCTGCGCAACGAACGGGAGGTGGAGCTGCGCCGGGGGGTTGACGACGTGATCTACATCGCCGGGGATCGGCTGCGCCGGCTCCGCGGCCTCGGCACGGAGGCGTGATGCAATACGAGATCGAGTATGGCAAGGCCGATGTCAGTGTCTACCGCACCCGCGGGACGCCCCTGCGTGGCGTGACCCAGATCCCCGAGTCGCCGTTCGGCGGCCGCGAGAACACGCTGATGGCGGCCGAGATCGAGGTGATCGTGCGCGGCGAGGTCTTCATGGACGCGTACATCAAGGGCGACAACCGCCTGGTGGTTGCCACAGACACGATGAAGAACTTCATCCATGCTGCCTCGCTTGACTGTCCCGCGGCGACGCTCGAGGGATGGTTGCATCACATCGGCTGGCGCTTCCTGGCCACGTATCCGCACATGGAGCGCCTGACCATGGTTGGCCGCGAGCTTCCGTTTCCCGCCGCGCTGGTGCAGGCCGAAGATGGCGACGGCTGGATCGCCTCTGATGTGCTCTTCGCACGGGACCGCAACGACCGCTCCACCGCCTCGCTCGACCTGGAACGCGACGGCGGTGGCGGCATCCTGATAATCGGTCACGGTTGTGGGCGCGAGGAGATGCAGCTGATCAAGATCACCGGCAGCGCCTTCGCCGACTTTGCCCGCGACGAGCACACGACGCTTCCGGAGCGCCGTGACCGGCCGCTGTATATCTGGACCGACATCGGCTGGCGCTACGCGGACGGGACCGATGCGCTGGGAGGCGATCCATCCCGCTATGTTGCGGGCGAGCAGGTGGCGGACCTGGCCGCATCGGTCTTCCACTCATTTGTCAGCCTGTCGATCCAGCACCTTGTGCATGAGATCGGCCTGCGCATGCTCGATCGATGGCCGCAGCTGGCCGAGGTCAGCTTCCAGGCGACCAACCGCCTATGGGACGCGGGGGCCACGAGCGAGGCCGATGAACCAGCGAAGACCTATGCCGACCCACGGCCGCCATTCGGGCGCATCGGCCTGGTCATGCGGAGGTGACGCGACGACTTGCCCGCCCCAGGACCAGGCGCATGCGCGGTAGCGTTCGGCCGGCTTCGGCGGCGGACGGCGAGCGCCCGATCTCCTCGCCGCCCATCGCCCGGTAAAAGCCCTCGGCGTACGGCTCCGCGTCCCACTCCAGCCGCTTGGCGGCATGCGCGGCCGCGATGGTGACGGCATGTTCGAACAGGACCCGCCCCAGGCCGGTACCGATGAACGCCGGCTCCAGCCACAGGTCTTCCAGCTCGGCACGCTCGTCATGCAACGTGACCCGATGCCATCCCACCACGGCGCCGCGCAGCTCCAGGACCCATACCTCGTGCGCCAGCACGTCGCCGGCGTCCAGCTGCAACAGCGGCTCGACCGCGGCCAGGAACTCGGCGCTGTACGGCCAGTACGCCTTGGACCGATGCGCCAGCTCGCGCAGGGCCGGCGCTTCCTCCGGTCGGGCCCGCCGAATGGCGGGTGTCACGCGCTCCGGATGAGGTTCGGAAGGTCGATCGCTGGGCATCTGTCCATGACCACCAGCAGGCCGGCGGCTGCCGCTCGTTCGGCGGCTGCCTCGTCCCACACGTCGAGCTGCATCCACACCGCCCTGGCGCCGATCGCGATTGCCTCATCGATGTGCGCACCCGCACGATGCGAGGCGCGGAAGATGTCGACCACCTCGATCGGGCTGTCAGTCGGGCGTTGCGCCGATGCTGTCGCCAGGTCCGGCACCGTCGCGATGCCGTGGATGGTCGTCTCGCGCGGATATATCGGGATCATCTCGTAGCCGTATGCCATCAGCGTCCGCGACACGCCGTGGCTGGCACGTGCCGGATCGGGGGAGCAGCCGACCACCGCCCAGACGTGGTGCTCCTCCAGGATGCGGCGTGCCACCTCCGGGTCGCTCCAGCGTGCGTGCAGCTCCTGCATGTTCGTCATCGCGAGCGAGCCAGCTCCTGGAGCGCGGCTTTGATCCGCGTGTCGAGCTCTCCATCCGATGCCGCCACGCTGCCGGCCGCACGCCGCGCCTCGTTGGCCGTGTAGCCCAGCGACTCGAGCGCGGCCGCGACATCGGAATCGCTCGTGGCGCCCGGGCCTGCAGCGACGCCGGCGGCGTGGATCTTTTCCTTGAGCTCCAAGCCGATGCGCTGCGCGGTCCTGCGTCCGACGCCGCTCACCGAGGTCAGGAGGTCCAGGTCGTCGGTGACGATGGCCAGCTGCAGCCGTGTGACCGGGTATGCGCTCGTGATGGCCAGCGCCAGCCGCGGCCCCACGCCGCTCACCGTCATCAGCAGCTCGAAGAAGGCGAGTTCCTCCGGCGAGCCGAAGCCGAACAGCGCCTGCTGATCCTCGCGCACGAGGTGGTGCACAAAGAAACGCGCTTCGCCCTCGGGACGCAGGCGCGCCAGGAGATTCGGGGCCACCATCACGCGGTAGCCGACGCCGCCCAGCTCCACCACGACGTAGTCGGCGCCGACATGGGTCACCGGTCCGCGCAGTGAGCCGATCATCGGGCCGCCGCCAGCCGCCGTGCCGCCCCGGCGGCATAGGCACAGCCGATGGCGACGGCCAGCGCATCGGTTGCATCGTCCGGCACGCCATCAAGCGAGACGGCCAGCAGACGCGCCACCATCGTCGCCACCTGGCCCTTGTCCGCCGATCCGTTGCCGCAGACCGCCTGCTTGACCTCGTTGGGGGTCGGCTCGTCCACCTCCAGGCCGGCCTGTGCTGCCACCAGCAGTGCCACGCCGCGCGCCTGGCCCACGGCCATGGCGGTCTGCACGTTGCGCTGGAAGAAGAGCCGCTCCACGCCAACACGGTCGGGTCGATGCTCGGCAACCAGGGACGCCAGCGCCGCGTGCAGCTGGCTCAGTCGGGAGGCATCGGTCTGGTCCGATTCGGTCCGGATGACGCCGGCGTCGATCATCTGCAAGTGGCCATTCTCCAGCGCCACCAGGCCGAAGCCGCAGATGGCCGTTCCCGGATCGATGCCCAGCGCGATCACGCGCTGATCTTAGCCCCGGGAGAGCGGCTCGCAGACGCCAGCCGCGCCGGACGACGTCAGACGACGGAGGCTTCGAGCTGCTCCATCAGCGCGTCCGGGATGTCGAAGTTGGCGTATACGTTCTGGACGTCGTCCAGGTCCTCCAGCCGTTCCACGAACGTGAGGACACCGCGGGCAACCTTCTCGTCGGCGATCTCGACGCGCGTGGTCGGCTCCATCGACAGCTCCGCCGAATCGGCCTCGTACCCGCTCGCGGAGAGAGTCGTGCGCACCTGCTCCAGGTCCGCTGGCGCGGTGGTGATAATGATGGCGCCTGCCTCGGGCGAGCCGACATCGGCCGCTCCGGCGTCGATCGCCGCCAGGGTCACCTCGTCCGGATCGCGGCCGTTGAGCGGGACCGAGATAATGCCGCGCGGCTCGAACTGCCAGCCGACCGGGGTCAGGGAGCCGCCGGACTTGGAGAAGATGGATCGGATCTCGGAGGCAGTCCGGTTCCGGTTGTCGGTCATGGTGGTGACGATGACCGCAACGTTCGACGGGCCCAGCCCTTCATACGAGATCTCCTCGTACTGCTCGGCATCGGCTCCGGCGCCGGTCGCCCGCTCGATGGCGCGCTTGATGTTCTCGGCTGGCATGGAGTTCGATCGGGCCTTATCAATCGCCATCCGCAGCCGGTAGTTGCCTTCGACGTCTCCCCCACCCTGGCGGGCGGCGGTGATGATCTCGCGCGTCAGCTTGGTGAAGAGCGCCCCACGCTTGGCGTCGTTGGCGCCCTTCTGTCGCTTGATCTGCGACCACTTGCTGTGGCCGGACATCGGTCCTCCTTCGAGAGTCCGCCAGACTGATCCGACCGATGGCGCCGTCCGGCATGGCTTGCGATTTAGTGAGAGTGCCCAGCGATTGTAGCAACGGGTCTCCGCCCGGCCATTGAGCAGACGGTAATGCGCCGGTAATCGCCAACCTCCAGAATCGCCCGAGTGAACGGCCGGATTGGTCGGAAGGTGCGCCTCCTTCGCGCGCGCCTGGGCAGGCGTCAGCGGGATCTTGCCGAGCGCGCGCGGGTCTCGCGAGGGCTGGTATCGCTCATCGAGCGCGATCGGGCCGTGACCATTGGGGCTGCACAGCGAGTCGCCGATGCGCTGGAAGCTCGGTTGATCATCGACGTCCAGTGGTCCGGCGCCGAGCTCGATCGGCTCCTGGATGCTGGCCATGCTGCCTTGGCTGAGTGGCTGGCGGCATTCCTCGGCCGATTCGGCTGGGATGTCCGGGTGGAGGTGAGCTTCAATCACTTCGGTGACCGTGGCCGCTACGATCTGTTGGCATTTCACGCCGCAACCGGAGTCTTGCTGGTGGTGGAGGTCAAGACAGCCATCGGCGACCTCCAGGATCTGCTCGGCAGACTGGATGTGAAGCTGCGACTCGGAAGGACCACAGCGTCATCCCTTGGCTGGCACCCGTCGTCGATTGTTCCGCTGCTGCTCCTGGCCGATGGCACCACGAACCGCAGGCGGACTCGCCAGCATCCAACGCTGTTTGGCCGGTTCGCATTGCGAGGTGCCCAGGCGTCGGCTTGGCTACGTCATCCGGACCCGGCCGTAAGGCCAGGTGGCTTGCTCCTATTCCGAAAGGTGCCAAATGCAAACCACGGCGACCCTATAGGCCTCCGCCGCATCCGAAAGCCCCATATGCAAACCACGGCGGCATCTGGCGGTTCCGAAGGCGATGCGGCGCGGTAATGCAAATCACGGCAGCATTTGGTGCGAATCGCGTATGCGCGCCCACGAGGAGCGCGCGGGGAGCGGACCACAGTGGCTCCCTATAATGACTGTCCCACAACCGGCCTCTGATCGCCCGAAACATCGCGCCCGGGCGCCCGTGCACACCGCGCACAAGGAGCACCGATGAAGCCGACCACGCCCGACCGAATCCGCAACGTCGCCCTCATATCCCACGGTGGCGCCGGCAAGACCAGCCTCGCAGAGGCGATGCTCTTCGACGCCGGCGCCATCCAACGACTGGGAAGCGTGGATGCCGGGACCGCCACCCTCGACCACGATCCGGACGAGCAGAAGCGCAAGCAGAGCATCAACCTTGCGATCGGCACCCTGGACGCCGAAGGGGCGCGCATCACCATCGTCGACACGCCGGGCTACGCCGACTTCCAGGCCGACGTCATCGAGGCGCTGGCCGCGGTCGATGCCGCGATCGTGGTGATCGACGCCAGCGCGGGAGTGGAGGTCGGGACCGAGGCGGTGTGGCGCATGACCGAGGAGCGCACGCTCCCCCGCTTCATCTTCATCAACAAGATGGACCGTGAGAACGCCAACTTCGACGCGGTGCTCGATCAGCTGAAGGCCAGGTTCGGGCCCAAGATCGCCCCGGTCTACCTGCCCATCGGCACCGCGGACTCGTTCAAGGGCTACGTCGACGTCATCGAGCAGCACGCGAACGTGTACGAGGGCGGGACGCCGAAGGAGGCGCCAATCCCCGACGAGCTGCGTGCAGGAGAGGAGCAGCGCCGGGAAGCCCTGGTGGAAGCGGCCGCCGAGGCCAGCGACGAGCTGATGACAAAGTACCTCGAGGGCGAGGAGATCGGCGACCAGGAGATCGAGGCGGCGTTGCACAAGGGAACCCGCGAGGGAAGCGTGGTGCCGGTGTTCGTCGGCAGCGCACTGAAGAACATCGGTGTGCGCGAGCTGACGGCCATGATCAGCAAGCACGTGCCATCGGCCGCGGAGGTGGGCGTGCGACGCACCACGGACGGGAAGGAAGTCACACCCGATCCGGCCGGCCCATTCGTGGCGCAGGTCTTCAAGACCACTGCCGACCCGTTCGTTGGGCGGCTGACCTACTTCAGGGTGGTGTCGGGCACACTGCGTCCACAGGACCACGTCTGGAACGCCACGCGCAAGGAAGAGGAACGCATCGGCAACATCCTGGGCCTGATGGGCAAGGAGCAGGTCAACCTGCCACAGGCGGGACCCGGCGACATCGTGGCCGTTGCCAAGCTGACCAGCACCCAGATCGGCGACACGCTGGTCGGCGATCGCGCGCACGCGGTGGAGCTGGTGAAGCCATCGTTCACCGAGCCGACGCTGCAGGTCAGCATCGAGCCGGAGAGCAAGGCCGATCTGGACAAGCTGGGCCAGGCGCTGCAACGCATCCAGGAAGAGGAGCCCGCCATGCGGGTGCACCGGCAGGAAGGCACCGGCGAGACGATCCTGACCGCCATGGGCGACTCCCACATCGACGTCATCATCGACCGCCTCAAGCGCAAGTTCGGCGCATCGGTCACGATTGGCACGCCGCGGGTGCCGTACCGCGAGACGATCCGCAAGCCGACCAGGATTGACAACCGCTTCAAGCGCCAGACGGGCGGGCACGGCCAATTCGGTCACGTGGTGATCGAGTTCGAGCCGCTCGACACCGGGACCGGCTTCGAGTTCGGGAATCGGATCGTGGGCGGTTCCGTGCCCAAGCAGTACATCCCGGCCGTCGAAAAGGGCCTGCGCGAGGCCATGACCGAAGGCGTGCTGGCCGGCTACCCGGTGGTCGACATGAAGGCGACCCTGGTTGACGGCAGCTACCACACCGTCGACAGCAGCGAGATGGCCTTCAAGGTGGCGGCATCACAGGCATTGAAACGTGCCTTCCCGGAGGCGGATCCGATCCTGCTGGAGCCGATCCTGGAGGTGGAGGTCATCGTGCCCGACGAGTACATGGGCGACGTGATGGGCCAGATCACCGCCAAGCGCGGCCACGTCCTGGGCATGGACTCGAATGACGGCATGCAGCATCTGCGGGCACAGGTCCCGCAGGCGGAGATGTTCCACTACGCCACCGAGCTGCGCTCGATCACCCAGGGCCGTGGCCGCTTCAGCTCAACGATGGATCACTATGCGGAGGTGCCGCATACGGTGGCCGAGAAGGTGATCGCCGAGCACCAGTCCAAGGTGGCGGCCGGCGAGAAGCACTGACTGCGCCGCGGCTCGGGGGCGGACGAAATGCGAATCCCCGTAGCGCTACGTGACTCGGGAGCAGGTCGCGACGAGGCGTTGAGCGTGCATAGGCCTCCGCAGCCGCCGCATTCGGCCGCTGGAGGCGCATAGCGCTACTCCCAGTCGCACACCGCAACTCGGTGGAATGTTGCCGCTGGCGCCGCTAGGGTGGAGCCGCCGGCCGCAGCTCAACCTGGGCAGCCTGCCGCTTGCCCACCCGAATCTCGATCGAGCCACTAGGGCTGAAGCGGCGAAGCTCATCATTCTCGACGCTGCCGTCGATCCGTATCCCACCCTGCCGGACGAGGCGCCGCACCTCGCTGCGAGATGCGGCCAGGCCTGCGCGCAGGACCAGGTCGGGCAGGTCGATGCCGCCGGCAGGGACGTCCATGGCGATGACCGCATCGGCGCTGAACTGACCCTGGACGACACGCCGCTCCCAGTCGGCCTCTGCGGCGACGGCACCTTCCTCGCCATGCCAGCGCGCCACGATCTCGCGCGCCAGGCGCTGTTTCGCGGCCTTCGGATGCATCTCACCCGATGCGACCGAGGCGATCAGGGCGTCGGCCTCCGCATCGTTCCAACGCGTTACGAGATGAGCCCAGTTGTCCATCAGCTCGTCCGGGATGCTCATCGTCTTGGCGTACTGCTCGTAGGGCGGATCAGTCAGCCCGATAGCGTTGCCTAGGGACTTGCTCATTTTGTGGACACCATCGGTCCCGACAAGTAATTCGACCGTGAGGATCTGCTGAGGGGGCTGTCCGTGATCCCGCTGCACGTCCCGGCCGACGAGCAGGTTGAAGGTCTGGTCTGTGCCGCCCAGCTCGACGTCGGCTTCCACTGCAACGCTGTCATACGCCTGCAGCAGTGGATAAAGGGTCTCGTGCATGCTCACTGGGGTGCCATCTGCCAGCCGCTTGGCAAAGGTGTCACGCTCGATCATTCGTGCCAGGGTGAACCCGCTCATCAGTCTGAAGACGTCGCCAAGGCCGAACTTGCCGAACCACTCGCTCTGCCAACGCACCTCCGTCCGGTCGGGGTCCACGATCAAACCGAACTGCGCCAGGTAGGTCCCCGCATTGGCGCGAACTTGCTCGGCGGTCAGCATCGGGCGCGTCGCGTTCCGCTCCGAAGGATCGCCGATCTGCGCTGTCGTGTCGCCCACCACGAGGACCGGGATGTGACCCAGGTCCTGGAAGGCGCGGAGCCGCTCGAACGGCACCCCGTGACCGATATGCAGGTCGGGGCTGGTCGGATCAACGCCGAACTTCACCCGCAGAGGACGTGCGCTGTCGAGCAGCATGCGGCGCAGCTCCTCGCGCTCCACGACCTGCGCGACGCGGTGGCCGAGCAGCCCGTCGACCAGCGCCTCTCGCTCGGGGACCTTCATGGGCGGCGAGTATACGGCCCCGGTGATGGCCATCCGGGGCAGCGGGCACGGTCCGTGCTATGGTCCGCAACCGATGTCCCGACGTCCGGCGCCGCGCGGCGCCTATCCGAGCCAGGCCCGTTCCCGAGGCGCTGCCCGCCCAGCCGTTGCCAGCCGCGGGCCGGCGATTGTTCCGATTGTCATCCTGGCTGCGTTTGCCGCCCTGGCGGGCGCGCTGTTCATCGGCCTGCTCAGCGTCTACGCCGCCTTCACCACCGGCCTGCCGTCGGCCACCGATATCGAGAACTTCGAACTCAACGAAGGGTCTCACGTGCTCTCGGCCGATGGTGTCGAGCTCGCCAGCTTTGCCGCGGAGCAACGCCAGGTCGTGCCGTTCGACCAGATCCCACGCCTCCTGATTAACGCGCAGGTGGCGGCCGAGGACCAGACCTTCTGGACGAACCCGTGCATCGACCTGCGCGGCATCGTCCGCGCGGCCATCCAGAACCTCCAGGCCGGCGGCCGCGTCTCCGGTGCCTCCACCATCTGCCAGCAGCTGGTTCGTCTCCGCCTGTTCGACGCCGACCTGATGGCCGACCCGAATCGAATTTTCGAGCGGAAGATCAAGGAATGGATCCTCGCCCTGCGCGTCGGCGACCAGTACGCCGGCCAGGCGGGCAAGGAAAAGATCCTCGAGATGTACATGAACCAGATCTACTACGGGAACAACGCCTACGGCATCCGGGCAGCTGCCCGAGCTTACTTCGGCAAGGACATCACCTCCGATAAGGCTGAGGACCAGCTGACCATTGGCGAGGCGGCGATGCTCGTGAGCCTGGTGCGCTCCCCGTCGCTGCTGGACCCCACCAAGGAGGCGATCGAGCGCACCGACAAGAACGGTCACACCATCCTGCTCGTGCCGAAGTCCGCCGGCGCCAAGCGCACCCAGGGCTTCGTGCTCGACAACATGGTCAGGTCCGAGTACATCACCCAGGCAGAGGCCGATGCCGCCGCCGCCGAGCGCATCGAGCTGGGACCGCAGCGCGCCAGGCCCTATCGCGCGCCCCATTTCGTGTACGCCGTGCGACGTGCCGCCCAGGAGCTGCTGGGCAGCGAGGACCTGCTCGATCGTGGCGGACTGGTGATCGAGACGACGCTGCAGTACCGCGGCTACCAGCGCGCGGCCGAGAAGTGGGCGGGTATCGCCTATGACCTGGATCGCATGAGCGACGAGCGGCTGATCGCCAAATACGGGGACGCGGCACTGGCCTGGATCAAGCAGCTGCAGGGCCGCAACATCAACAACGACGGCCTGGTCACGCTCAACTACCGCACCGGAGCGGTGATCGCCTACGTCGGATCATCAAACTATTACGGCCGCGCCACGCCGGCCCATCAGCCGGCCTTTGACGTCGTCGGCCAGGCCTACCGTCAATCCGGGTCGGCCTTCAAGCCGATCACGTACGCAGCAGCATTCGAGAGCGGCAAGGTCACGCCGGCCACCATGCTGATGGACGTCAAGGGCGAGATCGTGGACGGCTATTCGGTGCCGAACGCCGATGGCGGCCAACGCGGTCCCGTCCGCGTGCGCGATGCCCTGAAATACTCGTGGAACATCCCGGTCGCCAAGGTCCAGCAGTTGATCGGCACCCAGTACGTGGTCGACATGGCCGAGAGTCTGGGCATCAACTGGGACCCGCAGCAGGAGGAAGAGGGCGTCGCCGTGCCGTCCCTGACCCTGGGGACCATCGGGGTACATCAGATCGACCTCGCCGCCGCATACGGCGCGCTGGCGAATGGCGGCGTGCTGGCTGAGACGTACCTGATCGAGAAGATCACGGACCGCGCCGGCAATGTCATCTACGACCACGCCCAGGATGCTCCCCAGCCACAGCGAGTACTTAGCGAGCAGGCCGCTTACCTGGTGACCGATATCCTGGCCGACAACACCGACCCTGCCCAGAACTCGATCTGGGGCCAGCGATTCCAGCTGTCGACCGATCAGGGCCGCCGTCCCGCAACCCTGAAGACGGGGACCACCAACGACTTCCGCGACCTCCAGGCCTTTGGCTTCCTTGCGCCGGACGAGGATCCCAGCGTCGCCGAGGGCGCCCTGGTCACCGGCGTGTGGGTCGGCAACAGCGACTTCTCAGCCATTGCCGATGTGTTCGCCGCGGATGGGCCGACCTTCATCTGGCACGACTATATGGCCGAGGTCACGGCGGCCGCGGATTTGCCGCTGCGCGATTTTCCTCGTCCGGATGGCATCGTCGACGTGACGGTGGATGCCATCAGCGGCATGTTGCCGGGCCCATTCACAGAGCGGACGGTCGAGGAGGTATTCGACCAGGCGAACCAGCCTCAGGAGGAGGACACCGTCCATCAGCGGCTCAGAATCGAAGAAGCAACCGGCAAGATCTGGCGGGAGGGCTGCGGCGACCAGGCCGGCGCCACATCGGGCGCTGGTCGCATCTACCTCATGCTGGGTGACTACGAGGACTCGCACCTAACCTGGGATAACGCTAACGACGCCTGGATCCACAAGTGGCGCGGCCTCGAGGGTGCGCTTGGCCGTAGCCCGGCTCCCCCGCTCGACGCGCCGCTGGCCCCGACCGAGAAATGCACGCCGGGCGCCGTGCCGACATCCACGCCCTCACCTTCACCCTCGCCAACCCCCAGCCCCACACCGGAGGCCACGCTGGAGCCAACGCCGGAACCCACACCGACGCCGACACCCACTCTCCCGTTGCCCACCCCGACGACAGCTCCCGCCGCACCAACGCCAGCCGCGCCGGCGACGCCCATTCCCGGCGGCTAGCTAGAGCTCGGCGACGGTCGCGCCGTCGCCCCCTTCTTCCCGGCGACCAGGTCGCGTGGCCCGGACGCGCGGGTGTTCGGCCAGGTACTCCCTGATCGAGCGGCGCAGCGCGCCGGTGCCTGCGCCGTGCACGATGACCGCCTGGTCCAGGCCCGCCAGCAGCGCCTCGTCCAGGTATTCGCCCAGCCGCTCAAGGGCCGCCTCCACCCGCTCCCCGCGCAGGTCCAGCTGAGGGGTGATGCGGCTTGCGGCTCGCCGGCGCAGCTCATCCGCCTCCAGGTCACGGGTCGCCGGTCCGGAGATCGGCTCCGGCACCACCTCGACGTCCTCGGACGGGATCACGATCCGCGCCTCATCGGTCTCCAGCGTCACGCGCCCTGTGCGGCCGCTGATCTCGATGATGCGTCCGCTGCTGCCCAGGGTGCGGCTGCGACCCCACAGGCCGACGCGCGGTTGCGCCCCCTCCACCGGGCTCTCTGCAGGTTGTTCGTCCCGATCAGGCACCCGCTGGGCCTCGCCGCGCGCTCGTGTGGCCCGAGCGGCGAGCTCATCGAATGCCGTCGCCGATGCCGAACGCTCGGATGAGCGCCGGCTGCCAGCCAGGTTGCGCTGCCGCGTCAGCTCGCGGCGCACCTCGGCAACCTCGCGCTCGGCGCGGGCCAACATCTCGTCGGCCGCGCGACGGGCGTCGTTCAGCATCTCGCTGGCCTCATGTCGGGCTCGGCCCACCCCGCCCCGCGCCCGCTCGCGCTCCTCCTCGGCCGCGGTGCGCTCGGCGCGAGCGACCTCAAGCTCGGCGGCGCGCGCCTCCTGGGTCTGGGCGATCGCGGCCAGGGCCACCTCCATGCTCACGTGCTCCGCGGCCAGCCGCGAGCGCGCATCGGTCAGGATCTCCTCGGACAGGCCCAGCCGCTCAGCGATCGCGAAGGCCTGCGACTTGCCCGGAAGGCCGATCTCCAGGCTGTAGGTCGGCCGCAGGGTGGCCACGTCGAACGCCACCGATGCGTTCGTCACCAACGGGTGCTCCTGGGCGAAGATCTTGAGCTCGGCGTAGTGCGTGGTGGCGGCGATCAGGGCGCCCATGGCCAGCAGGCGTTCAACCACCGCCATGGCCAGTGCCGAGCCCTCGGTCGGGTCGGTTCCAGCGCCGATCTCGTCCAGCAGCACCAGCGTGCCCGGGCCGGCTGCCGCCACGAAGCGGACCACGTTGCGAAGGTGGCTGGAAAAGGTGGACAGCGACTGCGCGATGCTCTGTTCGTCACCGATGTCAGCCATCACTCGGCGGAAGACCGGCACCCGCGCACCTTCGGCGGC
>JBDUEE010000124.1:0-8758 GCA_040002615.1 Chloroflexota bacterium | reverse complement strand
GCGCTGCCCAAGCTGGACCCGTCTATTGTGACCGGCGCCCAGCACCTTGCCGTCGACGACCAGCGCGGCGCCGATCGGAATGCCGCCCTCCGCCAGCCCGGCCCGCGCCTCCGCTTTGGCCAGCTCCAGCAGCGCGCCGTCAGCGGTCGGGTCAGCCATCACGCTCGGCCGCCACGCTCCACCAGCACGGCGAAGAGATGGTCGAAGGTCGTGGCCGGATCCTCCGTCGTGCCGGTGTGGATCGGCCCCGGCTGGACGATCGTCGAGCGCGGCGCGGTGAGCCACCCGAAGCGCTCCGACTGGTCGAGCAGCGAAATCGGTCCGGCGTCGGCCTCGCCCGCGGCGATGCGCTCGATCAGACGCAGCTGCCCATGCATGCCCTCCACGTCACAACCGGGCTGCAGCGCCGCCAGCGCCGCCCGGTCCAGCGCGGTCCGCGCGACGAGGTAGCGTGCCGGACGGCAGAACAGGATCAGCCCGGCGTTCAGGAACTCCCCGCGCTCGATGTCCGGAACCACCCGGATGGCCGCGTATGAGAAGGCGTCAGGCGACGGCGCCACGCTGCACCTCGCTGCGGGCTCCGTCGGCGAAGCCGACCCAGGTCGGCCGCGCCTCCACGCGGGCTGCCAGGTAGGACCGATACAAGTCCAGCTCTCCGTCCTTCAGCCACTCCACGGGGATCAGCGCCAGGATGGCGTCCAGGATGCCGGGATCCAGGCGCGCCGCCAGGCGCGCATCGGCCTCTCGAATGGAGCCGGCAAACGGCATGAAGATGTGCTGGCCGATGGGTTCGAAGGGTCGCCGCGCATGCGCATCGGGCTCCTGCCAGGAGTGGTGGATGTACAGCGCCGAGCCATGATCGATGAGCCAGGTATGACCGTCATGGACGATCAGGTTGGAGTTGCGGGGCGTGCGATCCGGGTTGGTGATCAGAGAGTCGAACCAGACCACCTCGGCCGCCCAGTCCGGTCCCTCAGTCGGTGGTTGGCTCATGTCCTTCGCGAGCGCGCCGGGCACGAACTCAAGGCCGATGTTCAGGCCCACCGACCACCCCAACAGGTCGCGAACCTCCTGGTCGGGCTCGGCCCTGGCGATCTCCTCCGGCAGGCTGGCAGTCACGATCTCCGGTACCGGGAGCCCCAGGGCCCGGCCGATCTCGCCGCCGATCAACTCGGCGATCAGCGCCTTCTCGCCATGTCCGGCGCCGCGGAACTTGATGACGTACTGGCGGCCGTCATCCGCCTCAACGAGTGCGGGCAGGGAGCTGCCCTCGCGCAATGGGGTGACATAGCGGGTGATGGTGACGGCGCGGACCACGCCGGGAGTGTAGGCGGGTCGGATTGCTTGCCGGGGCGTCTACACTCTGCTGCACGCAACAGGTGGACCCATGGCCGACAAGACCCCCAAGCGACCTCCGAAGAAGAAGCAGCCCAAGAAGCCCAAGGCCTAGGCCTGGACTCAGCGCCCGTTCGCGCGCCTCTTTGGCTCGTTCAGGGCGATCCACAGCGCCTGGATGGTGGAATTAGCCCCCAGCTTGTCCCGGACGATGGACAGGATGTTGCGCAGCGTATGGCGGCTGACCCCGAGTTCGCGGGCGGCCAATTCGTAGTCGCCCAGTCGGGCGTGCGTCAGCAGGGCATCCTTCTCGTGGTCGGTGAGCGTCATGACTCGCGGGCATCTTGGGGCTCCGGACGACCAAACAGGTAGCCCTGCCCCAGCTCCACGCCCAGGCCCGGCAATACATCCGCCTCGGCCTGCCTGATCCTGGAGACGGGGTTGGAGCGGGAGACGGGGATCGAACCCGCGACATTCAGCTTGGAAGGCTGACGCTCTGCCAACTGAGCTACTCCCGCATCGGATCGTGCTCAGGCAGAGAGCATAACTGAAGAGCAAGTCCTTCCTCCCGGCCGCTATTCCGTAGCACAGCGCTCGCACAGCGCGATAACGCGTGCTGCCGGCAGTTGCTCGGATACGAGGGCTGATCCAGCGGGCAATCGCCGATGAGCGGGCTAATGGCCGCCGACTGTCGTGGAGCCGACGGCGGAGGTTGGGCGGTACACTCGCGGCATGGCCGTGGCGTGTCCCTCCTGCGGCACCGACAACCCTGACGGCGCCAAGTTCTGCGCGGAGTGCGCCGCGCCACTGGCGCCGCTGGCCCGGCCGCGCGAGTCGCGGCGCACGGTGACCATCCTGTTCGCTGACGTGTCGGGCTCGACCAGCCTCGGCGAGCAGCTCGACCCCGAGTCGCTACGCGCGCTGATGGGCCGCTACTTCGCCGAGATGCAGACCATCATCGAGCGCCATGGCGGCACGGTCGAGAAGTTCATCGGCGATGCCGTCATGGCGGTCTTCGGCATTCCTCGGGTGCACGAAGATGACGCGCTGCGCGCGGTGCGGGCCTCCGCCGAGATCCGCGAGCGCCTGAGCCGTCTGAACATCGAGCTTGACGCGGAGCGTGGTGTCGCCATCAGCTTCCGGACTGGCGTGAACACCGGCCAGGTGGTAGCCGGCGACCCTGCGTCAGGTCCGACGCTGGTCACCGGCGACGCGGTCAACACCGCGGCACGGCTAGAACAGGCCGCCGCGCCAGGCGAGATCTTGATCGGGCCGGTCACCTATCAGCTCGTGCGAGACGCGGTGTCGGTCGAGCCGCTCGCGCCGCTGGAGCTGAAAGGCAAGTCCCAGCCGGTTCATGCCTATCGGCTGGTATCGGTCGTGGCGGGTGCCAGCGGCCGTGCGCGGCGTCCCGACGCGCCGCTGGTCGGGCGTGAGCCTGAGCTCGCCCGCCTCAGGCAAGGCTTCGCTGCTGCGCTGGCCGAGCGACGCTGCATGCTGCTGACCCTGGTCGCGCCGGCCGGGGTCGGCAAGAGCCGCCTCGTGGCGGAGTTCTTGGCTTCGCTCTCAAGGCGCGCGACCGTGCTGGCGGGTCGCTGCCTGCCGTATGGCGAGGGGATCACTTACTGGCCAGTGGCCGAAGTAATCAGGATGGCAGCGGCCATCAGTGAGGCCGACGATCGCGTGGGTGCCATAGCCAAGCTGCGGCGACTGGTTGACGAGGCCCCCGACACGGAGATCGTGGCCGAGCGGATCGGACAGGCAATCGGCCTTGAAGGTGGCTCAGCGCCGCAAGAGGAGATCTTCTGGGCGTTGCGCAAGCTGCTCGAGACGCTCGCCCGGCAGCGTCCCCTGGTCGTCGAGTTCGACGATATCCAATGGGCTGATGACACGTTCCTTGACCTCCTCGAGCACATCGTGCAGCTGGCGAACGACGCCCCGCTGCTGATCGTATGCGCGGCACGTCCCGAGCTATTCGAGCGCCGTCCGGGCTGGGGTAGCGGTTTGGCACAGGCCGCCGTCCTCCGCCTCGAACCGCTGGCGGCCGAGACGGCTGGCCGGCTGATCGATCAGCTACCTGGTGGTAGGGAGCTTCCCGACCCACTACGCGCGCGGATCCTCGAGGCTGCCGAGGGCAACCCGCTTTTCGTGGAGGAGATGATGGGCATGCTGATCGACGACGGACATCTCACAATGACGGACGGCCGATGGCTGGCAACAATTGAACTGGCCGAGGTCACGGTGCCTCCCACCATCTCGGCGTTGCTGGCGGCCCGACTCGACCAGCTGCAACCCAGCGAGCGCAGCCTGGCCGAGCGAGCGAGTGTGGTGGGCCAATCGTTCGAACAGGCGTCGCTGGCGGAACTCCTTCCCGCTGGTGAGCGCGGCGCGATGGCGCGCGACCTGCTGGCGTTAGTCCGCAAAGAGCTGATCCGTCCGGAACGTTCAGTGCTCAGCGCCGGCGACGCATACCGCTTCCGGCACATGCTCATTCGCGACGCCGCGTACGAGTCGCTGCCGAAGGCGAATCGCGCGGAACTCCATGAGCGCTTTGGCAGCTGGTTGGAGCAGGCCACCCGCGACAGGCTCGACGAGTACGAGGAAATCATCGGCTACCACCTCGAAGAGGCTTACCGCTACCGCGCGGAACTAGGAATGCACGAAGCAGAGCCATCCCTGGCCGACCGCGCGGCGCGGAGGCTGGGTTCGGCGGGTCGCCGCGCCTACAGCCGGGGCGACATGAGGACGACGGTCAACCTCCTAGGGCGGGCCGCGGCGCTCTGGCCGGCGGGCGCTGCGCGGCGCCTTGAGGTACTGCCAGATCTCGCCGACGCTCTCGCCGAGATGGGGGAGGAGAGCAGGGGCCTGCGACTGCTCGATGAAGGGTTGGACCTCGCAGCGCGCCTTGGCGACGCCCGGCTACGAGCGCATCTTCTGCTGGCGCGCCGCGGCCTCTCGTCTGAACGGCCATGGAGCGACCTCGCCGAGCGTGATGCCGAGCAGGCGCGCGAGGTCTTCGAGTCCGCCGGGGACGACGTCGGAATCGCTGCAGCATGGAGAATGCTCGGGTTCGCCGCGTGGGAGCGGCTGGACAGTACGGCAGCCGTGGCGGCATGGGAACGTGCCGCGGAGCACGCACGCAGGAGCGGTGATGCGGCCGGTGAGGCGCACGACCGTGCATGGCTGTCAATTGCACTGTTCTTTGGGCCTGGTCCCGTCGAAGAGGGCTTGAAGCGCGTCCAGGAAACCCTTGAGCTGGTCAAGGATGTCCCGGCCGCCAGGGCGGAGGTGCTTTGGCAGATCGCGAGCTTCCATGCGATGCTCGGGCAGTTCGAGGATGCCCGACAGGCGTTGGCAACGAGCCGCGCGATCGAGCGGGATCTTGGACGAGACGCCACCGCAAACCACTTCGGCACGCAAGTCGCGGAGCTTAATGAACGGCTGGAAGGGCGAACCGCCGAGCGTGTGCGCGTTCTTCGCGAGGGCATTGACGCGTTCGAGCACGCCACCGGACAGATGAACCCTCTTCTCAATGCGTCGCTGGCCCATGCGCTGGTTGAGGTTGGGCAGGACGAGGAAGCGGAGCGCGTCGCTCAGGCGGTGCGAGCATCGCCGGGCGGCGAGAATCCATGGGTCAAGCCGACATTACTGGCTGCTATGGCTCTCGTCAGGGCGCGAAAAGGGGCGGCGGATGAGGCTGAGACACTTAGCCACGAAGCGGTCACCATGATGCGTGCGACCGAGTTTAGTTGGCTGTTGGGGGATGCCCTCATGGTCCATTCAGAGGTACTAAACCTGTCAGGCAAGCGCGCTGATGCAATCGCCGCGGTGCGCGAGGCCGTCCGTCTCTACGAAGGAAAGGGCATCCGCCCGTTCATGGCACGAGCGCGCGCGTTACTCGCGACCCTCGAAACCCCTTGACCTGGGAATCGCAGTTGCGCAGATGTGCGTTCGTGCTGGCGACGGTTATGAACACAGAGCGCATAACTGAGCCGGCTATGCTCGGCCTCCCACTCGGAATAGCACAGCGCACGGGCCGAGAGGCTTGGAAGGCTGACGCTCTGCCAACTGAGCTACTCCCGCACCCGGAATTGAGCGTGGGTAGACATCATAACTGAGGGCCGTGGTCACTCCCGGACGGTTAGTCCCGTAACACAACGCTGGTGCATCCCAGCTCAGGAATCGTGCTCAGCCGATAATCTTCCTGCACGAGGTCGCGCCAGCCGCGATCACCGAGCTCGACGGCCACTTCCGTGGAGCCGACGATGTCAGTGAAGAGGACGGTGGTCAGAAAGCGCTCGGTCTGACGCCCAGGCACTCGGCGAGTCTGACGACCCGCGGCGCCCAGTTCAATAGTCGATCACGGGGCTGCTGCTGCGGCGTCGAGAACGGCATCCAAACCCGCTGCCGGCATGAGCACACCGTGAAAGATGGGACGGAGACCAGCACGCGTCTTCCGGTCCAGTCTCCAGTCGGCTACCCTCGCGCTGCAATGTGCGAGCCGCATTGGTGATCTGCTCGAACTGCGGGACGGAGAACGAGGCAGGGCGCAAGTTCTGCATCGAGTGCGCGACGCCTCTTGCTTCGGGCTGCCCGAGCTGCGGCGCCAGAAATCCACCCACCGCGAAATTCTGTGGTGAGTGCGCCACCCCCCTGGCAGGCACAGCGCGGCCACCTGACCGCGGCGCGGTGCCGGTCGCGGAACGTCGCTTGGTCAGCGTCCTCTTCGCCGACCTGGTCGGCTTCACCACCTTCGCCGAAGGGCGCGACGCCGAGGAGGTGCGCGACACGCTGACGCGCTACTTCGATCTGGCGACCGAGGTGATGACCCGATACGGCGGCACCGTCGAGAAATTCATCGGCGACGCGGTGATGGCCATCTGGGGCGCGCCCACCGCCCACGAGGACGACGCCGAGCGCGCGGTCAGGGCCGCTCTTGAGCTGGTCGATGCGGTTCGCAACATCGGTCCAGCGATCCAGGCCAGGGCTGGCGTTCTCACCGGGGAGGCGGCGGTGACGCTCGGTGCGGCAAACCAGGGCATGGTCGCCGGCGACCTCGTCAACACAGCCTCGCGCCTTCAGTCGGTTGCTCCACCGGGCGTAGTCCTCGTCGGGGACGCGACCCAGCGGGCGGCAAGCCGGGCCATCACATTCCAGCAGGCCGGCGAGCAGGTGCTCAAGGGAAAGGCCAGCCCCGTGCCCGCATGGCGCGCTCTGCGGGTCGTGGCCGAGGTCGGCGGGCGCAACCGAAGCGAGGGCCTCGAGGCGCCGTTTGTCGGGCGCGACGAGGAGTTCCGCCTTCTTAAGGAGCTGTTCCACGCCACGGGCCGTGAGAGTCGCGCCCGGCTGGTTTCGATCGTCGGTCCGGCCGGGATCGGCAAGAGCCGGCTGGCTTGGGAGTTCCTGAAGTATGTCGACGGTCTCGTCGAGAGAGTCTGGTGGCACCACGGCCGCAGCCCAGCCTACGGCGAGGGAATCACCTTCTGGGCGCTGGGCGAGATGATCCGGGGGCGATGCGGACTGGTGGAGACCGACGACGAGGCAACCACCAGGGCAAGGGTGGCGCAAGTCGTTGCCGAGCACGTCCCGGATCCCGAAGAGCGGCGCTGGATCGAGCCGGCGCTCCTGGTGCTGCTCGGCGTCGAGTCAGGCACCGGCTCCGAACAGCTCTTCGCTGCCTGGCGCACGTTCTTCGAGCGGGTCAGCGCCTCTGGCTCCGTGGTGCTCGTCTTCGAGGACCTCCATTGGGCAGACAGCGGCACGCTCGATTTCATCGACCACCTGATTGAGTGGAGCAAGGGCCATCCGGTCTATATCACGACCCTGGCCAGGCCCGAGTTGGTCGAGAGGCGACCGGACTGGGGGGCCGGGAAGCGCAATTTCGTTTCGATCTTCCTTGAGCCGCTCTCCGAACCTGCGATGCGCGAGCTTCTCGCCGGACTTGTCCCTGGGCTGCCCGAGTCCGCCAGCCAGGCGATCGCATTTCGTGCAGGTGGCATCCCGCTGTACGCGGTCGAGACCGTCCGCATGCTCCTCACCGATGGGCGGCTGAGTGAGGAGGGCGGCGTCTACGTGCCCGTCGGCGACCTGACTGCACTTGCCGTCCCCGAAACGTTGACGGCGCTGATCGCCTCGCGGCTCGACAGCCTCGATCCTGCCGACCGAACGCTCATCCAGGATGCTGCCGTATTAGGGCAGAGCTTCACGCTCGAGGCGCTATCCGCGGTATCGGGGACGGATACCGCCCTGATCGAGCCTCGACTGCAGTCGCTGGTGCGTCGCGAGCTGGTTACCGTCGAGGTCGATCCCCGCTCTCCGGAGCGCGGCCAGTACAGCTTCGTCCAGGCGCTTATCCGGGAGGTCGCCTATCACACCTTCGCGAAGCCCGACCGGAAGGCCCGCCACCTCGCAGCGGCACGATTCTTCGAGCAGCTCGGGTCGGACGAGCTGGCCGGTGCGCTGGCCGGCCACTACCTGGCGGCTCACCAGAACGCGAACGACCCGGACGAGGCCGATGCCCTGGCCGCACAGGCGCGGATCGCATTGAGAGGAGCGGCCAATCGGGCGGCAGCGCTCGGCGCGCACGACCAGGCAATCGCCTTTCTCGAGCAGGCGCTGACGGTCACCGGCGATTCCGGCGAGGAAGCTGACCTCCTGGAACGGGCAGGCGAGTGGGCCAGGACAGCGGCGCGATATGACCAATCCGACACCCTGCTGCGCCGTGCCATCGAGCTGCATCGGGGCCGCGACGATCGGATCGGCGCCGCGCGCGCGACGGCGATCCTTGGCCAGACCCTGCTGAGTGGGGCCAGGACCGAGGCGGCGATCGCGTTGCTGGTGTCGGCAGCCGCCGAGTTCGCCGACCTCGTCCCAGATGAGTCGGTGGTCGCCCTTCAAAGCGCCCTGGCGTGGGCGTATGCCCGGAACGAAGAATCCAGCCGCGCGATCGAGGTCGCGGAGCGGGTGCTGGACGTGGCTGAGCACGCTGACCTTGTAACGGTGCTGGCCGACACACTGGTGACGAAGGGAGGCGCACTCGCGCAGCTCGGCCGGATCCGCGAGGGGATTGGGGTGGTCCTGGCCGGGGAGAAGCTCGCCAGCGAGAACGGGCTTCATCGCATTCACCTCCGTGCATTGAACGTCCGCGGCTACCACCTGAGTGAGGTCGATCCCGTGAGCGCGCTTGACGGCTTTCGCGACGGCATGGAGCTCGCCCGCCGAGTGGGAGACCGATCCTCGATGCTCCGCTCGATGAACAACATGGGATACTCGGCGTACCTTGCTGGCGACTGGGATGGGGCCCTTGCCGTCCTGGACGCCGGGCTGTCTGAAGACCCCGAAACGCCCGATCGCGTTGCCTTGCTGAGCAACGCGCTGATCGTCCGGGCGTGCCGCGGCGAGCCCGTGGCCGACGGGCTGGCGG
>JBDUEE010000123.1:0-1585 GCA_040002615.1 Chloroflexota bacterium | reverse complement strand
CGTCATTGCCCGGGCGCGGCCCGCGCTTCGAGCCGGAGCTCTACGTCGAGGGCGACGCGTGAGCGTAGACCGGATGAAACAGCAGGGAACCAGTCGGGAACCAGCCGGAAACCAGCCGGTGCGTAGGCGCAACGTTTGGGCAGACATCGCTGAACGTTGGTACTGGGCTAGGCCCACGGGGGCAGGTCGTTGGCCATCCCCCATGGTTGGATGGAGATGGACCGATGAGACGCCCACGTGCCCTGGTCATCCTCGCCCTCGTCGGCCTGCTGCTGGCCTCGATCGCGGGCCCTTCTGCCGCGCAGGACACGACAGCCGAAGATGCGCCCGCCACGCAGCTTCGCTTGGCGCTCGACCGCGTGCTGGCCGAGCATGCCTTTCTCATCATCGAGGTGATGCGCACTGGGCTCGTCAGCGGAGCCGAGTACGCCGCCGCCGCCGAGACCCTGAACAAGAACACGAACGACCTGGTTGGTGCCATCACCGGCGTCTACGGCTCTGAAGCCGGCGACGCGGTCGACGAGCAGTGGCGCAACCACATCGCCTTCATCGTCGACTACACCCGGGCCCTGGGGGACGACGACAATGCCGCAGCGGACATTGCCGATGGGCAGCTGGAGCAGTACGCGGAAGACTTCAGCAGCCTATTGGCAGCCGCCATCAACCTGCCAGAGGACGTCGTGCTCGGCCTCATTCGCGAGCACGTCGACCAACTGAAGCAGGTGGCCAGCTTCGCCGCCGCCGACTTCAGCGATGCCTACCCGGACATCCGTGAGACCTATGACCACATGTTCATGATCGCTGACGGCTTGGCGAGCGGCATCATGACCCAGTTTCCGTACAAGTTCACCGGCCGGCAATTCGCCTTCAGCCCGGCGATTGACCTCCGCATCACCCTGGATAGGCTTCTCGGCGAGCACACGCAGCTGGCAACGCTTGCGATGCGTGCAGGCCTGGTCGATGCACCGGATCTGCCTGCCGCCACGGCCGCGCTGGACCAGAACTCCAATGAGCTCCAGACGACCATCGGCTCGATCTATGGCAAGTCGGCCGGCGCGGCTTTTGCGGCGCACTGGCGCCACCACACCGAGCTCTACCTCGAATACGTGGCAGCCGTCAAAGATGGCGACGAGGCCGGCCGCCAGGCGGCGCTCGACGGTCTTCGTACATATCAATCGGATTTCACCGCCTTCCTGGCCGATGCCAACCCGCTCTTGTCCGGGGATGCTTTCAAGGCGCTGGTCCGCGAGCACACGGAACTCCTCGTGGCCCAGGCCGACAGCTATGCCGAAGGCGACTTCGCCGCGGCCTACGCCACGCAGCGCGATGCGTGGGCCCAGATCGGGACCTTGAGTGCAGGCCTGGCGGGGGCGATCGCTGACCAGTTCCCTGAGCTCTTCCCGGATACCGCGATGGGTATCCAGACGCCCGCTCCCTGGAAGCCTGCCGCGCTGCTGGTTGGGCTGTTGTCCGTGCTGGTGGCGATACGCCTCGCTACGACGCGCCTTGTGACGCTGCGCCCTGTGACGCCGCGCCGCGCGAGCGCAGCAGATCGCCGCGGACCGGCACGGACGCCCCGAGCATG
>JBDUEE010000122.1:0-19909 GCA_040002615.1 Chloroflexota bacterium | reverse complement strand
ACAAAACCGCCTTCATGGGCGACCGACTCCCCAGCGTGGATGCCGATGCCGAGCTCGATGGCTTCGCCGCCATCGGCTGGCTCCATACAGGCCTTGAGGATGTCCAGGCCGCAGCGTAGCGCGGCACTGGCTGACGGCAGGACAACATAGAAGCTGTCCCCTTCAGTCTTGATCTCGGCCCCGCCGTGATGAGTCACCACCTCTCGGACGGCGGCCCGGTACCGCCCGAGCAGGTGGCTCGCCTCGACGGCGCCGCGAGTGTCTACGAGGTGGGTATACCCCCGGAGGTCACTGAATAGAAAGCCATGGGTACTGCCGTCGCTCCCCGAAGCGATCTCCTCATTCATAAGCGGAGGACGACGGAATGCCGGATCGGTCGCATCACGGTCATTTGAGCACACACCTGCAGAACATCGGGCTTTGAATCATCGACCTGCGCTGAGGGCGAATTGGATGCCTCAAAGCGTCGGTGGCTGAGGGCGATGGAAGTGTGCGCTTGCAGCAGGCCGAAAGATAGGCGTACCTGCCGCCTCCATTCGACGCATTCTCAGCGGCAGCAGCTCAGGTGGCGCTGGCCTCCTAGGAATTCGATCCCGGCCACAGTGGCTCGGAGACGGTGAACCCCAGGTCGCCGTCCCAGCTGTTGCGCGCAGCGACCTCGTGGACCGGCTTGCGCGGAGCGACGCCCCATCTGCCGGTCGGGTAGCCCATCGGGACGACGCCATGTAGGAACCAGCCATCGTCCTTCGGCACGCCCAGGATCTCGAACACCTCATCGGGATAGAACGTCTGCAGGACGCCAGTCAGGGTCGAGCCAATCCCTTCGGCGCGGGCCGCAAGCATCGCGCTCCAGACAGCCGGGTAGATGCCGCTGCCCTCCTTGTGCGACCGAATCCGATCAACAGCAGGGGCACATCGCCGAAGTGCTCGGCCAGGTGGGCCCCGGAGCGGGCGATCCGTCCGATGTCGTTGTCGGCCTGCACCAGGTCCGCGAGGCTGGCACCCATCTGCTCAAATAGGCGATCCCAGGCCTTCCGATACAGCGGCGCGATGGCGGCCTTGATGGCCGGGTCATCGACCAGGATGAAGCGCCAGTCCTGGCCGATGTTGGGCGCGCGAATGGCAGCATCCAGGATGCGAGCCTGCACCTCGTACGGGATCGGGTCCGGTTTCATTCGACGCATCGCGCGGGTGGTGTAGAGGGCTTCAGAGATCTCCACCGTCGTCTCCTTCGCAGGCAGTCGAGCCTATGCCTCCGCGGTGCCCGCCTTCGCATCGGCATCCCGATGGAGCTCGCGGTGAAGCTCGGCGACCATCTCGCGCCGTCGATCGCGCCAGCTCGATGGGCCGCCGTGAGTCCGCTTGTGGCTGGCCAGCATTCGCAAAAGCCCGATCACCGCAACCACGGCGATCAACTTGGGAAAGATCGATCCGGAAGACCGTTCGCGAGACATGCCATCTCCTTTATCACTTGCGGCCGAGGTGGGCCGTCCTGAGGGCAAGCCTCGCTGCCAATTGCGCGCGAAGTGTGAATGCGGGATGGAGATTCGCGATGGCTGGGTATCTCGCATCGGCGGTGGGGGATGGGATCGGCCACGGCTATAGTGGTGCGCCGTTCGCGACTCTATCCAGCGAGGCCGATGCTTCCCGCCGCGCAACCCACCTGCTTCCTGATCGCCGATATCTCCGGCTACACCGGCTACCTTGCCGATGTCGAGCTGGACCACGCGCAGGACATCCTGGCGGACCTGATCGGCGCGGTGGTCATGGCGCTGCGGCCGAACTTCCGCCTGGCCAAGCTCGAGGGAGATGCCGCCTTCACGTACATGACGGCCGAAAAGGTCGACGGGTCGATGCTGCTCGACACGATCGAGCGGTGCTACTTCGGCTTTCGCCGGCGCCGCCGCGACGTCCGCCAGGCGACGTCATGCGAGTGCAATGCCTGCGCCCAGATCCCGGATCTCAACCTCAAGTTCGTGGTGCACCACGGAGCCGCCATCCTGCAGAAGGTCGCGGGCCGGCAGGAGCTTTTGGGGTCCGATGTCATCGTTGCGCATCGGCTCCTGAAGAACGAGGTCGTCGAGAGGCTGGGTATGAGCGCCTACGCGCTGATCACCCAGGCGTGCATAGATGCAACCGATATCGCGCCCGCCGAGCTGGGGATGCGGCCGCACGTGGAGGCCTACGATCGCATCGGCGAGGTCCCGGCCTGGGCTCACGACCTGGAGCGCCGCTGGCAGGAGGAGGAGGCGCGCGGGCGCGTTCGGGTCGCGCCGGAGGATGCCTTCGTCACCGTATCGGTGCCGACCGACGTGCCGCCGCAGGTGGCGTGGGAGTTCCTCACCAAGCCCGGCCAGCGGATGACGTGGCAGCCCTGGGTGACCGAGGTCGCGATCGAGGGGGCGATCGGCGGTCGCCGGGGCATCGGCTCATCCAACCACTGCATGCACGGCAAGGACGCCGTCATCGAGGAGATCCTGGACTGGCGCCCCTACGACTACGTCACCGACCGGACGACCCTGGCGACGCCCGAGGGGCCGCTGCGGGTGCTTCATACCATCGAGCTGGAGCCGACCACCACGGGCACCACCATCCACATGCGGTTCGCGGCGCCGAAGAAAAAGCGGGAGATGCCGCTCATGCAGGAGATCGGCCCGGCCTACGCGCACGCGCTGGAGGTCCACGCTCCGGGCCTCGTCGCCCAGCTGGACGCCGAGCTGGCGGCTCGAGAGGTCGGTCAGGGCCCAGAGCCCGAGCTCATCGGTCCCAAAGCTGACGGCGTTCTGGCGGGGCTTGCAGGCTGATCAGAGGCCGGGCGTTCCCTTTCTCGCTGTCGGCTTGGGCAGCGTACCGAAGAGGGCCTTGATCGCCCGCGTAGACTCGATGCCTAAGGCGGCCGCGTGGGCCGCCCAAATGGCTGGAGGTGACCATGGCCACGCTGTACGAGCGACTCGGCGGCCACGAAGCGATCAACGCCGTCGTCGATGACTTCGTCGCTCGCTGCGCCGCGGACGACCGGATCAATGGGAAGTTCGCCCGCACCGACATCCCGCGCCTGACGCAAATGCTGAATGATCAGGTCTGCATGGCCACCGGAGGGCCCTGCACTTACGCCGGCCGCAGCATGCGCGAGACCCACGATGGGATGGGTGTCACCGCCGGCGAATTCGACGGGCTGCTAGAGGACCTGGTCGCAACCCTGGATCAGTTTGGTGTGCCAAAGGCGGAGCAGGGCGAGCTGCTGGGCATCCTTGGTCCATTGCGCGGCGACATTGTGGAGGTGGAGGAGCCCCAGACCGGCACACCGCTCCCGGATAGCTACCAGGCTGCTCCGCCGCTCGCTGTCGCCTGAGCGGGAGGCGCCGGTGGGCGGAACCATCATCGCGAGGACGCGCTCGCGCCCGTGGCGGACCCAGAGCGGGTGTCTGCCTTCAATTGACCGTCAGGCGGGCGAGTTCGTCCGCAGCAGCCTTCTCCGGACCTCCGGCCTCCTTGACGCCACCGATTATTCTTTACCGATGGAATCTGAAGTAAAGCGAAATGGTCCGCGAACGAGCACACGTATCAGCTCCAAGCACCAGGTCACGATCCCGAAGCGGGCGATGAGCGACGCTGGGTTGCGGAGCGGGGATCGTCTCCGCGCCGAACCGGCTGGACGCGGACGGGTGCTGCTCATTCGGGACGAGAGTGTCGTCAATCGACACGCGGGGACGCTGACGGGCGTCTATGCCCGAGGCGAACTCGACGAGCTGCGCGGCGAGTGGGACTGACGGTCCTCGATGCCGGGGTGATCATCGGCGTATTGGACGCCACTGACGCACACCACGTCACGGCCCGGGACGCCTTGGCCGCGGCCGTCGAGCGTGGTGACACGCTGGTGGTTCCGGCTTCGGCCTACGCTGAGTGCCTGGTGGGGCCGGCGCTCCGAGGCGAATCGGCCGTACAGAGAGTCAACGACTTCCTGTTTGATCTCACCGCGGAAGTCGAGCCGATCACCCGGCAGGTCGCTGCGCAAGCCGCGCAACTTCGCGCTCGGCACGGATCACGCCTGCGCCTCCCGGATGCGCTTGTTGTCGCGCTCGCCATGCATCTGAAGGCGGACCGGCTCCTGACCACTGACCGCGGATGGCCACGCGTCGGTGTGCGGGTTGATCTCGTCGGGTCGTAAGCGACCTCAGTATCCGGACCAGCGGGGGAGCGCCTCTTCGGAGGGCCTCTCGTGAGACGGCAGCCGTCCCCTGACCATCGCGACAAATGGCGCCATGTCGGTAGCAAGCAGCGCGGCGTCTTCCGGAGTTGCCTGAGCGTCGTACGAACGACCAGCGGCACGGATCGCCGGGTACCAGCGGGCAGGAAGATGCTGGAGCGCCCATGCGCCCGCGGCGCGTTTCGAGATTGCCACGTTGGCGGTTTCGATGGCGTGCAGGATGCGACTGCCATTGAAGATCGCATAGGTGGCTTCGTAAGGATCGATGTCACCTTCAACGACATGGCGCTCGATGTGCTCCAACTCGCGGCGGAGGTCGACTTCGAGCTCGGACCAGGTCGGTTCGGGAACGAGGTCGGCTGGCTCTTGGCCGTAAAGGTGGACGTAGCGGCCGGCGAGCCAATGCGCCCGATGAATTGCCCAAGACGTGTCACGTCGCCCTTCGCGATAGGCATGAGGCGGGGCCTCAGGTCGTCGGGCATCGTCGCCAAGCACGTACCACGCATCCCAGTCCACGCCAGCCTGACGACCAATCGCCGCATGAGCGTCTTCGATCCTCTGCGCGGTCTGCTCGGCGGGTCGGCGATTCACAATGACGTAGGTATCGAGGTCTGCGCCGCGAGGCGGCCCCTGGAGGAAGGTCGTCCCGCCATGTGCCCACATTGCAACAAGATCCTCGCCGAGGATCAGCTGCAGCTCTTCGCGTAGACGCACCCACGCGCCCCTCGCGACATCCGGAATCTCGTCAAGGGAGACGCTCATCACCGGAGAAGGACGTCGGCTTCATGCGGATGGCGGCTCAGGTAGGAGCGCACGAAGGGGCATTTGGGGACGACCTTCAGGCCTCGCGATCGAACATCGGCCAGCGCATCGTGGACCAGGCGGCTGCCGACGCCCTTCCCCTCGAAGGCCGCATCGACCTCCGTGTGAATGAGGACGATGGCCTCGGGTAGGGTGCTGTACTCGATTGTCCCGGCCCGCTCCTCGCCGATCCAGAGCTCATAACGGTGCTGGGCCTGGTTGTCGACGAGGTGTGAATCATCGGTTCTGGTCGTGTCGATCTCGGTCCAAAGAGGCAGATTGGAGGCTGGTTGCGCCGAAGCGTAGCATCGGGGCCATGGATGACAAACAGGCACTCGAGCGATACCAGTACATGCTGAAGACCGCACCGCCCGATGACATCGAGCGCGCGCACGAGGAAGCCTTTGCGCAGCTGACTCCTGAGCAGCGGGCGGCGGTGCTGCGCCAGCTGGCGGAGCATGTGCCACCGTCGGAGGTCGGTGGGGATGATCCGAAATCCCTTGCGCGCACCGCGACGCGGGCCGAGATGAGGCAGCCCGGCACGATGGAGCGAGCATTCGGCGGAGCGGGTGTGCCCGGGCTCGGCTCGATGTTCCTCTCGACCCTCGCCGGGGCGTTTGTGGGTTCGGCGATCGCTGGTGCCATCTTTGACGACGATGGCGGGTCGGATGGGGATGCCTCAGCAGATGACGCAGGATCGGGGGACGGGGGCGAGGCCGCGGTAGCTGACTCCGGTGGGGACGCTGGCGACGCTGGTGGCGACTTCGGTGGTGGCGATTGGGGCGGTGGCGATTTCGGCGGCGGTGACTTCGGCGGCTGAGCTCCCACGATCTCAGGTTCAGCGGGGGCATTCGCCGATATTGACCAGGACAGCTGGCCTCGCTAGGTTGGGTGGCGCTGCCTCAGCCCGGGTGGAGAGAGGTGCCCGATGCGAGTTGGACTGATGGCGGAGAACCCGCTCGAGAGCGCTGTACTGGCCACCGGCCTGGTGCCAGTCGCCATGCTCGAGGCGTACAGCCCTGCCTACGCTCGGGCCATTACCACCGCCACGCGGCTGGGGATGTTCGAGGCGCTCAGCGGAGAGCCACGCTCAGCGAACGCGGTCGCCGAGACCTGCCAGACGGATCTGCGGGCCAGCGAGAAGCTGCTGAATCTGCTCGTGACGATGAAGTACGTTCGGTATCGACGCGGCAGCTATGCGCTCGCTCGCCATACCCGGCGCTGGCTGCTGGCCGATGCCCCTGGGTCGATTCGCAACACGATCCTCATGAAGGATCTGGAGTGGCGTTGGATCGACCAGATGGAGTCGTTTGTGCGCGACGGCCTACCCCTCGACGTCCACGGAACGATGTCCAGCGACGACTGGGGCGCGTATCAGCGCGGGATGCGGGGCCAGGCCAATGTTCTGGGGCCGTTGCTCGCCCGGCGCGTCCCGGTCCCGGCCGGCGCGAGCCAGATGCTGGACATTGGCGGTTCACACGGCTACTTCTCCGTGATTCTGTGCCGACGGCACCCGGGACTCCGGGCGACGGTGCTCGACCTGCCGTCGGCTGTCGAGCACGCCGCGCCGATCCTGGAGCGCGAGGGCATGGGAGACCGTGTCGTGCTGCGAGGCGGCGACGCGTTGACCGACGATCTGGGTGAGGCCGCCTACGACCTGATCCTTGTGTTCAGCCTGGTGCACCATTTCGATGAGGCGACGAACCGGCTGCTCGCGCGCAAGGCAGCCCGCGCACTGCGCCCGGGCGGCTATCTGGTAATCGGGGACGCGCTTCGCCCGAAGTCGCCCGGAAGGGGAGGCCAGCAGGGAGCCTTCTTCGACCTCTACTTCGCGTTGACGAGCGAATCGGGGCTTTGGACATTCGATGAGATGCGGTCATGGCAGGTCGATGCGGGGCTAGTGCCGCGCAAGCCAATCGGGCTGGTTCCGGGTGGGGGCTTTGGGCTGCAGGTCGCGGAGCGCGTAGCGTCCTGAGCATCAAGGCGCTTGACAGGGCTGGTAGGAACAACGGGTATATGGACTTCGTGATTCTGCGGCTCGTCCACATGGCGACAGCGCGGTATTGGTCGCTGATCCTCTGAACGGCTCCTAATGCCGCTGACGACAAATGCCCTTGAGCGTCTGGTGCTGACTCGCCTGAACAGCCAGCCCGGCCTGCTGCTCGATTACTTCTCGACGCTGGGCTTCCGCGCGGCGCTCGCCGGAGTACGGCTGGGCGTCTTTGATGCGCTTGAAAGTGGACCGGCCACCGCGACAGAGCTTGCCGAACAGCTGGCCACTGACCCGCGGGGTACGGAGTCGCTGCTTGAGGCGCTGACTTCACTCCATTACCTGCGGCGGCGAGGAGATCGATACGCCAATGCGCCGACAGCGAGCAAATGGCTGACTCAAAAGCGCGACCCGGACTTCGTGGAGGCGACGCGCTTCCTGGAGATGGCTGCCTTCGACCTTTGGGGCGATCTCGACCAGGCGGTCCGCTCGGGTCGGCCGGTACGACCCTTCTACGACTGGCTGGAGGCCGACCCGGAGCGCTCGGCTGCGTTCCAGGTGTGGACGCGCTGGATCGCCGGCGCCGTGGCTCCGGAGATCATCCGACGCGTGCCGCTGCCGCCGGGCGCACGCCGCTTGATCGATGTCGGTGGCGGTCATGGGCGCTATGCCGCGGCGTACCTGCGGGCCTGGCCCGGCCTATCGGCCGTCATCTTCGACCTGCCGACTGCCCTTCGCTCGGCCGATGATCTGCTTGCCGAGCCGGACTTGATTGGGCGCATCCAGCTCCAACCGGGCGATTTCCTCGGGGACGATCTCGGCGCCGACTTCGACGTGGCATTACTGATCAACATCGTTCACGGACTCAGTGAGGATGAAAACCGCAACCTCCTTGGGAAAGTCGCCGAGGCGTTGAATCCCGGCGGCACCATCGTGATCGTCGAGCAGTTCATAGGGCGCGCACCTGGCCCCGCCGTCTACGCCATCCAGCGCCTGCTCGACCTTAACTTCCATCTCGCCCTCGGCGGGCGCACATACCGGTTTGCCGACGCCTCGAGATGGTTGACTGATGCCGGCTTTACCTCACCCCGGCGCATCAACCTGCGCTCCGCGCCAGGAACAAGCCTCGCGGTGGCAGTTCGACCTGGTGGTTAGTTGCAGGTCGAGGCCAGCGACGCGCTATGCGTCTGGACTCCCTGTCAGCGAGAGGCCCAGCAGGATTACCACGACCAGCGCGACAAGCACCCATTGGCCGATGGTTGTCGACGCCTGGGTATCGGGTGAGCGGACAAGGCTTGTGGCCCCGCGCGCCACGACGACCGCCAACAGGAAAGCAAGGAGCGCGCCGACCGGGTGGAACGCGGCCGCCAGTGGCGCATCGGCCCGGATGGCGGCGAGGATGGGCACGATGAAAATCGTGACGGCCAGCGCGGTCGTCTGGAGGATCCGGGTGCGGCCGGCACGCGCAAAGGCAGCCGCCAACAGGATGAACGGCGGTACCAGGTGCAGGATCCAGCCGAAGTTGCGGTGCAGTTCCTTGTCATCGGACGAAACGAATAGCCCAAGGCCGATGAAATAGACCTGCAGGACGACCCCCGCGACGAACGCCCACGCCAGCGCCACATAGACATACCGCGCGCCACGGACCATCTGGGACCCTCCCTCAACCTCACGAACCCCGCGCGAGGATACTGTTTCGAAGGCGGTCACAGACGAGCTGGGTGAGCGGGGAGGGTGCTTCGGTTCGTCGTTTTCGTCAACCGGTGTGCGCCGCTCGCCACATGGTGGTCACCACCGGGCCGTTGTCGGGCAGCTGGACCTCGCCGATTGGCGCGAAGCCCAGTCGCGCGTAGCGGTGATCATTGGCTGGATTGCTCGATTCCAGGAATGCGGGCATCCCCTCGTCATCGACGCGGGCCAGGTTCTCCGCAAGCAGCGCCATGCCCACGCCCCGTCCGCGATGGGCGGGGTGCGTGCCGAGCAAGCTCAGGTAGTAATGCGGCTCGTCGCGCGGATGATTGGCGTCGAAAGCCTGCACCACCGCGGCCAGATACGAGGCCGCCTCGTCGCTCAGCAGGGTGGTGGCGAGCTCGCCGAACTCCTCCTCCTGCACTTCGGACAGCTCGGTGCCGCCCGGCGGGATCCAGATCGAGGCTGCCTCGCCCCCATTCCAGAGCCAGACCCACGGGTATCGGAGGGCACCCTGCACGAAGATCCGCCAGAACCCGGACAGCTCCTCGGCTGGCCGGTCTTCTCCGCCAAGGGCCCGGACCCACACCGGATCCTCCGCGAAGGCAAGGCTGATGATCTCGGTCACCAGGTCGACTTCAGCTGCTGTCGCAACGCGAGCGTTCACCGAGGCGAGGCTACATCGCCTGATTCCGCGAGTCATCATCGGCCCTGACGCTAATGAGGACGAACGTCGCCAGATGACACGAGCGCTGATCTTCGACCTCGATGGGACGCTGATCGACACGGTGTATGCCCACGTCTTCGCCTGGCAGCGGGCATTGGCGGAGGCCGGGTTGCCGCTGGAGGGCTGGCGGATCCATCGGCGCATCGGCATGAGTGGCGGACTGTTCACGCGCGCTGTTGCCCGTGAGCTGGGCCGGCCGCTCAACGATGAGGAGGTGGAGCAGCTCCAGCGACGCCATGGCGAGCTGTTCCGCAAGCTGTTGCCGGAGCGTCGCCCGCTCCCCGGAGCCGTCGAGCTGCTTGCTCACCTTGCCGATGCCCGCGTGCCCTTCGGGATCGCGACCTCCGGGCGTCGGCCGGAGATCAACGCTTCCCTCGTGGCGCTGGGCGTGGCTGAAGACGTGATCGTGGTCGAGCGTGGCGACGTCCTGCGCGCCAAGCCGGAACCGGACCTGCTCCTGGCCTGCCAGCAGCGGATGGGGGTCGAGATCGCTGACGTCACGGTCGTGGGCGACGCGGTCTGGGACCTGCTTGCCGCGCGCCGGGCGGGGATGCTATCGGTGGGCCTGCTGACCGACGGGTACGGGGAGGACGAGCTGGCTCGTGCCGGTGCGTTTCGGGTCTACCGCGATCCGGCCGAGCTGGACGCCTCGCTCGACGAGCTGGGGATCGTTCCCTGACTGTCCGGCGCCAGCGCACCGAAGTACACCCCGACCAGGATGACCGCGCCGCCCAGCAGCATGGCGGGTGTGATGACCTCGCCGGTCAGCAGGGCTGAGAAGGGGATGGTGGCCAGTGGGATGAGCAGGAACTCGAACGAAACGGCCGATGCGGTCCATCGGCGCAGGACAACGACCCACAGCCAGAAGACGACGACCGACCCGGCGACGACCAGATAGGCCATGGCCACCCACGTGTCCTGCTCCGTGGGCAGCGACCAGCGCTCGCCGGTGAGCAGCGAGATCGGGAAGAGCAGGGCCGCCCCGGTGAGCATCGCGACCGCGTTGGTGGCTACCGGATCGGCGCGTGGCGTGAGCTTGACCACGATGCCGGCCTCCGCCAGCAGGAGTGCGACCGCCAGGGCGAGCGCGATGCCCTCCAGCGGGATGTCAAGGGAGATGCGGTCGGCGGCGAGGATGGCCACGCCACCCAATGCGACCAATGAGCCGAGGACGGCGCGCAGCCGGAAGCGCTCGAGACCGTGGATCGGCGCCAGGACGAGTGTCAGCAGAGGCACGAGACCCAGAAGCAGCTGCCCGGCCCCGGCCCCCGTCATGTGAATGGCCACGAACGCGATTCCGAACGCGGCACCGAAGCCCAGGATCCCGTAGAGCACAGCGCCGAGGAGCGCACCGCCGCGGGGGATGGGGACGCGGAGAGGGACCATCAGGGCGGCGAAGATCAGGCCGGCGGCTCCGAAGCGGGTCCCAGCGGCCCAGAACGGATCCAGCTCGTCGGTTGCCACTTTGACGCCAACCGCGTTGCCACCGGCAAGCAGCACCATCAGCGCGAAGGCAGCGAGCGTCACTCGGTCGATTTCCGGAGTGTCGGTCGGACTCAACGTGAGCGCAAGGCCCGGCTCGGCGGTACGCGGGCTCAGGGCCTCCAGGCCGGACAGCAGTCGTTGGCCGTCACAGCGGCAGGTGCACCAGGCAGGGCACGCACGTTCGTGCCGTCGGCGTCCATGAGCATCAGGTTGAACTGCTGGCCGTCATTCACGCCGTATGCGATCTGCAAGCCATCGGGCGACCAGGCCGGATACCCATCCCATTGCTCGTTTCGGGTGAGGTTCACCTCCTCGCCGCCATCTGCTGATACGGTGAAGATCTCGGCGTTGCCCTGGCCCAGGGTGAGTGGATCGGCTCCGTCCAGGTAACGGACGAACAGGATGCGCGAGCCGTCCGGTGACCAGTCGGCCGCGTCGTCCACGTCGGGCCCATCCGTCAGCTGGCGGACGTGGCTGCCGTCGGCATTCATGACAAAGACATGAGGAGTGCCATCGACGGTGCGAATCCAGGCCAGACGCGAGCTGTCAGGCGACCAATCCGGCAGGATGTCCTCCGCCGTGTCGTTGGTCAGTCGGATTTCGCCCGTGCCGTCTTCGTTGACGATGTAGAGCTCGTTCCGCTGGTCCTTGCCTGGGAAATCGCGCCGGCTGAAGAACGCAATGCGCCCACTATCCGGCGACCAGGTCGGCCCCGCGCCCTGCTGCGATAACGGCCGGCGCTGCGTGCCGTCGGGACGCACCAGCCAGATCGACTCGTCGGCGTATGACGCGTAGGCAATCTCCGCACCGTCAGCCGACCAGGTCGGCTCGCCTGAGGGCGCGTCTGTCAGCTGGATCGGGTTTGAGCCGTCGGCATTCATCACCCATACGGCCGGCTCGCCACGGGAGCAGCAGACGTAGGCGATGCGCGATCCGTCCGGCGACCAATACGGGAACGCGACGGTCTCGGCGCCATCGGTGATCTGGCGAACACCGGTGCCGTCAGCCCTGATCTCGTAGAAGTCGTCGCGGCCGCCCGGATCGGAGTGGAAGGCGATCACGTCGCCCTCCAGCGGCGGCGGCACCGATGCCGACGCTGAGGCCGATGGCGACTCCGAGGCCGATGGCGACGGGACAACAGGCGTCGCACAGCCCGCCATCAGGCAGATGGCCAGCAGCAACGCCACAAATCGACCGATGGCGAGCACGTGATCCTCCGGAGTTCTGCGTCCCAGATACCCCGCGAAGTGATCCGTGGTTCCCATCTTGTTCCGTCCATGAGTGTGGCGGCCATACCATATATTAGGTGGTAGTATGTATGGCATGGAGAAGACGACCGTCTACCTTCCCGATGAGCTGAAGCGGGCGCTGAGGCGGACTGCGCGGGCGACGGGCCGCAGCGAGGCAGACCTCATTCGCGAGGGGATCGGTGCGGTTGTTGGGACGCACCGTATTGCGGAGCCCCGGTTGCCACTCTTCGAGAGCGGACAGCCGGACTTGGCCGAGCACGTCGACGAGCACCTGGCGGGCTTCGGCGAGCGGTGATCATCCTCGACACGAGCGGATTGCTGGCGGCCATCGACGCCAGCCAGCAGCGGCATAGCGCCGCCATTGCCGCGCTGAGCGCGGCCCAGCCGCCGTGGGTGCTGTCGCCCTTCGTGCTGGCCGAGCTCGACTACCTCCTGGCCACCCGCGTCAGCGTCGAAGCTGAGCGAGCGCTGCTGGCAGAGGTCGGCCGCGGCGTCTACCGGCTCGAGGCCTTCGGCCCGGAGGAGATCAACGCCGCTGAGCGCGTGATCGGTCGTTACCGGGACCTGGCTATCGGCCTGGCAGACGCTTCCCTCGTCGTCCTCGCGGCACGATATGGCGTGCGTGACCTGCTGACGCTCGATGAGCGTCACTTCCGCGCCATGCGCGGCCCGGGTGGGCGCCCGTTTCGGATTCTGCCGGCTGACGCCTGATGTGATTTCCGCGAAGATGCCGTCGCCAATGTCCCTGTGCTTGATCGGCCGCGATACGCTACGGGCCTTCCATCAAGGCTCGAGGTGCTGTGATCAACTGCCCGGCATGCGGAACTGAGAATCGAGACGATCGTCGCTTCTGTCGATCCTGCGGAAAGTCGCTCGCCTCCCCGTGCCCAGCGTGCGGAACCGTCAACGATCCTGGAGACCAGTTCTGTGGGAATTGCGGATCGACGCTTGACGCGCTGGGCGCTGACGCCCCGGCCGCGACGCCGTCATACCGCCCCGTCGCGGAACGGCGGCTGGTCTCAGTGTTGTTCGCCGACCTGGTGGGCTTCACCGGGATTTCCGACAAGCGCGACCCCGAGCAGGTGCGGGAGCTCCTGGGGCGCTACTTCGATGTCGCGCGCGAGCGAATCGAGCGCTACGGCGGCGAGGTGGAGAAGTTCATCGGTGACGCGGTCATGGCCGTGTGGGGCACGCCCGTTGCCCACGAGGACGACGCCGAGCGGGCGGTGCGGGCGGCGCTCGACGTGGTGGACGGCGTAGCCGCGTTGGGAGCGGAGATGCCGGAGCTCGGGATCCTCCAGGCCCGGGCGGCCGTCCTGACAGGAGAGGCGGCCGTCACGCTGGGCGCCATCGGTCAGGGGATGGTCGCCGGCGACATGGTCAACACCGCATCGCGCCTGCAGTCGGTTGCCGAGCCGGGGCAGGTGCTGGTCGGCGAGGGAACCTACCAGAGCGCCTCGTCTGCGATCGTCTTCGAGCCAGTTGGTGAGCAGTTGCTGCGCGGGAAGGAGCTGGCCATCCCCGCCTGGCGGGCGGTACGCGTGGTGGCGGGTCGCGCCGGATCGGGCCGATCTCAACAGGTCGAGCCGCCATTCGTCGGGCGCGATGACGACCTTCGCATGCTGAAGGACCTCCTGGACGCGACGGCGCGCGATGCTCGGGCGCGGCTCATCTCGGTCACCGGCGTGGCCGGCATCGGCAAGACGCGCCTGGCCTGGGAGCTGGAGAAGTACGTCGACGGCGTGGTCGAGACCATCTACTGGCACCAGGGCCGCTCGCCGGCCTACGGGGAGGGCGTCGCCTTCTGGGCACTGGGCGAGATGGTCCGACAACGCGCTGGGCTGGCAGAGACCGATGGGCCGGAGGAGTCGCGGGCCAAGGTCCGCGAGATGCTGGACGAGTACGCGGCGGACGCAGATGAGCGCGATTGGATGGAGCCCCGGTTAGCGGCGCTGCTCGGCCTGGAGCCGACCCCGCAGGGGGAGCGCGAAGAGCTCTTCGCGGCGTGGCGGCGGCTCTTCGAGCGCATCAGCGAGCGGGGGACTGTTGGGCTCGTGTTCGAGGAGGTCCACTGGGCCGATGATGGCCTGCTGGACTTCATCGAGAGCCTGCTCGAATGGTCCCGTAGCAGCCCGATCTTCGTGCTGACGCTGGCGCGACCGGAGCTGCTCGAACGTCGGCCTTCGTGGGGAGCCGGCCAGCGATCCTTCACCAGCGTGCACCTGGAGCCGCTGGACCCTGGTGCCATCGAGACACTCCTGGTCGGACTGGTGCCCGGCATCCCGCCCGACCTCATCCGTCTCGTGGCGGAGCGCTCGGAGGGGATCCCCCTCTATGCGGTGGAGCTGGTTCGGATGCTGATCGACCAGGGCCGTATCGCCGAGACCGATGGTCGATACCGCCTGGTGGCCGACAGTCCCGGCCGGGATCTGCTGGCGGTGCCCGAGTCGCTTCACGCGCTCATCGGCGCGCGCCTGGACGGTCTGGAGGCGACGGAGCGCTCCCTCATTCAGAGAGCCGCGGTGCTGGGGCAGAGCTTCACGCCCGATGCGCTGGCGCACCTTGCTGAGATCCCCAAGGAGGATGTCGTCGGACTCCTCAGGCAGCTTTCCCGCAAGGAGCTCCTGGTCCTGGAGTCCGACCCGCGGTCGCCGGAGCGAGGGCAGTATCGGTTCGTCCAGAGCCTCATCCGCGAGGTTGCCTACGGGCGTCTCGCCAAGCGTGACCGCGCTGCGCAGCACGAGGTGGCGGCGCAGTATTTCGAGAGCCTTGGCGATGCGGAGCTGGCCGGCGTGGTTGCCAGCCACTACCTGCAGGCCCAGGACGCGGCAAAGGGAACCGCGCGCGCCGATGAGCTTGCCTCGCGCGCCGTCAGCGCGCTCGTCTCCGCTGCCGAGCGAGCGGCAGCGCTCTACAGCCACAGCCAGGCGTTCACCTTCCTGAAGGACGCGATGGGCATCGAGCAGGACGAGCGCGCCCGGATCGACCTCATGGAACGGGCGGCCGCTGCCGCGCAGGCGGCCGATCTGCGGGACGAGGCGAAGGAGCTGTTCGGGAGCCTCGTGGACTGGCACCGCAGCCACGCGAACCCCGGCGCGCAGGCGCGGGCGATGAGCGGATACGGAGCGGTCCTGGTCATTTCGCATGAAGGTCCGCCTGCCGCGGTGCGTTACATGGAGGCGGCACGCGACGAGCTGACATCCACGGCCGATGAGAGCGAAATGGCCGTTCTTGAGGCCGAGCTGGGACTCGCATACCTCATGGATGGCGACTTCAAGAGCGGTGCGGCCACGATCGACAAGAGCCTGCAGGTCGTGGAACGATCCGAGGAGCTGTCCACCATCGCTGAGCTGCTGGCCAGCAAGGGCTGGGCAGCCGCCGAGCTCGGACGGACGCGCGAGGGGCTCGCAATCCTGCGCGGCACCATCCCGTTTGCCGAGCTGCACGGGTTCCAGAACGCATACTTCCGCGCTGCCATGAACCTGTCGGCGCTCGGCTCGCTGGAAGACCCGCGGGAAGCTCTGACGGTTGCCCTCCAAGCGGTGGAGAGAGCAGAACGCTTCGGATACAACACCTGGGCCCGATACCTGGCCTCAAACGCCACCCACTGTCAGTTCATCGTCGGCGACTGGGACGAATGCCTCCGCTTGTGGTCGCGTTTTGACCGCGAAGAGATGGGGCGCTCGCTGAAGCTGAACCTGGCCTCGGGCGCCGCCAGGGTCACCGCGTACCGCGACGGCGCCCGCGCAGCGGAGCCCCTCATGCTTCCCGAGAGCGAGGTGGCCGCCTTCAGTTCGCCCCAGGACACCGTGGCGTTCCGCGAGACGAGAGCCAATGTCCGATTCGTCGAGCGACGATTCGCCGACGCATACAGCGACGCCATGGCCGCTGCGGATGTCGATATCGCGGGATCTCCTGTGACAGGCCTCTCAATGGCGGCACACGCCGCCCTCTGGCTCCGGGACCCTGGACGACTCGAGGCAACGCTCGCGCGACTGGACGCCGTCCGGCAGCACGCCAGCGTCGCCGCCAGCGTTCGGCTGGGGCTGGGCGCCGGGCTGGACGCCCTCAAGCATCGGACCGATGACAGTCGTGCGACCTATGCGCAGGCGATCGCCCGCCTAGATGATGTCGGGGCGCGGTTTGAAGCGGTCCTTGCCAGGCTCGAGCGTGCCGTTTTCCTGGAGGCGAGCGACGACGAGCGACAGGCGTTCGTGGATGAGGCACGCAGCGCTCTCGAGGAGCTGGGCGCATCGGCGCTATTGGGTTTCCTGGACGAACAGGCAGCAGCAGAGTCGCCTGCCCAAAGCATCCCTGAGATCGTGCAGCGCGCCTGACCAAGCGCATGAACGTGAACGTTCGGCGAGCGATACCGGCCGCGTACTTCGCCGGCGTGGCGGGGCTTGTGGCGCTGGTCACCATCATCCTGTTCTTCGCGGCGGGGCAACCGTGGGGAACGGTCAACGATGTGGCGCTGATCGTCATGACCGCCGCGATCCCGTTTCTGATGCTGGCCTTCTGGGAGCTTGGCGGCCTGACTCCCACGCCCCTGGCGCGGATGGCTCAGGTTTCCGGTTGGTTGGCCGCCGCTGTGTGGTGTGTGACGCAACTCCTGTTCGTGGTCGGAGTCGTGGACATCGACTACACGATGCCGGCGACCGGCGCATTTGCGATCGAGTCTGCGGCGCTGATCGTGATCGGGCTGTGGATCGCCGGCGCGAACCTCCTGGCCGGACCGTGGCTCAGCGCGCTGCGATGGCTAGGTGTCGTGACCGGTCTCGGCGTGGTGCTCTTCGCCGTCGGGACCTTGATCGGCGACAAGGATGGCCTGCCGGTCCTGGTCGGCGGCGTGGGGTACCTGGTGCTCCTGCCGGTCTGGGCATTGGTGGTGGGGCTCTACCTGAGCCGATCGGCGAGGGTAGCATCGGGCCTTCGGCAGGAGCCGAGCGGAATTTCATCCGTCCAGCAGCAGTAGCGGTGAGCAGATGGCCTTCGACATGAGCCTGGTCCAGCGCGGGGCGCGGCTGCGGCAGACGCCGTTCTACGAGGCCGAGCAGGCCTATGGGCCGCGCGGCTACACGGTCTACAACCACATGCTCTTCCCGATCAACTTCGACGATTTCGAGGCCGAGTACTGGCACCTGCTCCGGCACGTGACCCTGTGGGACGTGGCGGTCGAGCGGCAGCTGGAGGTGCAGGGCCGCGACGGGTTTCGCTTCGCGCAGCTGCTGACGCCACGTGACCTGTCGAAGTGCGCGGTCGGCCAGGGCAAGTACGTCCTGATCACCGCGCCCGACGGCGGGATCGTGAACGACCCGGTCATGCTGCGGCTGGGGGAGAACCACTTCTGGTTCGCGCTGGCCAGCTCCGACGCGCTGCTCTACGCCATCGGCCTGGCGCAAGGTCTGGGCTGGGACGTCCGACTGTCAGAGCCCGATGTCTCTCCGGTCCAGATCCAGGGGCCGCACTCGAGGGACGTGGTGGCAGCGCTCTTCGGGGACGACATCCTGTCGCTGAAGTACTACTGCTTCCGCGAGCTGGAGCTCGATGGCATCCCGGTCATCGTGACGCGGACCGGGTGGACTGCCGAGGTCGGCTACGAGATCTACCTGCGCGACGGCCAGCACGGGACCGCGTTGTGGGAGCGGATCATGGAGGCAGGCAAGCCCTTCAACATTCGGCCTACGGGGCCGGTCGACATCCGGCGCGTGGAGGGCGGCATCCTCAACTGGGGCGCCGACATGACAATCGAGAACAACCCGTTCGAAGTGGGCCTCGAGCGTCTGTGCAGCCTGGACGGCGACTTCGAGTTCGCCGGCAAGGAGGCGCTGCAGCGGATTCGCGCCGAGGGCGTTCGACGCAAGCTGGTAGGCGTCGAGATCGGCGGCGACAAGCTCGACATGAACTTCACCAAGTGGCCGGTCCACGCCGGCGATGGCCAGGTCGGCGCCGTGACCACCGCGCTCTGGTCGCCGCGGCTGGAGAAGAACATCGGGTATGCCTGGCTGCCCGCGGAGTTGGCCGAGCTGGGCAGCTCGGTCGCGGTTCACGGCCCGAACGGCGAGCGTCCGGCGACCGTCGTGCCGATGCCGTTCGTCGATCCGACGAAGTAGATCCCGAAATCCTGAGTTTCAGTAGTGCGCTGCGGCGTCGATCTCTGTCGTCGCGCCGGCGCTGGAGCTCACCCTGAGATGAAGGCAACCAGGTGGCGCCCGGCCGGAACCAGCAGCTTGCCTTCAGCGATCGCCATCGCAGTCCAGACGCGGCCGTCCGTTTCGCCATGGACGATGAACGCCCACCCCAGCGGACCCTTCCACAGGAGTCGGCCAGAGGAGGGCGCGTAGGCACGCACCTCCAGGTTGGCGGTGACCGCGTAGACGACGTCGTTCGCAGTCACGGGCGCCATCTCGATCGCGATGTAGTTCGTGCGCCAGCGCGTCACGCCTGTCGCGACATCAACGCAATGAGCCGACCGTTCACGACGCGGTACCCGACCTGGCCGGCGAATGCGGGGATCGGCTCACTGGAGAATCGGCGGAGCAGGTGACCATCGCTTGCCCGATACACGGCGTCATCAGACAGCCTGCTGCGCACGTAGACACGCCCATCGTGAACGGCGGTGGTGAAGGACCATTGGTCGCATTCGCCGGTCAGCTCCTGTGACTGCCACAGGAACTGACCGTCGGTGCTGTAGGCCTGCGCAGCGGGACACGACATTGAGGAAAACACTCGGCTTCTCGATACCGCCGGGGGACCGCGGGTGCGCCACCCGCCCCCGGTGGCGCTGGCGACAGGGTCGCCGGTGACCCCGTCAATCGCGGTGCCGCCCGCCAGATACACCGCCCCGTCCACCGCCGTGGGCGGAAAGCCTCCCCCCAAGCCGACCGACCACAGCTCATTCCCGGTCGCCGGATCCAAGGCGCTAAGGGTGTCGCCGAGAAGTCGTTGGTTAAGCAGATAAAGCCGATCACCGTCAGATGCAACCGCGGCAAAGCGGGCCTGGCTGTCCAGCTTGATCGGTCCCCAGAGGAGCTCTCCCGTCGCCGCTTCGAGTGCGTATAGCAGAGTCCTGGGGTTGTCGGTGGGTTCGCCCTGCGCGGCTTCGGCCACCACGAACGCGCGACCACCGAAGACCACTGGATACGAGACCCTGCCGGGAAACGCCCTCGCCCAGGCCCGTCGCAGGGGAGGCCTCAGCACCTCCTGTGACTGGGCACCGGTATGGGTTGGATTGATCTGATAATTGCCCGCCCGGGTATTCGGCATGCCAGCCGGGATGGCGACATCGCGAATGGCCTTCGTGTGGCGGATGGGCGACTGCACGCCATCAGATAAGGCGTAGTAGTCCGTGTCTCGTCGGATGCTGAAACTCGCCGCTGCTCGGCCCGTCGAATCGGCTTGGCGGACGGCCAGCAATGAAAATGCCGTTGCCCCAGATTCCTTTCGATAGATCTCAACCCTGCTTCCGGGCGCCGAGTGCGTGACGAGGGTGACCTGCGAGCCTCTCAGCGCACGGGTGGGACCGCGAATGCTCACCGGGAGCGGCTCGTAGACGGAAAGCTCGTAACCGGTGGGCACGATCAGGTGTCCGCCTGCCACGCTGAGGTCGTGCACGAATCGATCGCTCCATGGGATATCGGCGTCGCCCGCCGTTGCCGACCAAACGGTACGGCCGGTCCGCAGGTCGATTGCCTCGATGAGTCCGTGCTGGACGTCGAAGACGGTCAGCTCCGACGACATCAAATCGGTCTGGATCGGCA
>JBDUEE010000121.1:0-8447 GCA_040002615.1 Chloroflexota bacterium | reverse complement strand
AACCCCATTCAGGTGCGCTACCAGACTGCGCTACGCCCCGACCGACTGGCGCCCAGTCTACGACAGGCGCCTCCACCAGGCCTCGGCTGCAAGTTCGAAGCCGATGGCGTGCCGTAGTCTCGCCGCACACAGACTGGGTGTGGTGTCAGCCATGAATCAGGTTGCGGGACGCATCGGCATCATCGGCTTGTTTGTCGGGTTGGTCGCCTGCGCCGGCCCTGGCGCGCCATCTGCCACCATCAGCCCCAGCGGCGACCAGAGTGTCGAACCATCTGCATCGGCGGAAGGGTCTGACACCGGGAGCCCCGACCCCGCGACGGCGCCGATCTTCCAGAACTGGGCACTCGCCACGATCGCGTGAACGGGCTGATGGTGCGCGCCCAGCGTGGCACGCAGGCACCGGTCCTCGACGACGTGTATGGGCTCTACGACGCGGGTGGAAAGGTGCGCCTGGCGGCGGGCGACCACGTCCTGGTGATCAGCAATGCAGTGTGGGCGGATGGACATTGGTGGCTCGAGATCGCGACTGATCGCGTCGGCTCCATTTCGATCCAGCCACCGGGATCGCGCCGACCGGACTTGCCACCGAAGGCTCACCGAATCCGCAGATGACCATTACCGGACATTTCGATGACGCGGCTGCTCAAAGGTGCGCCCTGAACCCGCCAACCACGCTCGAGGAGACGGCCGCCTACTGGACGTGCACCACGCTTTTCGTGGTGGAACGGATCAACTGAAGGCGTTTAGCGAGACTCGAGGAAAACCGGCGGGCAGGTCAGCCCAGGGTCGCCAGGGCTCGGTCGGCCTGGAGCCGGACTTCGGCACGCTGATCCTCCGCGGCGCGGCGAAGCAAGGGCACGGCTCCGGCGGGCATGGGCGAGACATTCCCCACGGCCGCGATCGCGTTCCTCAGGAGCCGATGCCGCCCGGCACGCGTCAGCGCAGTCTCCCCCACCGCCCGGTTGAAGGCACGCGCGCCCAACGGAAGCAGCCACTCGATCAGCGGCAGCAGCGGGACGAGCAGCGGGCCGGCGTCATCGGCCTCGGTGTTGACCGGGCAGACCTCCTGGCAGACGTCGCAGCCGAAGATCCAATCGCCGATGGCGCTGGCCTCCCATTCGTTGAGCGTGCCCCGGTGCTCGATGGTCAGGTAGCTGATGCAGCGCCGCGCATCGATGGTCTGCGGCGCCACGATGGCTCCGGTAGGGCAACCAGAAAGGCAGCGTGTGCATGATCCGCACGAGCTCCGAATCGGCTCGTCGACAGGGATGTCGGCGGAGCTGAGGATGGCGCCCAGGAAGACCCACGAGCCCGCAGCCGCATGCGTCAGCAGGTTCGAGTTCTTGCCGATCCATCCCAGGCCGGCGCGAGCGGCAAGCGCCCGCTCGGCCAGTGGCCGGTCATCCACGTACGCGACCTCGCCCATCGGCAGGCCTTGAGCGCGCAGATCGGCGGCCAACGCCTCCAGTCGAGCGCGCAGGGAGACGTGGTAATCGCTGCCAAGCGCGTATCGGGCGATTCGTCCCGACGGTTCGAGCGGTGAGCCAGCCAGGACGCCCTCCAGCGCCCGGTGCAGTGCGTCCGGCGCTGGATCCCAGGCGGCGCGATCCCGTCCCGCGTACGACGCCGCCATCACTATGACCGAGCGCGCCTCCGGATCCAGGCCATGTGGATCGGTGGAAATTGCGGGTCTGTCGCCGCCCATCCAGTCCATGCCGGCCATGTGACCTGCCGCGAGGCTGGCCTCCATTCGGGCACGCGCCTCGGGCAATGGCGACGCATCCGTCACGCCTACCAGCTCCAGGCCGTGGCGCGCAGCTAGGTCGCGAAGCCGATCGCGGACGGTGTCAGAGGCGCCGGCCAATTCGTTCAGTCCGCTTCGAGGATGACTCCGGTCAGCCGCCCGGAGCGGTAGGCCCCCTTCAGCTGACCGTTCTTTGCGCGCCGCCGCACCGTCGAGGCGCTGACCCCCAGGCGCTCGGCTGCCTCGGCCACCGATACCGCGCCAGGCTGCTCCGTGTCGAGCTCCAATCGGTCGGAGACGATGGCAGCGTGCCGCACTCGCTCCTCCTGGTCGGAAATCCAGCGACGCTCGAAGGCATGCCCATGGAAGCTCCGCTTGCCGGCATCGGCGATACGCAGCTGCCGAGAGATCGCGCCGACCGCGATGAGCACAGCACCTCCGATCAGCGACACGCCGCTTACTGCGCCGAGCATCAACCCGCGCCCCAGGCTCGTCATTGAGCAATCCGTCGTCGATGCAGCGAGCGTGCGGAGCGGTCCTGCCTGGGGACGGCGAAGGTACGGGGCCGGATGTGACATGCGGCCCCTCCCGTCGGGACCTCTGGCAACTCGGCTTCCATGCCGGCGCACGGCGATGATCGGCGAAATTCCCGAAGCCGCCTGGCGAATCGGGCGAAACGAGAGGTCACGAGCGTGGGCTCAACAGTGTCGGGTAACGCCAATAACCTGGACGTCGCCGATCGGGCGCGCCGGGTCCGCCAATCCGGCTCGCGACAGCCGGCCGCCGAGACCAACGGCCGGACCCTGAGTCCCCGACCCACCCGTATCGTGCCCGGCCCCCCGGTCTGGGTCGTCCGCCGACAGGAGAGCTGAGCACCGCGCTCACGGCCGCGCACCGGCCAGCTCGTCCTTCAGCTCCCGCCCCATCAGTTCCGCGACGGCCACCATCGGCGGCCGTCCGCCATGCACGACCGCTGCCACCTGATCGGCGATCGGCAGCTCGACCTCGTGCTCGGCCGCCAGCGCCAGCGCTCCGCGCACGGTCGACACGCCCTCCGCCACGCCGTTGAGCTGCGAGGAGGCATCTGTCCATGACAGGCCCGAGCCCATCAGCTCGCCGGCCCTTCGATTGCGCGACATCGGGCTCATGCAGGTGGCGATCAGGTCGCCCACCCCGGCCAGCCCCGCGAAAGTGAGCGCGTTCGCGCCCGCCGCCACGCCCAGCCTGGTCATCTCCGCCAGCCCACGCGTGATGATCCCGGCCTTGGCAGAATCGCCAAAGCCCAACCCGTCGACCATGCCCGCCGCCAGCGCCACCACGTTCTTCAGCGCGCCGGACAGCTCCACCCCGACAACGTCGGGATTGGTGTAGACGCGGAAGCGCTCTATCGCCAGCAGCGCGGCCATCTCCGCGGCCAAATCCTCATCGGCCGATGCCACGACCGTCCCTGCCGGCTTGCCGGCTGCGATTTCCCCTGCCAGGTTGGGGCCTGACAGCACCGCAACCCTGCGCCCAGGCAACTCCTGCTCGATCACCTCGCTCATGCGCAGGTGGCTGCCCTCTTCGATCCCCTTGACCAGGCTGAGCAGGGCCGCGTTCGGGTCCAGGCTGGTCGCCAGGTGCTGGAGCGTTTCCCGTAGGTAGGCCGATGGCACCGCAAGCAGGTAGGCCCGGTGCGGCTCGGCCAGATAGCCGGCATCGGTCGCCACTCGCACGTTGGGCGGAAAGACGACGCCAGGCAGATAGCGCCGGTTTTCGCGGTCCAGGGCCAGCTGCTCGTTCGCCTCGCCGCTGTGCGCCCAGATGGTGACCGGCCGCTCGGCGGCGGCCAGCATGACCGCCACGGTCGTGCCCCAGGCGCCGGCGCCGATGACTCCGATCTGATCTGTCACGTTCGGCCGCTATTCGACGGCGATCCGCTCGCGCTCCGGCGGCGCCGCCGCGCGCTCCTCGTCCAGCTTCGCGATCCAATGGTCGAGGTAGCTGCGCGCGGCCATCAGCTGCTCGCGACCGGCCGCCTTCATGTGCTTGCGCGTCTCCTCCGGAAACAGGTCGCGGATCATTGCCCAGAAGGCGGTCTCCATGCTCGCCCTGCGATCGCCGCCGCGCAGGCGGCGCTCCAGGTCGCCAATCCGAGCCTCGAGATCTTCAGTCCGCGTTTGGTCATCCACGAGTGCCACCTCCATTGGTGCCGCGCGGCGGAGCCGCGAAGCGGATCTTGAGTACATGGTCGTCGAATTTGGCCCCCTGGGTCGGTGCGTCGATCAGCGCGCGTGGCAGCACGAGGTTGCGGCGCCAGGTGCCGACGTCGATCACGATCTCATCCGCGTGTCTGGACAGCGCGATCTCCTCCTTCGACGCGAACGGCAGCTCCACGCTGAGCACGAATTCGCCGTTGTCGCGCACCACCGAGTATGGGCGCCCGTGGTAGTAATGGCTGGTTGGGTCGGTCTCCTGGTAGAGCGCCTTGCCGAGCTCGCGGAGCATCCGCACGCCCACCACCTCGCGGTCGAAGAATGGTGCATAGCGGACCGGGATGGGGGCGAACGTCTGCTCCACCAATGGGCCGTAGCGCTGCTGCGCCTCGTACCAGCCGCGGAAGTACTGGCCTACTGAGTCGGGCAGGATGCGGTTCGCCACCACCAGGTCGGTCGGGTAGCCGTACAGGTGGAAGTAGGTGAACGAGCGCTGGGCCTCCTTGATGACCACCTGCTCCAGGGTGAGCACGACACGGACCGATGTCCGGGCCGGGTCCACCAGCAGGGAATGCATGTGCTCCAGCTTGCGGAACAGCTCCTCGCCGGCGTCGAACACGTCGCCGCCGGGCATGGGCATGCCCACCACGCGCTGGATGATGGGACCCGTCAGCCTGGAGATGCGTCGGCCGATCGGCTCGATCTTCTCCATCCACCACCTCGCCGCCTCGGGCAGGGAGAGGAGCCGCAGGGTCTCGCCGGTTGGAGCGGCGTCGACCACGATCACGTCGTAGTCGCCCGAGTCGTGATGCTCGGCGATCCACAGCAGGCTGCCCACCTCGTCCATGCCGGGGAGGACCGTCATCTCTTCGGCCATCACGTCGTCCAGGCCGCGCCAGCGGAGCACGCTGGCCGCATAGGCCTGGACGCGTCCCCAGTACTTGGCGACGTTGTGGAAGACCTCCGACTCCTGGCCCCACAGGTTCGGCGCGATCTCGGTCGGCTCCGGTCCCAGCTCGACGCTGAATGCGTCGCCCAGCGAGTGGGCGATGTCGGTCGAAAGGATGACCGTGCGCAGGCCGCGATCCGCGCAGGTCAGTGCTGTGGCCGCCGCCACGCTGGTCTTGCCGACGCCGCCCTTTCCGGTGTAGAGGAGGATGCGAGCCACGTCCGCATTGTCGCCGCTCTGCAACTCCCGCGGGCAAGTGGCTCGCCTCGTTGGATGTTCTCAAATGCTTCGGTGAGTCGCGTTAGAGACCGAATCCAATCTCGCAGGCGGCCGCGGGCCGCATTTCACGCTCAGGGAAGCCCGCGCGGCGGCCGTTCTGTAGCTGAAACGTCCGCTAACGCTGCTCACGACGGCATCCAGGAAGAAATCGGGAGCCGCGTCGGAGAACGGGAGCCGCGGCACAGCGGCGATGCCTTGTCAGCGGCGGTGCTTGCCGGCTGTCGCACGCCGCGGACGGGCGGAGCGGCGCGCGGATTCCACGGACTCCCGCTCCCGGAAGATGAGCCGGATCGGCGTACCCAGGAAGCCGTACTCATCCCTGATCCGATTCTCCAGGTAGCGCCGATAGCTGAAGTGGATCAGCTCCGGGTCGTTGACGAAGATGACGAACGTTGGCGGCGCCACCGCGACCTGGGTCGCGTATAGCACCTTGCCCAGGCGGTTGCGAACGTGCGACGGTGGATGGGCGCGAACCGCATCGGTCACGACCCGGTTCAGGTCGGCGGTCGGCACGCGCCGGTAGCGCTCCTCGGCAACGCGACGCGCCTCGCGCAGGATGCGCTCCATGCGCTGCCCGGTAAGCGCCGAGGCAAACACGATGTCGGCCCAGCCCAGGTACGGCGCCTCGCGGCGCAGCACTTTCAACCATGCATCGGCGGTGTGCCCATCCTTCTCCACCACGTCCCACTTGTTGATGACCAGCACGATCCCCTTGCCGGCCTCCAGCACGTGGCCCACCACGTGGGCGTCCTGGGCGGTGTAGCCCTCGGTGGCGTCGGTCATCACCACCGCCACGTCGGCGCGGTCGATAGCCTTCATCGAGCGCAACACCGAGTAGCGCTCGATCCCCCGCTGCACCGACCCGCGGCGACGGATGCCGGCGGTATCGACCAGGATCATCGGATCGTCGTCGACCTTCACCGCCGTGTCCGTCGGGTCGCGGGTGGTGCCCGGCAGCTCGGACACGATCATCCGCTCTTCGCCCAGCACGCGGTTGACGAAGGTCGACTTGCCGGTGTTGGGTCGCCCCACGATGGCCACCCGCGGCGGGCCCATCTCGGTCTCCGCCAGCTCCTCCAGGTCTGCCTCCGAAATGGACTCATCGGTCCAGGCCGATGCGTCCGCCTCCGTAGCCGGAGGGAGTGCCGCGACCACCATGTCCGCCAGGTCACCGGTGTTGCGGCCGTGCTGCGCGCTGACCGTGATGCTGGGATCCATGCCCAACGCGTAGAACTCGGCGCCCTCATGCTCGCGGCGCGGGTTGTCCGCCTTGTTGATGACCAGGATGGTCGGCTTTGAGGTGCGCCGCAGCCGATCCGCCACCTCATGATCGAGCGGCGCCAGCCCGGCCGCGGCGTCCACCACGAACAGGATGACATCGGCCTCCTCCATCGCCACCCGTGCCTGGACCTGGACCCGCGCCTCGATGTCCGTGCCAGGGTCCAGCTCCAGCCCGCCGGTGTCGACCACGGTGAACTGGCGGCCATTCCACTCGGCGGTGCCGTAGATGCGGTCGCGGGTGGTGCCGGGCACGTCCTCGACGATCGCCAGCCGCTCGCCGATGAGGCGGTTGAAGAGCGTCGACTTGCCGACGTTCGGGCGCCCGACGATCGCAACTACGGGCAGCGAGGCGGGGGGCATGCCGGCGGCCTACCCAGGCCCCTGTTCGAGCAATTCGCGGACGCGCTTGGCTGCGACGAGGTTGGCCTTCTGCTCGTGCTCGGCGAGGGCGCGCTGAAGGGCCGCCGTCCAACCGTCCATGCGGCCCGCGCGCGCGTTGATGTGCGCAAGTGCCTCGAAGGCCTCCGCGCGCATCTCGAGGAAATCCGTGGGCTCAACCAGGGCGACGGCCTCGTCTACCAGCTCTTCTGCACGATCGAGATGGCCGTCATCGGCAGCCGCCATGCCGGCGACCGTCCGCCAGATGGCCTGGGTACTGATGTCGTTGGGAGCTCCGATATCCCGCGAGAGCTGGAGCGCCGCGTCCATCTCGTCCCGCCGCCCGAGCCGGTAGAGAACCCCCGCCTGCAGTGCGACGAGTGTCGAACGCGCCCCGGTCTCGCCCATTGGACCAAGCGCGTCGATGCCGAGAGCAAACTCCCGGACAGCCGCTTCTAGATCCCCAGCGAGTGTCTCGATCGTCCCCGACCCGAACGCGATGCCACCCAAGAGCAGCTGTAGGCCCCGTTCCGAGACATACCGCTTGCCCGCCTCAATCCGGGCTCGGGCCTCGTCGAAGAGGTCCTGCATTGCGAGAAGTGGCGCGGTGCTCGAGAGGCGCGCGAAGGCAAGGGTCTCATTCCCCGGTTCGTCAGCATCGATGCGAGCGATCGCCTCGTCCGCGGGCACGGGACCCCAGCGCAGCGCATTCCACCTGAATCCGGTGGCCAGGCGCCAGCGGCGCGGATCCTCCAGGGGATCGATGAGAGCGCGAGCCCTGTCCAATGCCGCGAAGCACTCCGTCCAGCGGCAGCGAGAAAGGAAGACGTCCGCGCGCGCGAGCTCTGCGGCAACCAGGGCCTGCTTGTCGCCGCGCTCCACGCCAAGCGCAGCCAGGCGATCGGTAAGATCGAGAATCCGGCCCTCATCGAACGTGGGATCCATAAACCACGTCAGGCCGAGTTGCTCTAGCTCAGCTCGCATCTCGAGGATGTCGTCGCCGGCATTCGCAGCGGCGTCGCGAGCCTGCTGCTGCCACTGCTTTGCGTGCACCAGATCGCCCATCATCGCCGTCGAATCCGCCACATGGAGAAGAAGCTCGGACCGCTCGCGCTCATCGCCGACGAGCGCCGCCGAGCGCGAAAGGAGGTTGCTCGCGGCATGCAGGTCATTTCGAGCCAGCGCACGCGTGCCAGCCGCCCGCAGGCGCGTTGCGGCCCGGTTGCTGAGCACGGTCGTCAGCTCATCGGTCAGTCCCAGCTCGGACCGATAGCGGTGCGCCTGCTCGAGGTGATAGCCGATGACCTCCTCATACTCCAGCAACCGATCGCCCGCGATTCGCTCCAGCCAGTCCGCGAAACGTGCATGGAGGTCGGCGCGCTGCTCCTTCGTGAGTGATGCGTAGGCCGCATCTCGTACCAGCAGGTGGCGAAAGCGGAAGGCCTCGTCGCCGGTCGTCGCGGATCGGTCCGGGCGGACGAGCTCCTTGCGCACCAACGTCATGAGCCGCGCGCCGAGGTCGCTTCGCCGTTCCGGCGGTGACAGTTCGGCGATGGCCGAGCGTTGGAAGATCTTGCCGACCACGGACGCGCGACCAATGAGGTCGCGCTCGACAGGCTCC
>JBDUEE010000120.1:0-5167 GCA_040002615.1 Chloroflexota bacterium | reverse complement strand
CCGGGACCCTGCTGGTGGTGGGGGTAACCGAGCTGCTGGGAGGCACCACACGCGGCTATCGGCTCTTCATGGCCTGGCTGCTGGTCGGGTTCGCGGCGGTTCTGGTCCTGTCGGAGCTGAACCTGGCGCCCGGCACCGAAGCGGATGCCACGGCCGGCCCGCGGCGCGTACTGGTGCTGGCCTTCGCCGCGTTCACGCTTGCCTACCTCATTGCGTCCATCCTCAAGCTGCCGCGCAGCGGCCTGGCAATCGCCGGCGGGCTGCTGGGGATCCTGGCGTTGGCCACCCTGGCCGCCGCCGGCGCAACCGAGAGTCGGCTCCTGTTCAGCATCCAGCTGGTCCTGGCCGCGCTGGCGCTGGGCGCGGTCACTGCCGCCATGCTGCTGGGCCACTGGTACCTCGTGACGCCGCGGCTCTCGCCGGCGCCGCTGCGCCGGATGATGTGGATCCTGCTCGGGGCCCTCGCGCTGGAGGGCATCTGTTTCGGGGTGGCGGTGCTCACCGTCAGCAGTGGTCCGCTGGGTGGGCCGATCGGCCCGCTCACCTGGCTGCGGCTTGGGGTCGGCATCCTGCTGCCCATCGTCATCACCGTGCTGGCCATGCTCGCCAGCCGAGCCGCGTCGCTGCAGGCCACCACGGGCCTGCTGTACATCGGGTTGGCGTTCGTGATGGCCGGCTCGATCGCCGGCGCCAGCATCGCCTATCTCACCGGCGTGCCGGTCTAGGCCGATGCTCGTCACGGTCCGCACGTTCGCCATGCTGCGCGAGCTTTCGGCTGATCGGCTAGAGCTCGAGCTGCCGGCAGGCAGCCAGCTCGACGACGCATGGGCGGCCCTGGCGGACCGGTACCCCGCCCTGTTGCCGCATCGGCCATTCGTCCGTCCGGCCCACAACGGCGCCTACGCCGGCTGGGGCTCGGGCCTGGCAGATGGCGACGTGGTGGCCTTCCTGCCGCCGGTGAGCGGCGGCGCCCACACCGAGATCACCGATCAGCCGATCGACGTGGCGACGCTGGAGGCCAACGCGCCCCAGCCAGGGCATGGGGCAGTGGTCACGTTTGTCGGCCGCGCCCGCGATACCTCGGATGACGGACGGGAGGTGCGCCAGCTGGATTACGAGGTCTACCCCGAGCTGGCGGAGAGCATCCTCGCCGAGATTGCCGCCGAGGCGGAGTCGCGCTGGCCGGTGACGGTCACGGTGGTGCACCGCACCGGCGTCGTCCCCATGGGCGAGGCTGCCGTCGCCATTGTCACCGCCTCACCACACCGGGCGGAGGCATACGAGGCCAACCGCTTTGTGATCGAGGCGGTCAAGCAGCGCCTGCCGATCTGGAAGCGCGAGACGTTTGCGGATGGCACTGAGTGGAAGCGGCCGGGTGCCTAGCTCTGATGCCTTCCGGTACCGATGGCTGCCAGCCACCGGTCCGCTTCATCGGGGGATCGCAGCCGGATCGCCGTAAGCCACGGATGAGCGGCCAGGAGGAGCGGATAGTCGCGGCGTCGGCGGCGGTAGGTGCTCAGGATCCACCACAGCAGGCCGTCGCGCTGCAACAGGTGCTTCGACAGCGTCTCGCGGTTGCCGGTGCCGGGCCACAGCTCTTCCTGCGTCCTGATCCGCCGCCGCGTGCGGGTGGCATAGCGCCGCAGCACCGTGCGGAGCGGAAAGTCGAGCCACACTACCGTCTCTGCCCGGGCCCACACCAGGTCGCGCACCGCCGAGTAGTTGCCGTCCACCACCCATTCCTCACGCGCAATCGCCTCCTCGACTCGCTGTCGCATCACGTCGTCGGGTGCCTCGGTCCAGTCTTTTTCCCAGTGCAATGCATCGAGCTCGACGTGGGGCACGCCCAACCGCTCGGACAGCAGGCGAGCGAACGTCGTCTTGCCGGCTGCGCTGGTGCCGACCACGTTGATTCGGCGGTGCGGAAACGCCGGCCGCTCGGTTGGTTCAGGTGGCGGCAAGGATCGGCGACCTCGGGGGGTTTCCGTGGGGCGGCCATTCTATCGGCGCTGTAGTCGGGGCCGGCCGACGCAACCCCCGGTTGGCGTGTCGCGAGCAGCCCGTGCACAATGCGCGCTGATGCCCACCCCGAAGCCGGGCCAGATCCGCTGCCCGACCTGTCATCAACCGACGCCGCCGGCCGCGTTCTGCACGCAGTGCGGTGCGGCGATCCCGGCGTCCGCGCGTGCACGGCCGCGTGGCATGGACCACGAGGAGCTGGACCAGAAGATCCGGCAGCGGCGCCCCGGACAGGGCAGCCTGCGGCGGGGATCACCGCCGAAGGAGCCTGCTTTCGGAGGCCGCGCGACGGGCTACGTGCCGTTCGCGCCCGAGCCCGAAGATGCGATGGCGCTTCACGAACCGGATCCGGACGAGCCAGCGGCAAACATTGACAACACGCCCGCCGATTTCGACCGGGCCGTTCAGGGCATGCCGCCCGTGCCGCCCATGGACGAGCCTCCGCAGCCGTACGAGCCTCCGCAGCCATATCAGCCTCCGGCGCCGCCAGAGCAGGTTGCGCCGGCGCCACACTACGAGCCGCGGTACGACGAACCGCCGAATTACGAGCCGCAACCCTACGCAGCGGCCGAGGATCCGGCTCCATACGGAGCCCCGGAGGACGCCTACCCGTATTCCGAACCTGCCTACGCCGCCGCCGCCGGCGACGGCCGCCGCCGGGGAGGATCGAGCGTCCTGCCGATCATCGGCTTCATCGTTCTCTGCGTCCTGGCGCTTGGCGTGGGTGCCGTTCTGGCCAGCGTGCTCGGTGGAAATGGCGGCGTGGCGCAGGCGACGGCCACTCCATCGGTTACCGAGTCGGCTGGTCCCAGCGTGGAGCCGAGCAACGAACCCAGCGGATCGACGCCAGAGCAGCAGGCCACGCCGGAGCCGACCGATGGCCCGATCACCTTCGCCGATGGTGCCGTCATCCGAGTCGAGCCCTGCGCCACCCAGGAGATGTCATTCGACGGTTGCTCGGAAGACGGATCAACGATCACCGAGCGGACGATGTGGGTCTGGATCGGCTTCGACGATGCCCGCGCCAGCGACACCTTCATCCTCACCCTGCGCAGCGACGGGCAGACCGTCGACCAGCAGGAAAATGTCCTGGGGGACGTAATTGGAACCTGCGAGCGCGACGGAGAACCGATCTGCAGCGGCTACCTGATTGGCGCCGCGTACCGCGACCTGGACCCCGGCGACTACCAGCTGATCGTGCGGCGGAACGGCGACTTCGCCGACAGCGCCAGCTTCACTGTCGAGGGCTAGGCGGGTCGAGGGCTAGGCGGGCCAGGTGGGGCGCGCCGTCCCACCTGAATCGCGCCGGCGAGCGGCCAGCGCGCTGATTGCCTCCATCACGCAGCGGTTGGCGACCGCGGCAGTGATCTCGGCGACGTCATAGGCCGGGGACACCTCCACCACGTCCATGCCCGCCAGCTCGACCGACATCACCACCTGGCGGATGGCGCGCAGCACCTCCCGGCTCAGCATGCCGCCGGGCTCGGGCGTGCCGGTCCCCGGCGCCATGCCCGGATCGATGACGTCGATGTCGACCGAGAGGTAGATCAGCTCCGGCCCGTCGAGCGCTTGGGCGATGGCATCGGCCACGACCGCTTCTGCTCCCCGCTCCTCGATCTCGGTCATGAAGTGGGTGCGCAGCCCATTGACGCGCATCCACTCGATCGTCTCGGGTGGCGGCCAGTACCCGTGCAGGCCAACCTGCACGAAGTTGCGCCCCGCCACGGCGCCCGACTCGATCAGCCGGCGCATTGGGGTGCCGTGCGAGCGCAGCGAGCCCCAGGTGGTGGCGGCGGTGTCGGCGTGCGCGTCGAAGTGGACGATCCCAAGGGTGCGCGGCGCAACCTGGGCTGCCACCGCCGACGCCGCCGGTAGGGTGATCGAATGGTCGCCGCCCAGGATGATCGGGATGGCGCCGGTGGCGGCCACCACGGCCACCTTGCGGCGGATCACCTCGTGGGCGCGGTCCGGGCTGGCCGGAACGACCGGGGCGTCGCCGGCATCGACCACGTCCAGCCACTCGAACGGCTGAATGGCGTGCTGCAGCGAGTTGACGGAGCCGGCGTGGTACGTGGCCATCCGAATCGCATTTGGGCCGAAGCGACTGCCCGGCCGATGACTGGAGCCCTCGTCGTACGGCGCCCCAACAATGGCGACGTCCGGCCGCCGTTCGGCCAGCGCCGCGTCGTCGAGGTAGGGAAGCTTCTGGAACGACGGCAGACCCACATAGGCAGGCAGGTCGTGCTCCGCGAACTCATGGTAGGGATCTGCACCGACCGGAGGGTTCTCGTCGTTCGGGCCGCGCTGGCGGCGAATCTCGTCTGGCATCGGTCCTCGGCAGGAACGGACCTGCCTCCATGGAGCGAGCGCCGTCGCGGTGCGGAGCAGGCTCGCTCAGCCGAAGCGGGCCCGATCCTAGCAGAGCCCCTGCTACCATCGCGGGCCATGGCCGCGCCCCGCCGCAGCTACACCATCGAGGAGGCGAACGCCCTGATGCCGCAGGTGCGTGCCGTGCTCCTCCAGCTTGCGGTCGAGCAGCGACGCATGGATATCGTCCACGCCGAGATGCATCGCCATCTGACGGGCAACGGAGACCCTGCTTCGGCAGCCGAGGCGAGCCGGCTGGAGCGGGAGACGGCCGACATCGCCGAGGGGATGCGCACCCTGGTCACGCTGCTCGAGGGGCTGGGAGTCCAGCTGCGGGACACCGAGATGGGTCTCGTTGACTTTCCCGGCGAGCGCGACGGGCGCCGGGTCTGGCTGTGTTGGCGTCTTTCCGATCCCGCCGTCGCGTTCTGGCACGGGACCGATGAGGGCTACGCGACACGGAGGCCGTGGTGACGACCTTTGCCGTGATTGGCGACCTGTCATTGGACATCGCAGTCGCGCCGTCGGCTGCGCGCCGCATCGGCTCGGACACACCGGCCACGGTGCGCATTGGCCCCGGTGGCCAGGGAGCCAACGTCGCGGTTCGGCTGGCGCGGCAGGGCGCCGATGTCTGCCTGGTGGCAGCGCTGGCCGATGACGCCGCCGGGCGGCTGCTGCGCGAGACGGTGGAGGCGGAGCATGTCCGGCTGGCGACGCTACCCGCAGCACGCTCGACCGCGGTCGTGGTGCTGCTCGACGAAGCCGGTGAACGCACCATGCT
>JBDUEE010000119.1:0-2723 GCA_040002615.1 Chloroflexota bacterium | reverse complement strand
GCCGACCTCGAAATAGCCAGCCTCGAGCGGGAGGGAAGCGCCGCCGGGGTGATGATGCTGCCGATCCCGTCGGCGGGCATCCTCGAGGCGGTCGATGGCCAGCAGGCCGCGCGCGCGGTGGCGGGGATCATTGGTCTGAACATCACGATGCCGGGCGGGACGCCGGTCGTGCCCCTGCCCGAGGGCGATCGGTATCTGGGATTTCTCTTCGCGAGCGGCGAGAAGCCCGAAGACGTCGAGAAGGCTCTGCGCGAGGCTCACGCGCTCCTGGACGTGCGTATCGCGGTGTCGCCCATCCGAAGTCGCCGTCCGGTAACCGTGGCGGCTGCTGCGCCTCCAGGGACGCGAATACCGCGGGCTTGAGCGGATTGATCGGTTCGTCGGCCTTCCGCTTGACCTTCCCTTGGCTGGAAGGTTTAGGGTCATCCTGACCGAGAGAAGGAGAGGCCGATGACGACCTCGATGGTTTCCGACCGAGTGAGACGCCCTGCACCGCCGCCAGGCCCACCGCCATGGATCACCCCTTCCCTGAGAGACTCCCGCGGCGTCACCTACCTTGCCGCTTCTGCTGGGAAGCCCAGGGCGCAAGAGACCACCGCTCCGACACGACGGCCACCAGACTCCGCGCCCTCGACCGACGCGGGCACCGCGCTTAGCATCTCACCGGCTTCGGCAAAGGTGCCAACAAGGCAGCCCCTCGGCTGCAGCATCTACCCCTGGGTCGCGGGTGGCTAGTGGCCTGACTCGCACACCACTGCGGGGTACGCTGCTTGGCGTGCAGACGAAGTCCCCGAGCCGGCCGCGCGACATCGAGCATCGGCCCGCGCGCTCCTCCGGCCCGGGGCGGCTCGATACTCCGGCGCGACGCATCGTCTCGCTGCTGCCGTCGGCCACCGAGATCGTCTGTACGCTGGGCCTGTCGGACCGGCTGCTGGCGGTCAGCCACGAGTGCGACTTCCCGCCTGAGGCGGTCGCGGGACTGCCGCGCATGACTGCCGACCGTATCCCGCCCACGACGCGCCGCTCGGCTGAGATCGATGCCGCGGTTCGTGCCGCGCTGGTCGTCGGCCACGGGCTCTACGCCCTGGACGAGCCGCTGCTGCTGCGGCTGGCGCCGGACCTCGTGCTGACCCAGGAGTTATGTCATGTGTGCGCCGTCTCGTATCCGACCGTGCTCCAGGCAGCGCGCGCAGCTGGTGGCGCGGGCGTCCCACTCGTCGTGTCCCTGGAACCGCACAGCCTCGCCGACGTGCTGGCCACGCTCGAGCTGGTCGCGACGCTGGCCGGCGTCGACGCGGGGCGAGCGGGTCATCGCGGCCCTGCGGGTACGGCTGGCGGCGCTGGAACCACCCACCCGGCGCACGGACGTAGCCTTGCTCGAGTGGCTCGATCCCCTCTTCGCGCCTGGCCACTGGGTCACCCGGTCCGTGTCGCGCAGGCGGTTGCGACCGGCCCGGCGCAGGACGCCATAGATGGTCGAGCGCGGGTGCCCGGTCAGCGGCGCCAGGCGGGCCGGGCCATACCGCCGGCGGGTTCGGGCCAGGACGATCGCCGCAGTCGCCGCATCCGACAGCCGACGCGGCGAGCGGTGCGGCCGGGAGCTGCGATTCTCGAGCCTGGGCAGCCCTGCCGCCCGGTAGCGGCGGACCCACTTGTAGCCGGTCGCGCGGCTGATGCCGAGCTGCTCGGCGACCGTCGCCACCGGCCAGCCGTCGACGATCACCCGCTTCACCAGCAGCTGCCGACTGAAGACGCTGAGACGCGTACTAGGATGTGCCACGAGAGCCTCCGACCGGTATGGGTAGTCAACACGTCACACCGTGCCGCGAGGCTCTCATTTGTCAACAACGTCTTGAAGCACCACAACTAGCCAGCAAACGAGTAACGGCGCGTCGCTGGTCCCCGGGCGAGCCAACTACCGCGGCACTGGCTGAATGGACTACAACTGGAGAGCCATGCGTCCGCTTGCCCTAGTTGACTTTGGCGCGAGGCAGCCGGATAGCCCGTGGATCCGGGCGACCCGCCAAGACAGCGGCCAGAATCTCAACCCCGTCGACCAGCCGCGGGCCTGGCCGCGAGACGTAAGCCGAGCCATCGATGGCCCAGATCTGACCGTCGCGCCACGCCTTCGTTCGCGTGAGCGGCTCAGGTGGCTCGAAGGCCGACCACTCATCCAGGGTTCGCGGCAGGTCGAAGCCGCACAGGCCGAGCACCACCACGTCCGGATCGGCCGCCGCCACGGCCCCCCAGCTTGACTCGCGCGAGCGCTCGCCCCTCACCCTGATGACCGATTCGCCGCCGGCGCGCTCGATCTGCTCCGGAACCGGCGCCCCGCTCCGCTACGTCGCCTGTCACCCGGGCGCGCTCGTCCACCAGGACCACAAGAAGCTCGGCCGGGTGCCCGACGGCGGCGGCTGGCGCGTCCTCGGCCGCGAGCATGCCCCGCACCACGGCCACTCCCACGCCGGCTACGACCATCTCGAGGTGTTCATTGACGACGCCAGCCGCTACGCGGTCGTGGTGCCGGTCGACAACGGCGCCAGCTATCGCAGCCACGCCTACCGCGACACGCTCGCCGGGTTCGGTATCGGGACAAATCCAGTACGTCTCGCCCACGTGCCGTGTCGGGTTCCACGTTGACCGGATAGACGATTGCGGGGTCCTCTTCCTAAGCACCGTGAGTTGGATACCATATGAGAACCCCAACCATCATCCACATGCCT
>JBDUEE010000118.1:0-12826 GCA_040002615.1 Chloroflexota bacterium | reverse complement strand
CGACACGGAGCTCGCCGGCCAGATCGAACGGAACGTGGACAACGTCCAGACCCTCACCGGCGCGGAATTCAACGAGCAGGTTGGATCGTTCACAGGCGTCTTCAACGCCATCATCATCGGCGTCGCCGTCATCAGCCTGGTGGTCGGCGGCCTGTCGGTCATCAACACCATGGCCATGTCGGTGGCGGAGCGGACGCGCGAGATCGGCATCAAGCGCGCGATCGGTGGCTCGCGCCGGCGGATCATCCGCGAGCTGGTGACGGAGGCCGCGGTGATCGGCTTCATCGGGGGCGTCATCGGCCTGGTGCTGGGAGCCATCGTGGTGGTGTTGGCCAACGAGGCCGGCCGCTCGTCAGGGACGATCCTCTTCGAACTGACCCCGCAAACCGCCATCTTCGCGGTAGCGTTCTCCACGATCCTGGGGATGGTGGCGGGCGTTATCCCGGCCTGGAGCGCGGCGCGGCTCGACCCGGTTGCCGCGCTGAGGTACGAGTGATGGACAAGCCGATTGCGCTACTGGAGGCGCGCAACCTGCGCAAGACCTACCGGCTCAGCCGGCGCAACCATGTGGAGGCGCTGAGGGGCGTCGACCTGGAGATTGCCAAGGGTGAGATGGTCGCGATCATGGGACCGTCCGGATCGGGCAAGAGCACGTTGATGCACATCCTGGGTCTCCTCCACTCCGCCGACCGTGACGGCGGTCCGGCGCCTGAGCTGCACGTCAACGGGACCGACGTCGGAGCGCTGTCCGACCGGCAGCGGACCCGCATGCGAGCCGACGCGATGGGCTTCGTGTTTCAGTCCTACAACCTGATTCCTACGCTGACCGCCCTCGAGAACGTCTCCCTGGCCGGCGAGTACGCCGGCGTTTCCCGAGCGAAGGCCAAGGGCGCGGCCATGGAGGCGCTCGGCTGGGTGGGCCTGGCTGAGCGCCACTCTCACCGGCCGATGGAACTGTCCGGGGGCGAGCAACAGCGCGTGGCGATCGCCAGATCGCTGGTGAATGAGCCGATGCTGCTGCTCGCCGACGAGCCGACGGGGAACCTGGACACCGCCCGCAGCCAGGAGGTGCTCCAGATGCTGCGCCGCTTCAATCGAGAGCGGGGACAGACGCTGGTGCTCGTGACGCACGACCCGGAGGTCGGGGAAACCTGCGACCGGATCATCCAGATGCGGGATGGGCTGGTCGAGGACATCGAGCTGCGGTCCGCGTAGCGCAGCGAACATCCGTTGGAGCTCGAGACGCCAGACGGATTGCGACTGCCTCAGCCCGCTCCCGGGGAGCGCTGGATCGTGGGTGCGGTGATCCACGACGGGCACGCGCGCATCTTCGTTCAGCGGCGCAGCGCCAATCGCAGCCTCTTCCCCGGAGCGTGGGACCTGGTGGGCGGGCACCTGGAGCCGGACGAGACGATCCTCGAATGCCTCGTCCGCGAGGTGCACGAAGAGACCGGCTGGCGCGTCACGCGGGTGGTGGCCGACCTCGGCACGTTGCAGTGGACCGGAGACGATGGGCTCGATCGCCATGAGGTTGACTACCTGGTCGAGGTACGCGGCGACCTGGATCGGCCGGCGATAGAAGCGGACCGCCACCTCGATCCTCGTTGGGTCGATCGGGAGGAGGCGCTGGCGCTGCTTGACGGTTCTCACGCCAGCGACGAGCTGGTCCGTCCGGTCATCGAGCGCGCATTCGCAATCCTGTCGGCGGAATAGTCGTGCACCGTCGGCGATTCCGCCGTCCCGGTCAGATACGACCCGTGGTAGTGCTAATGCGACGGATCGGCCCATGTGCGGTCAGATACCAGCCCGTGTGGTCTTGTGCCGGAATGGCGTCCATTTTCCTGCAAGATGTGAGCGTGTTGAGCGTGGAGACGGCCGCCTGGGAGCCTCGAATCGGCCAGATTCTGGCTTACTACCAGCGTGGCTGGTAACTCGGGGATCGGGCGAGGAGCGTCCGACTCGGGCATGCAGCATTATCGAGTCATGGCCGAGGTGTTGACCAGACGGGCGCTCAATCGGGCATTGCTCGAGCGCCAGATGCTGCTGCAGCGGAACGAGCGCACCGCCGAGCAGGCGATGGAGCACCTGGTTGGGATGCAGGCCCAGGTGCCGCGCGATCCCTACATCGGCCTGTGGACGCGCCTGGCGGGCTTCGGGACCGATGAGCTGGCCGAGATGCTCCAGGAACGGCGTGCCGTGCGAGCCACCACGATGCTGCGCACCACCATTCACCTCTTCTCAGCTCGCGATGCGCTGGCCCTGCGGCCGATCCTGCAGGGAGTGGCTGCGCGCCAGTTCGGGTACAGCCCGTTTGCCCGGGCGCTGGAAGGCGTGCCGATCGACGAGGTGGTCGCCGAGGGCCGACGTATCCTGGCAGAGGACCCGCTCACCATGGCAGAGCTGGGCCGACGCCTTGCACGACGCTGGCCAGACCGCGAGCCATGCCCGCTGAGCTACGCAGTCCGCTACCTGGTCCCGCTGGTGCAGATCCCGCCGCGCGGCATCTGGGGCCGCAGCGGTTAGCCGGTCTGCGCCCTGACCGAACAGTGGCTGGGCCAGGCGCCGGCTCCCGTCATGACGATCGACCAGCTGGTGCGCCGCTACCTCGCCGCCTTCGGGCCTGCCACCGCCGCGGACGTGCAAATCTGGTCGTGGCTGACCGAGGTGCGATCCGTGCTCGAGCGGCTTCGGCCGGAGCTCCGCACCTTCCGCGACGAGGCCGGGCGGGAGCTGTTCGACGTGCCGGACGGGCCACTCCCTGATCCGGCCACGTCCGCGCCGGTCCGCTTCCTGCCCGAATACGACAACATCCTGCTCTCGCACGCCGATCGCAGCCGGATCCTGCTCGCCGAGCACCGCGGTCAGCCATTCATGAAGGGCTTCATCCTGGTCGACGGATTCCTGAGGGGCACCTGGCAGGTCGAACGCACAGGCCCGGCCGCCACGTTGCAGGTCCATCTCTTCGAGCCGATTGCCCGATCCGACCGCGCCGACCTTCGCGAGGAAGGAAGTCGCCTGCTGGATTTCACCAATCCCACCGCTGCCGGGCGTCGGCTCCGTTTCGTCTGAAGCTGCGTTCCCGCGTCGTCACGCAGTGCTCAGTGCGGCTGGACGAACTCAGTAAGCCGATTCAGGCCACGCCCGCCTTTGATGCCGCGCTCCATGACCAGCCCAACGCCCGGCGCGTAAAACTTGCGCTCCATCACGTCCGGCTCGAGTGGCGTCCAATCCTCGGTGACCAGCACGTCGCTGTACGAGCCCGCCGGCGTCTCGGCCGATGCCCCGAGCTGCACGGCCTTCGCCATGTCCTCCGCCTCGCCGGTCAGGAGCTCCTGTCGATAGGTCACGCCCACGACGGGGTCGGCCGGCATGATGATGCCCGGCTGGGCTCCATCGACGCCCGCCTCCCACGCCCCTTCCCTGCTCGTGACCTTGCCATTCTTGTACTCCGCCGTGTCCTCGCCGAAGTACCAGACGTTGCCGGCTGCGTCCTGCGCGTACCAGTCGAACGTGAGTTCCTGCAGCTCGCCGTCCGCGTCGACCTCGTCGCGGACCACCGTGCACACCACGCCCAGGATCGTTTTCGTATCCGTGGTGACCTTGGTGATCGTGACCTCGCCGGCGGACTCTCCTTCGCCCTTCATCACCCAGCGGGAGCCAGGGATCAGCGGGAAGTAGGGGTTGTCAACGTTCGCCACGAAATCGGCCGGATCGATGGTCGGCGCATACGGCACGCCGCTCTGAAACGCAGCAGGGAACGGGGTTGGCGAAGTCGCCAGACTTGCGGTCGAGGTGGCGCTCGCCGCGGCGCTTGGTGCCCCAGAGCTTGGCGAAGCAGTGGTGCAGGCGGCCAGGACGAGCAGGCTCCCGATGAGCGCGGCCACGACGTTCGTGCGAGGCATTGCTTCTCCTGTGTGCTGGGTTTCAGGGTCCGATCACACCATACGAGCCTCTGTGGGGCCGAAAAGTTGCACTTGCCGGTCTGCGATGTCGATGGCGTTGGAGAAACGATCGACTAGCCGAAGACGGACAGCGGGAAGTATGTGGTCACGATCCAGTTTGGCGCGTCGACAACCTCGCTGATCTTGAGATCGGCGGCCACGCTGCACAGCAGGTAAGCGTCGATCGGCGCCAAGCCGTGGTCGCGACCAAGGTAGTCGATCATGCGTCGCACGGCGTCGCGGGCCGCGATCATCAGGTCCGGCCCCACCCCGTCGGTCGCGTAGTACGGGCCGGTGTTTGTCGACTGCGCCAGCGGGCCGGGAGTCAGGAACTCCGGTGCGGTCACGGCCAGGTCCTTGCGGACGGTGAGCCGCAGCCGCGCGCGCATCGGCGTCTCGATCGCGGTACCGCACACCTCGCCGTCGCCCTGGGCAGCGTGGCCATCGCCCAGCGAGAAGCGTGCCCCATTGGCGAAGACCGGCAGGTAGAGCTTCGTCCCAGCGGTCACATGGCGGGTGTCCATGTTGCCGCCGTATTCGGCCGGGGGGATGGTGGAATGCGCTCCCTCAGCTGGCGGCGCGACGCCCAGCTCGCCACAGAACGGGGCGAGCGGAATACGAACGCCGGGCAGGAACTCAGCTGATCCTCCGCCCAGGCGGGTGATGCGCAGCGCGGGATCTGGGAAATCATCGGCCAGCAGGCCAAATCCCGGGATGCTGGCCGTCCAGCCCCAGTCGGCCGGCTGGAAGTCGAGCAGCTCGATCTCCAGCGTATCGCCGGGCTCGGCCCCGTCGATCGCGATCGGCCCATTGACCTGGTCGACGCGCGAGAAGTCAAGGGCGCGCAGGTCGTCCAGGGTTGAGCTCTGCGTCAGCTGCCCGCACGAGGCGTCGAGGGCATCGAACTCGACCACGTCGCCGCTGCCGACCGTGGCGATCGGCTCGATCGATCGGTCCCAGGCAAGGTGAAACTGCTCGCGACGAACATGCACCGATGCCGCAGACGCGCTCATCGTCAAATGGTAACGCCCATGTGGGTCGGGTTGAGCTAGAGCTCGTCCCATACGGCAACGCCATTCACGAAGGTGGCGAGCACGCGAGCCTCACCCAGCGGCCCCCCATCGGGGGATCGAATGTCACGGTCAAGTACGACCAGGTCCGCCCGCTTGCCGACCTCGATCGATCCGGACTTGCGCTCGGCATGGTTGACGTAGGCGGAGCCGATGGTGAACGCGGCCAGCGTCGCATCAAGGTCGAGCCGCTCCTCCGGGAAGAGAGCTTCCCCGCCGCGGTTGTCGGTATCGGTGCGGGTAATGGCCACCTCCATCTCCAGCAGCGGGTTCGGCGTGGTCACCGGCCAGTCGCTGCCACCCGCCAACCGTGCGCCGGCATTCAGCAGGCTGCGGAACGGGAACTGCCAGCGCGCGCGCTCAGCACCCAGGACGGGAATGCGCAGATCTCGCATCTGCGCCTCGTGCATGGCCCAGAAGGGCTGCATGTTGGCAACCGCCTCGGCGGCCGCGAAGCGACCGATGTCGTCGGGATGGATCAGCTCGATGTGTGCAATGTGATGTCGATTGTCCGAGGCCCCATTCGCGGCCCGCGCGGCTTCCACGGCATCAAGCGCAAGGCGCACCGCTCCATCTCCGATCGCGTGGAAATGGCACTGAAAGCCGAGCCGGTCGAGCTCGACCACGGCACGATGCAGCATCTCGGCCTCGATCATCGGGATGCCATGGTTGTCGCTCGGCCGCCCGTCACTATCCAGGTACGGCTCGACCATCACCGCGGTGCGGTTCTCGATGATGCCGTCCACGAACAGCTTCACGCTGCCGGCCTGGAGACCATCCGCGGCGGCGCTGGCCCGCCCTTCGACGAACCCGTCGATCTGCTCCAGCCCGTGATGGTTGTCCCACAGCTGAGCCAGGACGACCCGCGCCGTCAGAGCACCCGAGGCCGCGGCATCACGGTAGGCGGTCAGGTCACGCGGCCTGACCATGGCGTCCTGCCAGCCGGTGATGCCCAGCGCGTGGAGATGGCGCTGACCCTCCAGCAGGCCCGCCAGGCGCTCGGCGTGATTGGACGGCGGAATGTGCTGCTCCACCAGCGCCATGGCGCCTTCGTGGAGCATGCCGCTCGGCTCGCCGTCCGCTGCGCGCTCGATGCGCCCATCCGGTGGGTCCGGCGTCAGGCGATCGATGCCGGCCAGCCCCAGCGCGGCCGAGTTGACCCACGCCCCATGCCCGTCGCGGTTATGCAGGAGCACCGGCCGATCCGCCACCAGCTGGTCCAGGAGCTCCTTGCCGGGTGTGCCACCAGGAAAGGTGGCGAGCGACCAGCCGCCGCCGGTGATCCACGGCCGCTCCGGATGCGCGTCCGCATAGCCGCGCACCGCCGCCAGGTAGACCTCAACGCCAACCAGGTCGTGCAGGTCGCACAGGCTGCGCGCCATGCCGCCCTCGATCGGGTGGACATGCGCATCGATGAAACCGGGGAGCAGCGTCCGGCCATTCAGCCGGATCAGTCGCGTGTTCGAGCCGGCCAGTTCGGCGATATCTGCAGAAGAGCCGATGGCGGCGATCCGGCCATCGGACACTGCCACCCCGCTGGCCTTGCCCGCTCCGTGTGGCTCGCGGCCGCACTCGACCGATGCATCAATGATCGCCAGCTCAGGAGACCTGCTCACCAGCCGAACCGCAGGAGCTGACGGCCGCTACTCGTTGGGAAGCCAGGTGCGATGCGAGGGGATGTCCGCGGGCGGCGTCCCGATGACGATCGCGATCACCAGGTGAGGCTTCAGTAGGATGTCGGCCGGATTCCCTTTCTCGCGCGCGCCATTCGAGTAGACGGCGATGCTCGTCTTGTCGGCGCAGAACTCGCCGACGCACGATGCATCCAGGCGCACACCCCATTCGGTGAAGAACTGCCCAAGGGTATACGGCTGCTGGTTGGGATCCTCCGACTCGGTGTGAATCAACCCGCCCGGGTCGTGGGTGTGGAGCGGCGACAGGCAAGGTGCGTCGCAATGACCCACGCCGTATTCGATGGCGGTGCCGTCCGGTGTCTTGTTCTCGGTTACGCCCTTGGCGTCGACGTCGATGCCGATGCCTCCGGGAACCGTCACCTTCTGCCCGTCGACGAAGACGTTCAGGAAGGCGTGGATGTGCGTATTGAGGTGCTCCTCCGGTCGCGGCGACAGGCCGGCATCCATCGCCAGCTGCATCGGATCCGATGGCGCCGGCCAGCTGGGCTGCGTCAGGGGCGCGGCGGCGCGGCAGCCGACCAAGAGGGACATGAGCACGACGGCGGGCACCAAAGCGGCCGGCCGTGCCTTCCGTATCCGCTTGGCGGTGCCCATCCAATCCTCCGTCGGGTCGCTCAGGTGGCCGGAGTGTACATCGTGCCTTTGCGTGCCCATTGCCCGCTGCGCGGGCGCGCGTCATAGTCCGGCAGTGGATGAGGGTGGGTCTGCCAGCGGGGGCGATCGGGCACTGTTGGTCGAGCGTGCGATTGAGGCAATCCTCAAGTTCCCGGGCCAGAATTCGAACCGGGCATAGACGTGCGACGGACCCCTCCGACCCAGCCCCCGCCGCGCGACTTCGAGATCGAAGCCATCGAGATCGAGACGACCGACGGTCGCCGGCCGTCGAGCACGGCGGCCGACAGGTTGATGGTCGGCCTGGCGGCGCTTGCCCTGGTCGGCGGCGCGCTCATCGCGGTTACCAATGTTCTGTCGGGCCGCACCACGCAGACCAGGGCGGACGCATCGCCAGAAGCGACCGGCGGCTGGACGCCCCCGCCGCCCCCGCCGCTGCGCACCGTTGCGGTGGCGGCCCAGGACCTGCCGTCACCTGACCCTGACCCTGGCCCCGACCTCTGGGAAGGCTGGGTTCGCGCGCTGGAGAAGATCCCAGTGTTGAGCCACCCGAGGTCCGGCGCGCCGCATGTCGGATCATTGCAGCCCGGCGAAGCGGCCTATGTCGATCAGCGCGACGAACCCAAGGACGGGGCACCAGCGTGGCTGCAGATTAACGGTGAGGCCGCCTGGTTCCAATCGGAGGTGGCTGGCAGGTTGGTCGTCCGCCGCTACGACGAGTATCGCGGCCCTCAGGAGTCGAGTGGTTCGATCGAAACCTTGATCGCTGGTGGCAGCGGATTCTTCGCCACTGGATGGTCTCCGCAGGCCGCGGGCAATGGCGGGAACAACCAGTTTGCGTCCACGGATGGTGAAACATGGCGGGCGCTCCCACCTCATCCCGGCAGTGGATTCTATGAGGTTGGGGTTGCCGAAGGCCCTGCCGGGTGGCTGATGGTCGATGTTGCAGAGGGGAGATTCGGCAGTTCCATGCCATGGGTGTGGAGGTCTCCAGATCTGCACAGCTGGCAGCCGCTCGGAGCAATTCGAGGCCTGGGTCAAGCTGGCGTCACGCAGCTCGTCGGGTCAGACAGCGGATACGTCATGACGATGGCGGACGAGGGCCTCACCGCGATCTGGTATTCCGCTGATGGACTGCTGTGGTCGGAACGACGCATGCCGATGTTCCTCGGCGACCGCGACCACGACCTGACCGCAACGCCGATCGGCTTCTACCTGCAGGCCGGCAGCGGGTCCGGCGGGCAGGCCGCCTTCTCACCCGACGGCTGGACCTGGACGGAGGTCGCCAACTCGGCCATGCGCGGCATGGTCAGCGTGGCCGCGGCCGGCGACGAGCTGGTGGCGATTGACAGATCCGACTCAGGCGAAGCACGCGCCTGGATCGGGACCATCCGCGGGGTGGACCTGATCTGGCAGGAGGACCCGGCAGGCAGCGGCGCCTTTGACGGGGCAGTGCTGACGACCATCGTCAGCGACGGTCAGCGCCCGATCGCCTTCGGATGGGAGCCAGGCACTGGACTGCCGCTATGGTGGACCCGCGACGGTGAGCGCTGGCAGCGCCAACAGCTGCCCCCGGGATTTGTCGGCATTCCTCGCGTTGTGGCCGGCGGCCCGGCCGGATATGTCCTGCTCGGCAGTCGGCCATCTGTCGCGGGGCCCAACCCGCTGATCTGGCATCTCACCCCTTATGACACCTGGGAGCCTGAGCAATCGCCGGTGATCGATTTCGTGGCGGACCCTCCGGCGGACGAGTGCGGTCGGGCGCCCAGCGATGTGCTGGAGGTCTTGAACTCTGACCTCCGGTGGCTGGCCTACTGCTTCGGTGACAGGCCGCTCACATTCCGAGCCTGGTCCGCGAGCTGCGAAGGCTGCTCCTACCGGCCACCGGGGCAGTACGAGCCACAGTGGCTGGCGGCTCCGACTGACAATCTTCTGTTTCTGTCACCGATCACCAGCGGGGACTGGGGCTGGATAGAGGCGGTCCTGCCGCCATCACTCGAAAATGATCAGCGCTGGCATCTTCGTTGGATTGAGGTCACCGGTCACCTTGACGACCCAGCCGCCGCGGACTGCCGGTGGGTCCCGGACACTTCCGATGAGAACTGGTCTGCCGATGACTACTGGTATGAATCTGTGCGCGACTTCATTGATCAATGTCGCGGACGCTTCGTGATCACGGCGGTCACGCTGGTGCGCGGTCCCTGAAATGCCGCGGGCCCGACGATCGCTCGTCGGGCCCGGGTGACGTCATGCGGCCGCCGGCCGCGAGGGTCTAGCGTCGCGTGCTGAAGCAGTCGCTGCAGTAGACCGGCTTGGAGCCAGTTGGCTTGAACGGGACGCGGGCCTGGCCGCCGCAGCTGTCGCAGGTGGCAGTGAACATCTCGCGCTGACCGTAGCCACCACCCGCGTAACTGCCGCCGCCCCCGCCCGCGCTGTAGCTGCCGCCACCGGTGTCGCCGCGGGCCGCCTTGCGGACGGCGCGGCAGGTCGGGCAGCGACGGGGCTCGCTGAACTGGCGCTCGGAATAGAACTGCTGGTCCTGGGCGCTATGCGTGAACTGCTGGCTGCAGTCGGCACACTCCAGGGTCTTGTCGGTGAATGATGTGGATGCGTACAAAGAAGAACTCCTGTCAAGCGGCCTCAGCGAACCTGTCTCGCCGTAAGCCGTGAGAGGAGTGATCGTGGTGCCGCGGTAGTGATTGCCCCCGTTTCGGGGCGTTTGTCTCCGCACGATAGCACATCGACGCTCCCATGCGTTTCTCATGCCGCGTCGGTACGCTGCTGTCATGCATCTGCTGGTCGTTGAGGACGATCCCAAGCTCGGCCGGCTGCTGGTGCGCATGCTGCAGGACGAGCGGCACCTGGTTGAGCTGACCGCCTCCGGCGAGGAGGCGCTCGAGATCGCCCAGGCCGGCAGCGGGATCGACGCCATGATCCTGGATATCGGTCTGCCGGACCTGTCAGGGACCGATGTCGCCCGCCGCCTGCGGGCGCGCGGCTCGCAGCTGCCGATCCTGATGCTGACCGCCCGCGACGCGGTCGAGGACCGCGTACGAGGGCTGGATGCCGGCGCCGACGATTACGTGGTCAAGCCATTCGCATTCGCCGAGCTGAGGTGCGCCTGCGTGCCCTGAGCCGATCTGGGGGCTGCTTATTCAGTGTGGATATGGTGTCGGGAAGGAACCGGCTATTTCAGCCTGTCATGGCATCGGTCCATGCCCTGTCGTGCATATTCGATGGTCAAGTTGGGCAGAGGTCCTCGATACCATATCTCCGCTGAATAACCGCAGGAAGGGCGCGACCGCGATGGCCGCGCCCCTCTTGATCGGCTGCTAGCTGGACGTCGCACCGGAGCTCGAATCGCTGCTCGAGCCGGACCCGTTGGCGTCGTCTGGGCAGACGTGGTCTGTCTGATCGCCGGTGGCGTTGTCGGTTGCGTCATCGCTGGCAGCCGCCGAGCTGCTCGGGCTCGGAGTGGGCGTTGCGGCGAAGACGCTGGCGACTCCCCAGGTGGTCAGCATCCCGGCCACGGCCAGGCCGGCCAGCGCCACCCTGATCCTTGATCGGGAGCGCGGCGGCGCTGCCCCGGAGGTCGGGGTCGCGGCCTCCTGCGTCGGTTCCATCGGTTCCATCGGTTTCTCCTTTCAAGATTCGTTTGGATACAAACACCCCCGAGGGTGGCAACCGAGCCTTGGAAGGTCCTGAGAATCGGACTCAGATGAACCCGGCGTCTGCCCTGGAGTCGCCCGCGGGGCAGTCCGGCCAGCGGCACCGCGGCGGCGACCACCAGCGGTGTTCGCGGGAGTACCAGCGACTGCCTGGCATGGCACCCAGCGGTATAGTGCCCTCGTGGCCGATCAATTCGTGTCACGCGGCTTCGTCGGCCGCCGGCAGATGCCGGAGGGTGACGAGGCCAGCCGCACGCCGCCGGGCCAGTACCTGACGCGCGACTTCCCGGTCCTGTCGGCGGGGCCCACGCCCATCGTGGCGCTCGAGACGTGGTCGTTCACTATCGACGGGCTGGTGGGGGCTCCGGTCAGCTGGAGCTGGGAGCAGTTCCTGGAACTGCCGCAGCGCGAGTGGACGGTCGACATCAGCTGCGTCACGAAGTGGACCAAGCTCGACACGCGCTGGACCGGCGTCAGCGTCGATTCGCTGCTCGAGCAGGTGGAGCTGGACCCAGCCGCTCAGTTCGTGGTGGCCCACTCCTTCGGCGGCTACACGACCAACCTGCCGCTGGCCGACGTGGTGAATGGCCAGGCCTTCGTTGCATACATTTACGATGGACAGCCGCTGGAAGCGGCCCACGGCGGACCGGCACGGCTGGTGGTCCCGCACCTCTACTTCTGGAAGAGCGCGAAATGGGTGAGCGGCCTGCATTTCCAGGCAACGGACGAGCCGGGCTTCTGGGAATCGCTCGGCTACCACAACCGCGGGGACCCGTGGCGCGAAGAGCGCTACAGCGGCGACTGAGGCGCCGTCCAGCGCCATGGTCGAGCCGCTCCGCTGGCAGATCGGCACCGTCACGGCCATTACACCGCAGACCGACCGCGTCTCCAGCTTCACCCTGGCGCTGCCCGCGTGGCAGCCACACCGAGCTGGGCAGCATTACGACGTGCGGCTCACCGCCGAGGACGGCTACCAGGCGCAGCGCAGCTACAGCATTGCTTCTGCCGCGGACCGATTCGGCGAGGTCGAGCTGGGGATCGAGCGCATCGCGGACGGCGAGGTATCGCCCTACTTTCATGATGTCGTGGTGGAGGGAGATCGGGTCGAGATGCGTGGGCCGATCGGTGGCTACTTCGTGTGGGAGCCGGGGATGGGCGGGCCGCTGATGCTGGTCGGCGGTGGCTCCGGCGTGGTGCCGCTGATAGCGATGCTGCGCGCGCGGCAGGCGGCCGGCGACGCGACGTCCGCGGCGCTGCTGTATTCGTCACGCACGATCGCCGACGTCATCTATCGCCCTGAGCTGGAGCAGCTGGCTGCGGAGCCGCAGGGACCGGCCGTGGTCCATACGCTCACTCGAGAGCAGCCACCCGGCTGGGACGGCCTGGGCCGGCGCATCGACGAGCCGATGCTGGCCTCCGTGCTCGATCGGATCGGAGGTATCGGCTCCGGAGCGCTGGCGTACATCTGCGGGCCAACGCTGCTGGTCGAGACTGCGGCCAGTGCGCTGACGAACCTGGGCATGCCGCCGGCGCGGGTGCGCACCGAACGGTTCGGGCCGACGTCGTGAGGCAACGATCGGTGGTGGACGACCCGCTCGTGCTCGACGCCAACGCAGTGGCCGGCGAGCTGCAGGAGATGATGGGCGTAGAGGTGACCACCTTCCTGGCCTGCTGCGCGCACTGCGGCAATCGCGATGCGCTGGGCTCCCTCCGCGCCTGGACGCAGGGCCCGGGCGTGGTCCTGCGTTGCGTGGTGTGCAGCGAGGTGGTGATCCGTTGGGTGCGCAGGCCGGACGATGTCCATCGCCAGCTTGCCGTGCGGGATCGAGGTGTAGTCGATG
>JBDUEE010000117.1:0-5517 GCA_040002615.1 Chloroflexota bacterium | reverse complement strand
CGGACGCCGCCGCAGGTGGCGGCCAGGAAGCGGCCGCCGTCATCGGTCCAGCCGTCGGTAGTCGGGATCCCGGCGGTCACCTCGTCGATGCCCACGCGCGAGGCAATCGCCACGCCGTTCCAGCGCCCCGGACCATGGTGCACGAGGTCGTAACCCAATGCGCGGAAGTCCATCATCGGCGCCTGCTCGTCCGACAGCTTGGTCTCCTGCATGCACAGGATGTCGGGCTGCTGCCGCTCGGTCCAGGCCAGGACGCGGTCCAATCGGGCCTTCAGCGAGTTGACGTTCCAGGTGGCGAGACGCATCGGATGCGAGTCTATCCGCCGTACCATCGGCCCACATACGACCCTGCCGGAGAAGAGCCAATGATCCGCGAGTTCCGCGACTTCATCCTGCGGGGCAATGTGCTCGACCTGGCGGTTGGCATCGTGATCGGGGCCGCGTTCACCGCGATCGTCAACTCGCTCGTGGCGGACCTGCTGACGCCATTCATCGGGATCATCTTCTCGACCGATTTCTCCGCGCTGACGCTGACCATCCGCGACTCGACAATCACCTATGGGAACTTCCTCAACGCGCTGATCAGCTTCCTGCTGATTGCCGCGGCGCTCTTCTTCTTCGTGGTGAAGCCGATGAACGCCCTGGCCGCCCGTCGCGCCGCTGGCGAACCGGCCGAGGACCCGAGCACCAAGATCTGCCCGCAGTGCGCGTCGGCCATCCCGGTTGCGGCCCGCCGCTGCCCCATGTGCACCAGCCAGCTGCCGGCCTAGCGGTACCCCACCAGGATCCAGGTCTGGCCCCGTTATGACCTGCCTGTCTTAGCACTGACGGAATCCATCCGAAACAAGCACTCCCCACGACCGCCTAGTCATGAAAGCGACCAATTCTCGACCGATCGCGTCATCGATAAGACCGCGCAGTCATATCCACGCACAGCATCAGGCGCCCGCGTCGGATGGCCCGCGATATGACTCCACGATCGCGTTGAAGTCCTCAGGCGGATCTGCCCGGAAGATCATCGCGTTACCCTCGCCGTCCGCCAACGTCAGTTCCAAGGCATGGAGCATGAGCCGGCTCGCACCGCCCACCGGCCGATCCTCGCCGTAACGGGTGTCGCCCAGCACCGGGTGGTCGCTCGCGTAAAGGTGCACCCGGATCTGGTGGCGGCGCCCCGTGGCCGGCGTGACCTCCAGGAGGTCGACTGCCCGCAGGCGCTCCTGCACCGCGTAGCGCGTGACCGCTTCCTTGCCCCGAGGGTCGACACCCACCCGCCCAGAGCCGAACGTCCGCAGCGGTTCGGTGATCTCGCCGGCCATCGCATCCATGTGACCCTGGACGAGGCAAAGGTAGGTCTTCCCGACTTCTCTGCTCTCGAATGCCACGGACAGGCGCCGATGCATCTCAGCGTCCTTGGCAAACACGATCACGCCACTCGTATCTCGGTCTAGCCGATGAACGAGAAGGGCCCTCGCCCCCAAGTGCGCGGCGACCAGCTCCTGCAGCGACTCGCCTTCGCCGATCCCCCCGCCAGGTGCAGTCGCCTGCCCACTCGGCTTCGAGACGGCGATGAGCCACTGGTCCTCGTGAAGGATCTCGATCGGCATCACCGTCCTACCCCAGCCGTCGCATCGCCGCATTCCGGATCAAACAGCGCGGCCACGTAATCCGAAAGGGTGTCGCACCAGGAGGCCCACTCCCCGATATGGAAAGGGCCGCCCGGGTGCCCCCGAAGGCCGTAGCGCAGCCGGCCAAGGGGGTATCCGGGCGGCCCATCCCGTACTTGAGGGCTCAGACTTCCTTGTACTCGCCCTCGATCGTTTCGCCTTCCTCCGCGCCCTCGCCCGCCTCGGGGCCGGCCCCATTGGCCGAGCCGCCGCCATCGGACCCGTCGCCTGAGCCGTCACCGCCCGGTGGGCTGGCCTCGTAGGCCTTGGTACCGATGCGCTGCAGTGCCTCGGCGAGCTGCTGCTTGGTCGAGTCGATGACACCCGCATCGGTCCCATTCAGGGCTTCGCGCACCGCCTCGATGCGCGCGGTGACCTCGGCCTTGTCCTCGTCCGACAGCTTGTCGTCCAGGTCCTTCAGCAGCCGCTCGGCCTGGAAGGTTAGGGCGTCGGCCTCGTTGCGTGACTCGACCTCTGCCCGCTTCTGGCGGTCCTCCTCGGCGTGTTCCGCCGCCTCACGGACCATCTTGTCGACGTCTTCCTTGGCGAGCATCGAGGAGGCGGTGATGGTGACCTTCTGCTCTTTGCCGGTTGCCTTGTCGCGGGCAGCCACGTTCAGGATGCCGTTGGCATCGATGTCGAAGGTGACCTCGATCTGCGGCACGCCGCGCGGGGCCGGTGGAATGCCATCCAGCCGGAAGGTGGCCAGCTTCTTGTTGTCGCTGGCCATCTCGCGCTCGCCCTGCAGCACGACGATGTCGACGCTCGGCTGGTTGTCCGATGCGGTCGAGAAGATCTGCGTGTGCGACGTCGGGATGGTGGTGTTGCGATTGATCATCTTGGTCGCCACACCACCCAGCGTCTCGATCCCGAGTGACAGCGGCGTGACGTCCAGAAGCAGGACGTCCTTGACCTCGCCGCCCAGCACGCCGGCCTGGATCGCCGCGCCGACCGCAACCACCTCGTCGGGGTTGACGCCCTTGTGCGGCTCCTTGCCATTGAACTGTGCCTTGACCGCCTCCATGACGGCCGGCATGCGGGTCATGCCGCCGACCAGGATGACCTCGTCGATGTCGGCCGGCTTGAGGCCGGCATCGGCCATTGCCTGCTTGACCGGGCCGGAAGTCTTGCTGATCAGATCAGCGACCAGGTCCTCCATCTTGGCGCGCGACAGGCTCACCACCAGGTGCTTGGGGCCTGATGCGTCGGCGCTGATGAAGGGGAGGTTGATCTCCGTCTGGGTCGTGGAGCTGAGCTCGATCTTCGCCTTCTCAGCGGCCTCCTTGAGGCGCTGCAGCGCGATCCTGTCCTTCGACAGGTCGATCCCCTGGTCCTTCTTGAACTCCTCGCTCAGCCAATCGATGATGCGCTGGTCGAAGTCGTCGCCGCCCAGGTGGGTGTCGCCATTGGTCGAGCGGACCTCGAACACACCCTCCGACAGCTCCAGGATTGAGATGTCGAACGTGCCGCCGCCCAGGTCGTAAACAGCGATCTTCTCTTCCTTCTGCTTGTCCAGGCCGTAGGCCAGGGCCGATGCGGTCGGCTCGTTGACGATGCGCTTGACGTCAAGGCCGGCGATGCGGCCGGCATCCTTGGTCGCCTGGCGCTGCGTGTCGTCGAAGTAAGCCGGAACGGTGATGACCACCTCGGTCACCTTCTCACCCAGGTACGCCTCGGCGTCGCCCTTCAGCTTCTGCAGGATCATGGCGCTGATCTCGGGCGGGCTGAAGGTCTTGCCGTTGGCCAGCGTGACGACCACCCCGTCCGACTTCGGGTCCTTCTCGACCTTGTACGGGACCAGGTCCTTACTGCGCTGGACCTCCGGGTCGTCCCAGCGGCGGCCCATGAAGCGCTTGATGCTGAAGATGGTGTTCTCCGGGTTGGTGATCGCCTGGCGCTTGGCAACCTGGCCAACCAGCCGCTCCCCGGACTTGGCGAAGGCGACGACCGACGGCGTGATTCGGCCCCCCTCCGCGTTGGTGATTACCTGGGGCTCGCCACCCTCCATGGCGGCGACCACGGAGTTCGTGGTTCCCAGGTCGATGCCGATGATCTTGCCCATTCGGTCAGTGCTCCTTCGGATTGTTCGCTACTCGCACGAGCGCCGGGCGCAGGACCCGGTCGTGCAGCCGATAGCCGCGCTGCAGCTCGTCGATGACTTGGTTGTCTGGATGGTCGGCCGTGTCCTCGTGGACGACAGCCTCGTGGAGATTCGGATCAAAGGGCACGCCGGTCGCCTCGATCGGCGTCACGCCCTCTGACTCCAGCACATTGCGCAGCTTTCGCTCGACCAGCCGCACGCCGTCGACCCATGCGTCGTCGGTGTCCGGAGGCACGTTCTCGAGCGCGCGGTCGAGCTCGTCGAGCACGCTCAGCAGCTTGCTGATGAGCAGTGCGTTCGCGAAGCGAGCCACGGTCTCGCGCTCGTCATCGGTCCGGCGCCGGTAGTTCGAAAGGTCGGCTGCCGTGCGCTGCCAGGCCCGCAGGTTCTCGTCGGACTGGGCGCGCGCCTCCTCCAGCGCGTTCTCAATCTCTCCCAGCTTGGCGATCAGCGCCGCCCGGGATGGGCCCTTGCCGCGCACCTCGCGCTCGGCACGGGCCTCGGTCGCCTCGCGGGCGTCGCCGTTGGTCGGTCGGTCAGTCATGGGTCTCGCCGTAATGGGTTGTGGTGATCAGCTCGTTCATGAGGGTGGCCAGGTAGCGCACCGTCGGGATCGCCCTGGGGTATGGCATGCGGGTCGGTCCCAGCACGCCAAGCAGCCCCAGCGCGTGGTCCGGCTCGCCGTACGGCGCGAAGATCAGGCTCACCTCGTGCATCGCGTCGATCGTGTTCTCGTGGCCGATGATCACGTGCACCCCTTCACCGCGGGTGAGGACCGGCAGCAGCTGCTCCAGGAAGTCGGAGCGACGCAGGACGTCCAGGACACCCCGCAGCTTCGACCCGTGTGCGAACTCCGGCTGCTCCAGGACGTTGCTGATGCCATCGGTGAAGATCTCCTCGACGCTGACCTCATCGGACTCTTCCAGCATTTGCGCGACCACTTCCGCGACGTGGGCTGCCAGCGGAGCGAGCCGGCTGATGCGCCGGCGGACCTGCGGAGCCGACAGGTTCGGCATCTCGGTGTTCAGGGTGGCCGCCACCAGGTCAAGGTCGTCCTGCCCGATCGGGGCGTCCGTCGACAGCCGCTCCAGCATCGCTCGGTCCAGCCGGCGCTGCTCGACGTTGCCATCGGCCAGCACCAGCACGCACAGTCGCGAACGATCCGCCAGCTCGACCAGCTGAATGTGTCCGTAGCGGGCGCGTCGCGAACGAGCGGGCGTCACGACCGCCGCCGAGCTGGTGCTGGCGGCCAGGATGGAGGCCGCCAGGCGAAGCCACTCATTGCTGGTGAGCTGCACCTGGCTGAACTGGTGGCGGATCATGAGCTGGTCGGTGCGATCGAGCGCAGCCTCGCGCATCAACGACTCGACGTACAGGCGATAGCCCAGGTCCGATGGCACGCGCCCGGCGCTGGTGTGCGGATGGCTGAGCAGCCCCAGGAATTCGAGCTCGGCCATCGCGCTGCGCACGGTGGCAGGACTGACGCGCAGGCCGTGGCGGTCGACGAGCATCTTGGACCCGACCGGCACCGCGGTCAGGACGTAGTCCTCGACCACGGCGCGCAGGACGCTCTGCTGCCGCTCCGTGAGTTCTATGCGCCGCGCGCCGCGCGTGTGCGGTTGTGCTTTCTGTTCTTCGGCCATCGGTCCTCCCGCTTCATTGCGAGGCTGAAATCTCCTGATTAGCACTCTATGGCCGAGAGTGCTAACGCGTTCTGCGAATGGTACCAACCGGGCTGGACCGATGTCAACG
>JBDUEE010000116.1:0-3100 GCA_040002615.1 Chloroflexota bacterium | reverse complement strand
CTCGTCGATGACGATCACCTCGGGCATGTGGTTCTCGACCGCCTCGATCATCACGCTATGCTGGTCGGTTGGCGTCCGCACCTGCATGCGACGCGCGTCGCCGATGCCCGGGTGCGGGATGTCGCCGTCGCCGGCGATCTCGTTGCTGGTATCGACCACGATCACCCGCTTGCCGAGGTCGTCGGCCAGCACGCGGGCCACCTCGCGCAGCATGGTCGTCTTGCCCACGCCCGGCCGGCCAAGCAGCAGGAGGCTCTGCCCGCCGTCGACGATGTCGCGAATGATGTCGATGGTGCCGAACACCGCCCGTCCGATGCGGCAGGTCAGTCCGACAACCTTGCCGGCGCGGTTGCGTATGGCACTGATCCGGTGCAGGGTCCGCTCGATGCCGGCCCGGTTGTCATCGCCGAAGGCGCCGATGTGGTCGATGACGTAGGCGATGTCGCTTTCGGCAACCTCTCGCTCCAGCAGGAGCTCTTCGCCATGCGTGAAACGGGCCTCCGGCCGGCGGCCGAGGTCCATGACGATCTCCAGCAGGTCCGCACGATTGGCAAAGGTGCGGACGCTGTCGACGATCTCGACTGGCAGCGCCTGCATCAGCGCGTCGAGGTCGTCGGTTGTCTCGAGGCGAGTCACGTTCCTGTGCAATGCCTCCCTGTGGTCGCGTTGGGTCAGATGGCCGGCACCAGCGCCGGCTGACGGACTGGAGCCTTCACGTCGCGGACCAGCAGGGTGACGCGGCCGATCGGCTCGAAGCCGGTGGCGCCTGCGGTTCGCAGGCCCGCCGACTCATATGTTCGCACCGGCGACAGGATTCCGGCAGCCAGTGCCTCGCCACCCATCGTCTCGAGTGCCGCTCGCAGGAACGCTGCCCCGTCGGTGCCGTCACGAATCAGGAAGCGAAGATAGTGTGGCCCCTCTCGGCAGCTGCCGTGCTGTGCGAAGCCGCCGGCGCGCTGCTGGTGCGGCAGCAGCCAGGCATCGACACTGGAAAAGTGGAGCAGCGGGTTGAGGCTGCTGCGCGGCACGACGCCCTCGTGGCTGGCCGATGCCCAGTCCTCCGCCTGGTAGGCCTCAATGCGGGCGATGGCGGGCGGCGTGGCGTGCGACCACAGATCGAACAGATGCCACGCATCGGGCGCCCCCGCCGGCTGCAGGACCACCTCCGGCCCTGGTGCGGCGCCGTGCTCGCCATGGCCGGCACCGTCACGCGCAAGGACGCCGCGCAGCCACGAGCGCGGCCCGGCTACCGGCTGCGGCGGGCGGTAGAAGATCTCTTCCTGGGCGTAGGCCACGAAGCCAACCTGGCCAAACAGCACCAGGTTGTCGGGCACGTCCGAGCAGGCGGCATGGAAGCGCGCCACGTCGCGTTGCTCCCCCTCGGCGATCAGGGCGCGCAGCAGCGCGTAGCGGATCTCCGCCGCCATGGGTCCATCGGCGGCATCCAGCTCGGTGATTGCCCAGTCGTCGCGACGTGGCTCTTCGATGGCGCGGCAAGAGCCAACCAGCTCGCCGTCCGACTCGGCCACAAGGTGCAGCGACGGAGGCCGCAAGGGAAGCCAGGACGGAATGAGCGCAGACAGGCTGATGCGCGGCAGGGTGGCGGATGGAGCGGGCACGCCCAGCGAGCGACGATAGCTGTCGGGTGATACATGTACGCGACGCGACAGTTCGGCCAGCGCCTGCCGGTCGGTGATGCGGGCAGGGCGGACTGCGCCTTCGGTGGTGGTCACGAGCCGATCAGCTCAAGCAGCAGCCGATGCACCCGGCGGTCCGCGGTCAGCTCCGGGTGGAAGGCGGTGGCCAGCACGCGTCCCTGTCGCACCGCGATCGGGCGGCCGGCGCTGTCGCGCGCCAGCACCTCGACTCCAGCGCCGAGCTCGGTGACCACCGGGGCGCGAATGAAGACGCCGTGCAACGGCTCCGTGCCCAGGGCCGGCATGTCCACGTCTGCCTCGAACGAGTCCAGCTGGCGCCCGTAGGCGTTGCGCTGCACGGCAACGTCGAGCAGGCCCAGGATCGGCTCCTCGCCGTCCGTCAGCCGGTCGGCCAGCAGGATCATGCCCGCGCAGGTGCCGAGCATCGGAGCGCCGGCACGAGCCATGGCCAGGATCGGCTCGCGCAGCCCATAGCGACCGATCAGGCGCCGCATGGTGGTCGACTCGCCGCCCGGCAGGACCAGGGCGTCCAGGCCTTCCATGTCGGCGGGCAGCCGCACCAGCACCGGCTCGCCGCCAACGTCGCGAATGGCGTCGACGTGCTCGCGCACGGCGCCCTGCAGCGCCAGCACGCCAACCCGTGGTGGGCGAGGCGAGAGGACGTCTGGGTCGGAGGGCGCGGACGGCGCCGGCTGCGCCATCGGTCTTCGAATCTTTGGTCGCGCTACCAGCCGCGAACGGCCAGGCGCTCCTCAGCCGGGATCTCGTTCAGGTCGAGCCCACGCATCGGCTCGCCCAATCCGGCGCTCACCTCGGCCAGGATCTGGGGATTGTCATAGTGGGTGGTGGCCATCACGATCGCCCGCGCCACGCGCTCCGGCTGCTCGGATTTGAAGATGCCCGATCCCACGAAGACGGCCTGCGCGCCGAGCAGGCGCATCAGGCTGGCATCGGCAGGCGTGGCGACGCCGCCGGCACTGAAGTTCGGGACGGGCAGCTCGCCCAGCTGCGCGGTCTGGCGCACGACATCGAGTGGCGCGCGCAGCTCCTTGGCCGCCGCGAACAGCTCATCGTCGCGCATGCCCGACAACTCGCGAATGCCTTTCATAACGGCCCGCATGTGGCGCACCGCCTCCACGATGTTGCCGGTGCCGGCCTCGCCCTTGGTTCGGATCATGGCCGCACCCTCACCGATGCGCCGCAACGCCTCGCCCAGGTCTCGGCAGCCACATACGAATGGCACAGCGAACTCATGCTTGTCGATGTGGTGCTCCTCGTCCGCGGGAGTGAGCACCTCCGACTCGTCGATGAAGTCCACCTCCAGCGCCTGAAGGATCTGCGCTTCGGCGATATGGCCGATTCGGCACTTGGCCATGACCGGGATGCTGACCGCGGCTTTGATCTCGCCGATCAGCTTCGGGTCGCTCATGCGCGCCACGCCG
>JBDUEE010000115.1:0-4658 GCA_040002615.1 Chloroflexota bacterium | reverse complement strand
GTCGTGGCCGGCCACGAGCCGGACGCCGGCCGCCTCGAGCGGCGGGGTGTAGGGCGATGGCGTGTCCAGGTCGCAGCCGTCGACCCGCGCGCCAGCGTGCTGCATCAGCAGCGCCACCCCGGCCGCGCCCGAGCCGGCGATACCGATGACGTGAATGCGTTCGCCGGGTCTTACCATCGGCTGGCGCGCCCTCAGCGTCCGCTGGGGATGGCGGCTGCCACCTCGGCCAGCGCCAGCTCGAGTGCGAAGAGCGCGGCGGCTGCCTTGTTTCCCTCGCGGTCGTGTGAAAAGAGGCGATGCTCGGCACGGGCCGGATGCCCGCGCAGCGCCACGCCGATCCAGTGCGTGCCCACCGGCTTGCCGTCGCTGCCGCCCTCCGGGCCTGCCACGCCGGTGACGCTCACCCCCAGCTCGGTGCCGAAGCGCTTCCGGACGCCGTCCGCCATGGCCACCACCACCTCCGCCGACACCGCGCCATGTTCCGTCAGCAGCTCGTGCGGCACGCCCAGCTCCACCTCCTTGGCCTGGTTCGAATAGCTGATCACGCCGCCGGGGAAGTAGTCGGAGGAGCCCGGAATCATGGTGATCGAATGCCCGATCAGCCCGCCGGTCGACGACTCGGCGGTCGCGATCCGCCAGCCGGCGCCTCGCAGCGCCTCTCCCAAGTGCTGAGCGGCATCCGCCAGCTGCTGCTCGGACGGCCCGCTCATCGGCCCCGGCTCATCGGTAGTTCTCGAACTGCAGGGCCACCGGGTAGTCGAGACTGCGCAGGTGGCCGATCACCGCCTGCAGGTCGTCCTTGCTCTTGCCCGAGATGCGCACCGCATCGCCCTGGATGGACGGCTTCACCTTGGGGAAGCCCTCGCGCACCATCTTGCTGATCTCCTTGGCCTGCTCGCTGGTCAGACCGCGCTTGAGAGCTATGTGCTGCCGCACCGTGCCACCGGCGGCCGTCTCAAGCTTGCCCCAGTCGAAGATCTTGAGCGACAGGTTGCGGCGCACGGCCTTCGACTGGATCAGGTCCTTGACCGCGGTGGCGCGGTATTCGTCATCGGCCTGCAGGACGATCTCGGTCTTGGTGAGCTCGATCGTCACCTTGGCGTCCTTGAAGTCGTAGCGCGTTGCAACCTCGCGTCGGACCTGGTCGAGCGCATTGACCAGTTCCTGCTGGTCGAAGTCGCTCACCACGTCGAAGGAGGAATCGGCCATCTTTCGTGCTCCGGTTGCTGCGGTGTGCGCTCCTATCTTGCCCGTCAGCGGCGGGTGATGCGCCATTCGACGACGTCGCCCGAATTCCCCATTGCCCCAAGCTCGATTCCGTTGACCACCAGCCGCACCGCTCCGGCATTGCCCACCCGGACCCGCAGCGACCCTCGTGCACTGATCGTGATGCGGGCGCCGCCATCGGCGACGCGGCCGGATACGTTCCGCTTTGGCTGGCCGTCCTCGTCGAGCTCCAGGTACGAGGAGCCGCCGCGCACCATCAACGTTCCATGCAGGCCGGTTTGGACCGCCACCTTCACGCGGCGCACGACCGGCTCGGCGTCAGCGGCCGTCAGGGTCAGGTCCCAGGTCCCCGGAGCCAGCGAGAGCGATCCGCTGAATTCACCCTGGCCATTTGCGGTCAGCCTGAGCGGCTCGGGTGCAGACGGCGTTCGGCTGGGCAGGCGCACCGCCTCGCCGGTCAGCGACTCGATGCGGATGGTGGGAGCGGAAGCGTCGACCAGCTTCGCGCTCACCGACAGCCTGGCATCCGGGGCTGCCGTGCCCGCGACCGCGACCGCGTCGCGCACGGTCGCGCCCTCTCCGGGCGCGGTGAAAGCGTTCCCTCCGCCGCCGGGCGTCGGTGAAGGCCCGCTGTGGCCGACCACGATGGTGCGACTGACCGACTGGCTGTACCGCCCGGTGACCGGATCGAGGGCTTTCAGGGTGATGACGTTGGAGCCCGGGACCAGCGCAATCTGGATCTCGAAGTTGCCGTTGGCGTCCGCGATGGCGGTCGGGTTCTCGCGCAGGCCATCGACGGTGATGCGCGAGTTCGGCTCGGTGACACCCACGATCAGGTACTCCATCTCGCTGTACGAGGCGATGTCGCCGACCGGATCGGTCACGGTCAGGGCCGGCGTCCGCGCAAAGGTAACGAACTCGGCAACGAGGTAGATGATGAAGACCGCCACGCCCACCGTCAGCAGAGCGGCCAGGATGGCGCCGGGCGTGACAACCAGCGGTCGGCTGCGGCGTGTGGCGATGGGACGCGGCGGAGCGGGCACGCTCGGCCGCTCAGTGGTGGGCTGGGCACTCTCCAGCCGAAACAGGTCGACCAGGTATTCGGGATCGAGGCCCAGGTAGGCGCCGTAGTTGCGCAGGAAGCCCTTGGTGTAGACCGCGCCCGGCAGCTCGGCATAGTCGCCGGTCTCCAGGGCGGTCAGGTAGCGTGCCCGAATCTTGGTGTCCCGTTCCACGCGGGCCAGGTCCACGCCCCGCGCCTCTCGCGCGGTGCGCAGCACTTCACCGAGCTTGTTCTGCTCCTGGTCGGTCACCCATCGCCCTCGTCGGGGCCGATCTCTCTGCCCCACCCGTCACTGGTGACCATCACTTCACGGAAGCGACTGCCGTCGGCCGGCCCAACGATGCCGCGGTCCTCCATCTGGTCCAGGATGCGCGCCGCCCGAGCGTAGCCGATGCGCAGCCGTCGTTGCAGCAGCGAAGCCGATGCCTTGTCCGAGCGGCGCACGATATCGACCGCCTGCTGGAGGAGCTGATCGGCGTCGTCCTCCTCGTCGCCCTCGCCGGGGCGTCCGCCCGACCGACCGTCGCGCTTTGGCGCAGTGATCTCCGGTCGATACTGCGGCCCGCCCTGCCCGCGCCAATGACGCGCCACCTCGTCGATCTCCTCGTCGGTGACCAGCACGCCCTGCAGTCGCACGGCCCGGGGCGCATCAATCGGCTGGTAGAGCATGTCGCCACGGCCCAGCAGATCCTCTGCACCGATAGTGTCCAGGATGGTCCGCGAGTCGATGCCGGAGGTCATGGCGAAGGCGATGCGGCTCGGAATGTTGGCCTTGATCAGGCCGGTGATGACCTGCACCGATGGGCGCTGGGTGGCCACCACCAGGTGGATGCCCGTCGCCCGCGCCAGCTGGGCGATGCGGGTGATGGTGGCCTCCACCTCGTACGCGCTGACGATCATGAGATCCGCCAGCTCGTCGATGACGATGACGATGTACGGCATCCGCGGCTCGCCGGCGCGCAGGGCCTCGTTGAATGCCGCGATGTTGCGGACACCGCGCTGAGCGAACTCGTGATAGCGCGCCTCCATGGTGCCGACCGTCCACTTCAGGGCGTTGACCGCCTTGTTCGGCTCGACGATCACCTCCGTCAACAGGTGCGGGATGCCCTTGTACTGCGCCATCTCGACCCGCTTCGGGTCGATCATGATCAGCTTCACCTCGGTCGGCGTCGCCCGCATCAGCAGTGAGCAGACCATGGCGTTGACGCAGACGCTCTTGCCCGACCCGGTGGCGCCGGCAATGAGCACGTGCGGCATTCGCGACAGGTCGGCGCTGAATGGCTGGCCGGCCACGTCCTGGCCCAGCGCAAAGGCGAGCTTGCTCTGCGCACCGGCCGCCTCGAAGTTCGGTGAGGCCAGCACCTCCTTCAGCGTCACCAGGTCGAAGGCGCTGTTCGGAATCTCGATGCCAACGTATGGCTCACCGGGGATGGGCGCCTGGATCCGGATCGAGCGTGCGGCCAGGGCCAGCGCCAGGTTGTCGGCCAGGCCCTCGATACGTGACAGCTTGATGCCCGGCTCGACGTCGAGGGCGTACTGGGTGACAACCGGGCCCTCCTGGATGCGCGCCACCTTCACGCCGATGCCGAAATGCGCCAGCGTCTCCTGGATGCGCTTGCCCTTGGTGGTGAGGTCCAGCTGCGCGGCGCTGCTGGCCGGAGCATCGGCCAGCAGGTCAAGCTCCGGCAGCTGCCAGGCGCGCTCGCCGGCCTCCAGCGCGGCATCGACGCCGCCGGTCACCCTCACCTCGCCCAGGTGCTGCTCCTCCTCCGTCTCGAGGGCTTCGACGCCGATCGCCGCCATTGGAGGCGGCTCCGCGGCAGCGGGAAGCGGCACCGCCGCCGGGGGCACGCTGGCGGCAACCAGGACCGCAGAGGCTGCGGCGCCCTCCGGCCTTGCACGTCGCACGATCAGCGGCGGCTCATCCTCGTCGGCCGTGCCGCCCAGCGCCGCGCGCATGCGGTCCAGGATGCTGCGGCTGGCGGGTTCCGGCGGCGCAACGGGCATCGGCTCCGCGCGCGGATGGGCTCGCGCCGCCTGGCGCGCCTCTGCCGCGACCAGGTCTTCGCGATCCTCGCGGCGCTGGAGCCAGGCCGCCACCAGGTCGCCAACAGTCATGTTGAAGTAGAGGAGCATGCCGACCACGAAGAGCACGATCAGGACGGCCCATGCGCCGACCTGGCCGATGGCGCTGGTGAGCAGCCAGCTGATCCCATAGCCAATCGCGCCGCCGCCCTCGTTCCGCCGGATGGCGCCGCTTCCGCCGCCGACGGTGAGATGAAACATGCCCAGCAGTGAGACGGCCACCACCGCCGCTCCGGTGGCGGCCATCCAGCGCTCGGAGGGCATCGACTTCATCCACAGCATC
>JBDUEE010000114.1:0-3787 GCA_040002615.1 Chloroflexota bacterium | reverse complement strand
CCATGTCGCCGTACCAGCACGGCGAGGTGTTCGTGACCGATGACGGCGCCGAGACCGACCTCGACCTGGGCCACTACGAGCGCTTCATCGACGAGAACCTGTCGCAGGCCTCGAACGTCACCACCGGGCGCATCTACCAGAGCGTGATCGCCAAGGAGCGCCGAGGGGACTACCTGGGCGGCACGGTGCAGGTCATCCCGCACATCACCAACGAGATCAAGGAGCGCATCGCGCGCGTGGCGCGCGAGGGGACGGGAAGCGTGGCGGCCAGCGGGCTGGCGGCGCATGGCGTGGTCATTGTCGAGGTCGGCGGCACGGTGGGCGACATCGAGTCGCTGCCGTTCCTGGAGGCGATCCGTCAGATGCGCAAGGACGTCGGCCGACGCAACGTGCTGTACGTGCACGTCACCTGGCTGCCGCAGATCGGCGCCACCGGCGAGCTGAAGACGAAACCCACCCAGCACAGCGTCAGCACGCTGCGAGGCATCGGCATCCAGCCGGATGTGATCGTCCTGCGCAGCGACGAGCCGATCGACGACGAGATCATGGACAAGGTCAGCCTGTTCACTGATGTCGACGTGCATGCCGTCATCCCGCTGCGCACCGCACGCAGCATCTACGAGGTGCCGCTGCTGCTGGAGCGCGCCGGGCTGGGCAAGCTGATCACTCGCGAGCTGGATATCCCGGCCTCGGAACCGGACCTGGCCGACTGGCAGGACCTGGTTGCGCGCATCCGCGCTCCCCGCCCCGAGCTGGAGATCGCGATCGTGGGCAAGTACACCGAGCTGCCGGATGCCTACATCAGCGTGACCGAGGCGCTGAAGCACGCGGCGCTGCACCACCGGGTTGAGGTCAAGGTGCGATGGATCGGCTCCGAGCAGCTGGAGCGCATGGAGCCGGAGCAGGTTGAAGACGAGCTGAAGGGCGTGGCCGGTGTGCTGGTGCCCGGCGGCTTTGGTTACCGCGGCGTGGAGGGCAAGGTGCGGGCCATTCGATGGGCGCGCGAGCAGCGGATCCCTTTCCTGGGACTGTGCCTTGGTCTGCAGTGCGCGGTGATCGAGTTCGGCCGCATGGCGCTCGACAACCCCGATGCCAACAGCAGCGAGTTCAACGTGTTCACCGAGCATCCGGTCATCGACCTCATGCCTGACCAGGCCGATGTCACCGATAAGGGCGGCACCATGCGGCTGGGCCTCTATCCGGCGCGGCTGGAGGAGGGCTCTCACGTGCGGGACGCCTATGACACGGAGATCGCGTACGAGCGGCACCGGCATCGCTTCGAGGTCAACAACGCCTACCGCGACCGGCTAGGCGAGGCGGGCATGTGGTTCAGCGGCGTGTCGCCCGACGGGCGGCTGGTGGAGTACATCGAGCTGCGCGACCACCCCTGGTTCGTGGCCACCCAGGCCCATCCCGAGCTGAAGAGCCGGCCGAACCGCCCGCATCCGCTGTTCCGCGACTTCGTCGGCGCGGCCGCCGCCCAGGCCGGATTGCCGACCGATGCCAGCGTATCGGCCGATGGCGGCAAGGCGACCAAGGTCAACCTATCGGCCAAGGCGCGCAGCGCCGCTGCCGAGAGCAGCGCCTGAGCTAATGGCGACCCGGACGCGGTCGGTGTTCAAGCTGAAGACCTATATCGGGCAGCTGGAGCGCTTCCACGCGCAGGTGGAAGAGGCCTACTACCAGCAGCAGGCCGGGCTCGAGGAGACGATGGGTCTGCCCGCCATCTACGCCGAGCACGCCACGCTCTTCGCGCGCGACTGGATCGACGCGCTGCGCAAGCTTGCGGAGCCCGATAACGAGCAGGGCCACCAGGCCATGGAGCTGCTGCGCTTCGCGCTCGGCGAGCACCTGTCGGCACAGGTCGTCGAGCTCACCGAGCAGTTGGAGAACGCCGAGTCCGAGGCGGTCATCGTCTGGCGCGGCGAACGGATCCCGTATCGCCAGGTCTCGAACCGCGCCGCCGACATCGCCAATCGCACCGAGCGCAACGCGCTGGCCGCCTCCTACCTCGAAGCGGTGGAGGCCCTCAACCCGCTGCGCGAGCAGCGCCAGGCCGGCATCCGGGCAGCGGTCAAAGAGCTGGGCTACGCCGATGTCCCTGACCTGGTTGCGTCAACGGCCGGCTTCGACCCGGACGAGCTGGCCGCCGAGATGCGCGCCTTCCTGGCGGATTCGGAGACCGTCTACTTCGCCGCGCTGCGGCGCAACCTGGCCGAGATCGACATCGAGCAGGGAGATGCTTCGGCGATCGACCTGGACCACGTGATACGTGGCGCGCAATGGGACCGCTGGTTCGATGCGAACCGGATGCTGTCGGTCCTGCAGGCGACCCTTTCGGGCATGGGGATCGACCTTGCCGCACAGTCGAACATCATGCTGGACATCCAGCCACGACCCCGGAAGTCGCCGCGCGCCTTCTGCGCCGCGGTCCATGTGCCGGACGACGTGCGGCTGGTCATCCAGCCGAGGGGCGGCTGGGACGACTACGCGGCGCTGCTGCACGAGGCCGGGCACGCGGAGCACTTTGCCCACGTGGCCCGCGACCTGCCCGCGCCCTATCGCCTGCTGGGTGACAACAGCCTGACCGAGGGCTACGGGCACCTGTTCGAACGGACCGTGGGCGAGCCCGCCTGGCTCCGCGGCATCATCGGCATGCCGGAGTCCGATGCCCTTGCCTACGCCGATTTCAGCGCGTTCTGGTACCTGCATCTCCTGCGTCGCATGGCCGCCGGCCTGATCTACGAGCTGTACCTGCATCGCACCGATGACATCGGGTTGGCGCGCGAGCAATGGGCCGGCATGCTGGGGCTGACCCTTGGCGTCCGCTATGCGCCGGAGAAGTACCTCCACGTCGACGACGGGCTGTACGTGGCGCGCTACATCCGCTCCATCATGGTCGAGGGCAGCCTCAGCGCCTGGCTGCGCGCCAACCACGGCGAGGCGTGGTGGACCAGCTCGGGGGCTGGCGACGCGTTGCGGCGCAGCTGGTCCCGCGGCCAGCAGTGGAATGCGCAGGACGTGGTTGCGCATCTCGGGTATGATCATTTGGACTGGCGGCCGGTCCTGCGTCAGATCAGGACCCTGCTCATCGGCGAAATGAGCGGATACGGCGGGCCCAACATCACCACCCGCGCTGGGACCCGCAAGGTCTGACCCCGTACCGCCGCGCGTCCCTGCCCGGACACGCTTGACCTCCTCCCTCGCCGAGGGATGGGGGCGTGCGGGCCGCACCCGAGACTTTCCCACAGCTGAGCGAGGTCACCTCCTACCATGCAATTCCGGCAGCCGAGGCAGCAATGAGCGACGAAACTCGAGCCCAACGTCGAGGGCGCCCGCGGCGGCGCCAGGATGGTGGTGGTGCTCCGCGCCGCCAGCAGCCCCGCCCTGCCTTCCAGCGACGCAACCACTTCTCATCCGGCCAGTACTCGTCCATCTATGCCGGCCCATTCCCGACCGACGACTTCGAGGGCGGCATGAACCTGGCCGATCTACAGGCCAAGGACGTCGAAGAGCTGCGCGAGATGGCGGCCGAGCATGGGGTGGAGGGTTCCGACGAGCTTGAGCATTCGGACCTGGTGCTCAAGCTGCTCGACATCGTTCCGATAGCGCCAAGCCAGGCGCGCCGCGAGCTGAACGGCCAACCCGGTATCGCCACAGGCATCCTGGAGATCGTCGACGAGGGCTTCGGCTTCCTTCGCCGCCACGGCGTGATGCCGTCCAACGACGACATCTACGTCAGCTCGTCGCAGGTGCGCCGCTTCGGGCTGCGGACCGGCGACAAGGT